>JAJYUU010000236.1 GCA_021792405.1 Actinomycetes bacterium
AGCAGTACCGCACTCAGCGCGAACGCCGTCGACACGTGCGCCACCGCACCAAGCGCACCCGACAAGGTCACCTCGGCCACGCCGACTCCGCCAGGCGTCGGCACCACCGAACTGATCGCGCTAGCGGTCAGGTACACGACGCCGACGGCGAAGACCTGTGCATGGCCGCCGACGGCTCGCACCGAGACGTCCAGGCAGAGGATGTAGGCGAGAGTGAGCATCAGGGCTCCCCCGATGCCTTCGGCGAGCTTGGCCGGCCGCTGCGCGATGTCGAGCAGCCGGGGGATGACCTGACCGAGTGCCGGCGCCACCCTGGAGCGGACCAGCCTCCGCCCGGCGGGAAATGCCAGCACCGCGAGCGCCACCGCGCCCACGACGGCCAGCGCTATGTACGACCAGCCCGGCGGCTTTATCGACGTGCCGGGCGATCCGCCGGTCAGCACGAGGAAAATGACCAGGAGAAGCAAATGCACGATCAAGGCGAAGACTTGTGAAAGGCCCACGCTCGACACTGCATCAGCCGGGGCAACGTTGGCCTTGTTCAGGTACCGTATGTTCACCGCCACACCGCCGACCGCGGCCGGCGTCACAAGGGTCACGAAGTTCCCGGCTAGCTGGACCAGCAAGGTACGGGCAAATCTCAGCTTCTCCAGCACGAACCCGGAGAGCGCGAAAGCGGCCCCGACGTAGGTAATGGCTGACAGCGCCAGCGTCACGAGCACCCAGCGCCAGTCCGCCTGCCTGAGCACCGTAATGAAGTCGCGCTTGTTGAACTGGCCGATGAGAAGGTAGGCCGCGAAGACCGCCGCCACAAGCGTGATTACGCCACGTGGCCGGACGCGCTCAAGCTGCTCGGGCGGTACCTCGGCACCCGGCGAGGCGGCGACGAACTGCTTTCGCAAAGCCGGCAGCACATCCTTGCGTCGGCGCAACTCCACCCTCGTCGAGCGGTGCAACACCACCGGCTGGAGCAGCGGCACAAGGCTTGCCACCATTGCTGAACCGAGCTTGCGACGCGCTAGCGCCGCGGCGCGCTCCGGTCCCACCAGCAGTGCCATGGTCGCGGTGAGCTGGGCGAGATCCAGCCGGATCTGCAGGTCTGTGGCCGCGATGTCCCCGTCACCGGGCTCGAGCAGCGTTACCTGGTCGCCGTCCTCGCCGGATATCTCGATGTGCCTGGCGATCAGCGAGCGATGTGTGACCCGCCGCCGGTGCAGCACCCTGGTGGCATCCCAGGCCCGCTCAAGCTGCTGGTCTGACGGCGGCACGGCCAGCTTGTCGAGCGTCGTGCCGCGCACCTGGCAGGTTGCGATCGCAGCGGCTTCAGGACCGACGCGTACAGCCGCCACCAGCCTGGGGGTCGAGACGCCGGCATCCTGCACCGCGTACGTCATCAGCGCACGGCGCTCGACGGCCCGGCTTACGGTCAGCGGGGCGCTCCGGGAAACCTGCCGTGTCAGCCGCAGTCGCCGGTAGATGCGGTAGAACGCGTCGGCAGCTTGCTGATCCTGGTCGAAGACCGTCACGTCCAGCCAGGAACCGTCCCCGGCTCGAGCGGTGTACCTGCGGTTCTCTGCGCTGGTGTCAGGCACCCGCCGGATCTCCACGAGCGGCACCGCTGCCTCGCTGACCGCGGCGGCAATCTCGGCCGCTGCCGGGCGCTCGGTATTCGTGCCGATCAGATAGCGCAACCCCGACCCGACGGCGGCGCCGATCAGCAGCGAGATCAACAGCGACAAGATAGTAGCGTGCTTCTCCACAAGGCTGGTCACGAAATAGAACGTGATCGCCACCGCGAACCAAGCGCGCCAGCGGGGCAGGCCGTTCAGGCCGATTACAGTGAGGTAGGCGGCCAGCCCAGCCAGGTCAAGATCGAGTGCGCTGCCGGCATGGGCCAGTGCCTGGTACAGGTCGGCCAGCGCCGACAGCGCCAGGATCGCGTTGCAGGCAGCCGCCACCCCGGCGGCGAGTAGACCGACGACGACTGCCTCGGCCAGCCGCCGGAGCTGCCGGTTGATGACCAGCCGGATAGCCAGCGCGACCGGCAGCACGAGCAAAGCGATGAAGGCTAGCGAATGCAGCGAGGTGATCAGGGCCCGGCCCAGGTGGTTACTGGCGGCAACGATGTCGTTCTCGACGGCGATCGCGGTGTCCTTGCCGAGCAGCGCAATGCCAACCAGGACCGCTATCTCGATCCCAGCCGTCACGCACCGGAGTAGGTCCGTCGGCAGCCTGATCCGGGACTCGGGTTCGTCCTCGACAAGCAGCGAGGCCGCGAGCTCGGCCGAGCCCGGCCTGGCTAGCGCCGATCCGTCGGAAGCCGATCCCATCGCCGCTGTCACCATGTCGCGGGCCGCACCTTGTATCCCCGCCGCGCCCTGTCTCCCTGCCGCGCCCTGTCTCCCTGCCGAGCCGTGACTGCTCGCCGTCCGCTGATCGGCGGTCGCGCCGTCGACGGCTGTCGCGCCGTGCGGCTCAGTCCCGCGCTGGGCGCTAGTCGCACCGTGGATACCGGTAGCAGGCCCGGACGGCACCGCCACCGGACCGTCTGATGCCGCCGCGGGGCACTCGGGAGCATCCTCTGGCGGCCGTCGCCGCGACAGCCTCATCTGCAGATGGTTGCATCTGCCCGGTCAAAGGCAAGCAGCACCCCAAAATATCGCCGCCGTACCCGGTGGAAATAGCGCAAATCGCTGCCCTCCTGCCACGTGCGGATCATGGCCGAACAGGTGCCGGACCGATCAGCGGTTCCGCACCGTCAATCAGTTCCCGGCCGGAACAGCCCTGCCGGGACTCCCCGTTGGGCCGGGGATGGCGGCGGGGCCGATGCGGGCGGCGGGGCCGATGCGGGCGGCGGGGCCGGGGATGGGGATGGGGATGGGGATGGGGATGGGGTAACCTCAGGGCCGCGAGTCGTCATGCCGGTCCCCAGCCGTGCGCCAGCCGCCGTAGCCCGACGTCGGCCACCCTGCGCTGGTCGGCCAGATGCGCGCGCAATGCCTGCGCTCCGGCCGCGGTCAGCTGGTACGGGCGCCGCCGCTGCTCGCTCGGCAGTGCCTCGATGAAGCCCTGGCTCTCCAGCCTGCTGAGCGCCTCGTACAGGGTACCCGGCGCGAGCCTGACGCCCGCGAATTGCTCGATGTCCTTGGTCAGCGCGTATCCGTGCTTGGGTCCGTCGGCCAGGCTGGACAGGATCAGCGTGGCCGGGCCCGCGTACCGCTCGAAGGTGATCAGCGTTCCTTCGGGCGAGCGGTGGCCCGTTGGCGGCTGGCCGGCCGGCGGTAGGCCGGGAGATTCAGGCACCACGCCAGTGTATATCGTCAGGCGATCGATCGCCGTGCGGACAATTGGCGCGCAGAAGTCGTCAGGCTGGCTACGGCAGAGCCCCCGGGTCGCCAGCCGCCCCGGCGAGCCGTGCCGGTACCTGCACCCGCCCGGCGGGCCATCGCGCCATCAGTCACGAACCGGCAAGTTGTGCCCGCTACCGATATATCGGACTACGATAAGTACGGTCGCCGGGCGGTGGGCATGCCGGGCAGGCGATGATATGACCATGATCGATCTGATCCTGCGCAACGCCCGGCTGGCCGGCCAGCAGGCGCTCACCGACCTCTACATCGACGACGGCATGATCACCGCGATAGGCGGCGGGCCGGGCCAGCCGGGCCCCGCACAGCCAGGCACAGCACCGCCCGGCACAGCACAGCCCGGCACAGCACAGCCCGGCTTTGGGGACGGCTCGGACGCGGCGGCAGCGCAAACCATTGACCTGGGTGGCCGACTCGTCACCCCGCCGCTGGTAGAGCCGCATATCCACCTCGACGCCGTGCTGACCGTCGGCCAGCCGCGGCCGAATGACTCCGGCTCGCTGTTCGAGGGCATCGCGATCTGGGCTGACCGGGTCGCCGGCCTGAGCTACGCCGATGTCCAGTCGCGAGTGCGCCAGGTGCTGCGCTGGCAGCTGGCCTGCGGTGTGCAGCATGTCCGCAGTCACGTCGATGTCTGCGATCCCGGCCTGACCGCGCTGCGCGCGCTGATCGACCTGCGCGAGGAAGTACGCGGCATGCTCGACCTGCAGCTTGTCGCATTCCCCCAGCAAGGCATCTTCGGCTTTGACGGCGGCGTCGAGCTGATGCGCAGGGCGGCCGCTCTCGGCGCGGACGTGATCGGCGGCATCCCGCATTACGAGCTGACTCGCGAAGACGGCGTCGAGTCGGTCAAGTTCGCCCTGGCCCTGGCGCAGGACCATGGCCTGGCGGTGGACATCCACTGCGACGAAACCGACGATGATCATTCCCGGTTCGTCGAGGTCATGGCTGCCGAAACGATAAAGCGGGGAATGTCAGGCAAGGTCACGGCCAGTCACACCACGGCAATGCACTCCTACAACGGCGCGTACGCCTACCGGGTCATCAGCAACATCGCCCGGGCAGGCCTGCACATGGTGACCAACCCGCTCGACAACTCGGTGCTGCAAGGCCGCTTCGACACCGGACCCGTTCGGCGCGGCCTCACCAGGGTTAAGCAGCTTCAGGAGGCCGGAGTCAACGTCTGCGTCGGCCACGACTCGGTGATGGACCCGTGGTACCCGCTCGGCTACGGCGACCCGCTCCAGGCGGCGTTCGTGCTCGTGCACCTAGGCCAGATGTCTGGCGATGCCGAACTGCGCCGACTGATAGAAATGATCACGGTGAACCCGGCCGCCGCCCTCGGTATCGCTGACTACGGGCTGCGGCCCGGTGGCAGTGCTGACCTGGTCGTGTTCGACGCTCCGTCGGAGGCCGACGCACTACGCCTGATAGCGCCGCGCACGCTGGTGCTACGGCGCGGAAAGGTCGTAGCACGGGCTACGCCAGCGCGGCACACGGTCACCTGGCTGGGCGCTGAGGAGCCCGTTACCTTCCTGCGGCGATAGCGGGCGCAGTGACGGCCGCCGCGCATCGCCATGGCGGGCACCTCTGGCCGGGCGGGCGGGCCGGGCGGGCCTGCGGACCGCGAGCGGGCATTCGGCAGGAGATGGCCACCGCCCTCGGAGCCTGGAGTAGTGTGTCTACAAACCTGTAGAAGACAGGACGGCGCGCAGCCTGGCGCGCTGCGCGAAAGGCAGCTCATGGACTCGTTTCTCACCCAGTTCGGCTATGCCGCCGTGATCCTGTTCGGCTTCCTCGAAGCCTGCTGCGCTCCGATTCCGTCCGAGATCACATTCGGCTTCGCCGGCGTCCTGGCGTTTCAGGGACACCTCAATCTCGCGCTGGTGATCATCCTCGGCACCATCGCCGAACTGGCCGGTTCGTACGTCTCGTACG
>JAJYUU010000080.1 GCA_021792405.1 Actinomycetes bacterium
GTGGTCAGCCGCCCCATGACCGCGGCGACCTCACCGGCGCCGGCCGTCTGCAGGCTGCCGATGACGTCAGCCAGCGCGCCCACCGCTTCGTCAGCAGATGCGAGCCTGTCCCGCGTCAATACCATTTCTTCAAACATCAGTTCGGACACTATCAGCCGCCTACGACAGTCAGCCCGGCTCGCCGACGACGCCCCGCCACCACGCCGCGCCACCACCACGCAGGACCTGCAGCGCGCTTACCCAGCCCGCGGACTCGACTACCGCGCCGCGCCGAGGCCGGGCGACCAGATAGTCCTGGCAGCGAAGTTGCTCAGCACTCCGCCCAGCACTGCCCACTGACCTGAGCGCCGCAACCTGCGCACTGGTAAGACTTCCGTCCGCCGTGCCAGGCTTGGCAGCGTGAGCGCCGCCGTCGAGGCTCGGGGCCCGCCGCGGCCTGCGCCGGCGACCCATCTCCGGGCGCGGCGTCACCGGGGGCGGCGTCACCGCGCGCCTGGCCGACCCTCCGCAGCCAGTAGTAGAGCACGGCCGCGACGATGAAGCCCACGTAGAAGGCAATGTCGGCACCATGCAGGGCAACGGCAGCCGGGCCTTCGATGACCGAGGTGTTCATGAACGGCACCATCGCGGCGAAAGCAAGCACGAACGACGCCAGGGCCGGCCAGCCGCCGCGCAGGCGCCGGAACGGCAGCGCAGCGCGCAGCATCGACGGCTCGTAGCCGTTCTTGTGGTCGTGCCAGTCGATCATGACGATCGCGCAGAACGGCGCGATCCAGTAGCCGATGAACAGCAGGATGTTCTCGAACCTGCCTGAGGTGTCGGCCGAGTGCATCCACAGGATCGCGGCGAACGCCAGCACTGCCACCAGTACGGCCGTAACCGGCCGACGGAGCCGTACGCCGAGCGCCTGGAAGGCGAGCGAACCGGTGTAGTCATTCATCGAATTGGACGTGACGGCGCCGAACGCGATCGCTATCAGGGCCAGCACGCCGAGTGCCCCGCCACCCATGAGGGTCCGCACGCCCGCGACCGTCTGGTTCCCGAGCATGCTCGCGGCACCGAGCCCGATGGTCTCCACCCATACGTACGAGGCGGTCAGGCCGCCTAGCGTCAGCCAGAAGATCGCCGGCCGTGAGGAGGAGGGCGTGAGGTAGCGGCTGTAGTCGGATGCATAGGTGGCCCAGGAGATCCCCTGGCTGAGGGCGATGGTCGTCATCAGCACGAAGGCGCCAGCCAGCGCGAAGCCGTGGGCGGTGTCGACGGGCAGGACGGTGTGGTGCTGGAATATGCGCACCGTCAGCACCACGAACAGGACGATCAGGATCGTCGAGCCCCAGGACTGCAGCCGGTGCACGAACTCATAGCCGTAGACGCTGACCAGGCCCTCGACGGCCAGCACCAGGGCAGCGCCCGCCCAGAACGGGATGCCGAGTAGCAGCGCGGCCGCCTGACCGCCGAACAGTCCGACCAGCGCATCCCAGGCGATCGAGGACAGCCACTGCACCGTGGCCGGCAGCACGATCGTCTTCCCGAATGGCAGCCGGGCCAGCGGGACCTGCCCGGTCCCGGTCTGTGGTCCCCAGGTGCACAGCAACGCCACCGGGACCGAGCCAATGACGGTCCCGAGAACGATGGCGACCAGCCCCAGCCAGAATCCCAGCCCGAGCAGAACCGCCAGCGTGCCGGCAAACACTCCGGATAGTTCCATGTTGGGGGTGAACCACACCGTGAACATCCGCCAGACGGCGCCGTAGCGAGCGTCGGCCGGGATCGGGGCAATCCCCTGGCTTTCCAGCGCCAGGTCACCGGTGCGCCTTGGCCGCACACCATCGAAAACGCTCAGCTCGTCGATCGCACCAGCCACGGAAGCGCTCCCTTCGCCGGCATGACCCGGATCAGGTTCTTGCGGTCGGTGGCCGGTCAGCCACCCTCTCAGCCCGGTCCGCTCCGGACTCCCGCGCGTGCCAGAAGTGTAACCCCGTCCGGGCTCAGGTGAGCAAGGTCGCGGGATGACGCAAACTACGGAAGCGTCTCAGGCTGGCGCCACGCGAGCGGCTAGCGTGCCGTCGGGCTGGCAACTGACCCGGCAGCCGAAGCCGCTGCTGATCGCATCGAGAACCCCGCGCAGCCACTCGCTGTCCCCAGTGCTCGCGTGGCACAGCCGCATCTTGCGTGCCTGCATCGGCACCATCCGCAGGGCGTCGAGTGTGCCGGTGCCCGGCGCGACCGAAGCAAAGTAGAGCAGACGCAGATCGTCCCGGAACTGTTCGTAGCCGCCAATGCCCTCATAGTCGTCGATGAAGTCGCCGCAGCCGTACAGCACGAGCTTGCCGCGGTAAACCTCGACCGGTCGCGGGTGGTGCGACGAGTGGCCGTGGATTACGTCAACTCCGCCGTCGATCAGCCGGCGAGCGAACCGGACCTGGTCGTGGTCCACCTGGTAGCCCCAGTTGGAGCCCCAGTGGATGGAGACCACGACGACGTCGCCTGGCCGCTTGACGGTCTGTACCCGGCTGATCAGGTCGTCAGCGACCGCCTCGGAGAGGCCGGGCAGGAGGTCGACGCCCGGCTGGCTCGCCGTCGCGGCCCAGTCAGCGGGGATCCCGCTCGAGGCCAGCCCGCAGGAGAAGACGACGGTGCGGCCCCGTCCTGGCACCGGGATGGCGGCCGGCTGCCTGGCCGCGGCCGCGTCCCGGCCAGCCCCGGCCGCTCTCGTGCCAGCGCCCGCCAGTGCGTCGATGGTCTCCCGCAGCCCGGTGCGACCGAAGTCCAGCACATGGTTGTTGGCCAGTGCGCACGCGTCGGGCCGCGCGACGAGCAGGGCGGGAAGGTTGTCAGGGTTCATCCGGTAATGCACTGCCTTGCCCGGGCTGAAGTCCGCGCTGCGCGTGATACTGGTCTCCAGGTTGATCACCCTGGCATCCGGCGCTGCGTCGTCCAGAACCTCCAGCGCGTCACCCCATGGCCAGGAAAAGCTTGCTGGCCGCGGGATAGGCCCGCTCAGGAGCTCAGCGAAGCGAACGTAGTGCCGCGCGTCGTCCACGTCCGGCTCCCGCAGCCGCGGATCGCCCGGATGCGGCAGTATCTGGTCCACACCGCGTCCAAGCATCACATCGCCGCACAGGAAAAGCGTCAGCAGTCCGCCTGCCATGACTTCCACTGTGCCACCGCGGGAACGGGCGCCACCGCGGGAACGGGCGCCACCGCGGGAACGGGCGCCACCGCGGGAACGGGCGCACGGCGCAACGCGGCTCGTCCGCCAGGCACGTCCTAGCGGGAGTGGGGCTGCTGGCTGGCCCGATGTCGCCGCCAGTGCCAGCGATAATCCCTGGCAACCGGGCCGGGGAACCGGCCCGCCAGCTCAGTGCTGCTTTGCCTGGTGCCTGGCCGCCTGATGCTGGCCGTCTGCCGAGCTCGCGGCCTGCCCTGCCGCTCCGGCAGCCGATGCGGGCTGCGAAGTAAGGAGCACACGCAGCGGCGTGCGGCTGAAGTAGCTGACAGCAGCAGTGAGCGGGATGCGGATGATCACCCAGCCGATCAGCACTACGGCGGCACCAATCACGAATCCGCCTGCAACGTCTTGCGGGTAGTGGGCTCCGACATAGACACGGGCGAAGCAGAGCAGGACGCCCGCCACCGCAGCGATGACGCCTAGCCGCCGGTTATAGAGGAACACGCCCGCGATGACCGCGCCGGCCATCACGGCGTGGTCGGACGGGAAGGAAAAGTCGGCGGTGTGCCCGGCCAGGATGAGCGCATGCGGCAGGCTCTGCCAGGGCCTGGCCTCCGCGACGGCGTGGTTAATAGGCTGCGCGACGCCCACTGCGGCGACCGTACCTATGCCGGCCCACAGAGACGCTGCCATGGCTTTCGCATCCGGGCGACGCCGGGCAAACCACCAGCCGATGACCAGCAGCAGCGCGCAGGCGATTATCCCGCCGATGACCGCATAGAACAGCAGGACGCCGTGCAGCCACGGGGTGGCCCGGGCAAAGCGGTTGACATCGAGAAACAAGGTCTTATCGAGCCCGTGGGCGCCTGAGGTGCGCGGTACTGGCGCGCTGGCCAGGATTCCAGCGCTGACATGGGCAACGGGCGTAGACGACATCGTCGCGGACAAGGGCATACCGGCTTCTCTCGCTGTCTATGACAAAGCTGGGCAACTGAGTCATGGTTCCGCGTGCCGCGGACCGCAGAGCGGGGCAGGACCTTCTACAAGCCCGTAGATACATTACACGCTCGGTGAACGGCCCGTGAACGGAAGGCGGACGTTAGCGATCCCGTGCCGTCAGCCGGGCAGGAAGATCAGCCGGGCATGCGGCGGCAGTGCGCCTGCACGCCCGCGGCGACGGCCGCTGCCGCCAGCTTCCGCTTCATGCGGTTCTGCTGCGCGGCGACCACCACGCTGGCAGCAAAGCGCTTGACATCCCACTCGAACGGGCCGGGCAACGCCTCGTCGAAGTCGCGGAGGTCGAACAGCAAGTTGCGCTCGGGCGTCGCCCACAGGCCGAAGTTCGGGATGTGAGCGTCACCGCACAACTGCACCATGAGCCCGCTGTGAGCCTGACTAGCCGGGCCGCCGACCATCACCGCGGCAGCCCCGCGGTAGTAGTTCCACGGGGAGAGCGCCATCCGCCCATGCCTGATCGGGACAAGCTCCGGCACCCTGATCGCGTTCTGGGCGGTCATCGTCACCAGCGCGTCGCGCTCGCGATCCGCTTCGTCCCAGTACCCGAGCGAGCCGCGGGGAGCACGCTTCCTCGTGGCTTTTCCGTATCTGCACCGTTCGCGGCTAGTCGCGGCAAGATCACGCAGCCCGGCACGCGGCGCCGGCGGGGCCCCTGACTTGGAGTTCGCCATGAAGCATTCTCGGCTGCGGCCAGCTGCCAGCAAGCCTGGGCTCCGCTGGCCCGGGCTGAGCTCCGCTGGCTCGGGCCGGGCTTGGCGCGGGCGCACATTGCCGGGGCCGGGAGCATCAGCGGGCGCATAGAGTTCGCTCCCTTCGGCAAGCATCGATAGGTGAGAGCGATGAGTGATTCAGGCGAAGAGGCTGCCCGCGGCGCCGGTGACTCCGCGCCGACAGGTTCGGGCGGGCCCGCAGCGCCGGCGGAGCGAGCGCCGGCGGAGCGATGGTTCGAGCGGGGCTTGCGGTTGTCCCGCGGCCTGGTCCTCATCCCGGTGGTCGTCCTGGTCCTCTCCGCGCTGGCGGCCTTCGCCTACGGTGCCGCCCTGTTCATCTGGGCGTTGGCGGAGGTGATCCCGCATCCATTTCCGGTGGGCCATAAAATCGGGCTCTTCCTGCTCGACATCGACCTGTTCCTGGTCGGAGCGACCCTGTTGATCAGCGCCATCGGCTTTTACGAGCTGTTCATCAGCAAGGTCGATGCCGGCGGGCGGGGTGCCGCCATGCCGCCCTGGCTGGTGATGCGCGACTTGAATGACCTGAAGGCGCGGGTCGTCTCGATGCTCGTCCTGGTCGCGGCAGTGAGCTTCGTCGACGTTGTCGTCGGCTTCAGCGGCGGACAGGACATCTTGTACCTGGGCGGCGCTGTCGCCCTTGTCATCGCCGCGCTGACCGCCTTCCTCAGATTCGGCGCCGGCCGGGAATCAGCGGACCGGACACGGTCGGGCTCAGCGGGCAAGCCACCTGACGTGAGCTGACCGTCGCGCCCCGTGGCGCCCGTTACCAGCAGGCCCCCGCAGCAGCTCGACGGTTCGTGATCAGCGAAACCGGGCGGACCCAGGGACGTATGTCCCTAGTGCCCGCCATCTCCGTGCGGCATTCTCTGCACAGCTGCCCTGGTCCCCGGCAGGGTTCTGCAACCTCTCAGCCCGGACCTGGTGCGGCGCTTATGGCGCATGACGCGCGTTGGGTACGTGGCTATGGACAGCGAGGAACTTATCGACCGCCTGGCGGCGGAAATCAAGAACGCGAGCACGCGCGGCGACAGCGTCCGCGCGCAAGCTTGCGGATTTTCAGCTGGAGGTCATCGCGCGGACTTCGTGGCCAGGCCAGTACCAGGGCGGTCGCGCCGCGAGTGACCTTCGAGCGGGACGTTCCCGGCATGCTCGCGCCGAGCAGCTACCCGGTGTAGCTGTGCCGCGGTCAGCCTGAGGCCGGCTCGAGCCGGACAACGATCGGCTTGGACGTCGGCGTGTTGCTGACATCCGCAGTGGAGTCGAAAGGTACCAGTACGTTGTCCTCGGGGAAGTACGCGGCCGCGCAACCCCCGCGGCGGCGGGTAGCCGACAGCCCGGAAGCTCTTCACGCGTCGTTCGCCGTCGGACCACACGCTGGCGAGGTCTTAAGTTAGACGAAAAGCCGACGAGTGACCACACCGCGGGCCACGTCCGTCCCCTGCCACAGCGTGAAGTCATCACCAACGTCGAAACAGTTGCCAGGCCCTATCACCAGCATCGTCACCGTCACCCACGGCGCTATCGCCGGCTCGCCGTCCTGCGCCGTGATCAGCGCGGTCAGCAACTGGCCGGCCCGGCCGGGCTTGCCGCTGGCGCGAACCACCCCGCGCCAGCTGGCGGGCCAGCGCGGGGCTGCCTCCAACTGGCCGGCGTCGCTGGCCTTCCCCAAGGGCATAATCATGGCCTGGAACTTGCGCGCGCGCCGCCCCGCCCGCAACAGGGCAGCATTGCGCTGGCGACGCGCCCGCCAGCGATGCGCCAGCCCCGCGGCGGGCACATGCAGCGTCCGCCGCAACGAGTCGAGCAACATGCAGCTGACACCTCCATTCGTCAACGTCAACCGGAGTGGCGCTGCGCCGCGGGTACCGGGCTAGTCCATCGGGCGTTCCGGCCGTTATGAGCCGGAACGCTGCTGGAGAGAACCGCGAATGTGATGAGCACGATTGAGACGACCAGCCAGGTTGCCCAGACCCAGTACCCCGGAATGATGCGCTGGCGAAATAGTGCAGGGCGTGAGTCAGGCGGGCTGAATACGTCGCGCGCGGGTTGCCTGGCACCTCGCCCTGCACGCACGCGCCGCGCCGGCCTCGCCGCCCTGACGACTCTTTCTCGCCGTGGCATTTCTTCGTCCGCCGCAAGGCGGGCAAACGCAGTCATCATGAAGGTGAGCTTCGGGTCAGACCCGCGAAGGTCGACTTCGATGCCCTCAAGGGCCTGCTTCTCCCGCGCACTAAGGGTCACCGGCCCACCTCCTTCACATGACGGCGCCTGTCTCCAGCTAGTGCGGCCCGCCGCCGGGCCGATCACTCCATATAAATATCGTACCACGATCTATTTTCGGCAGCGGCGGCTTCCTTCTTCGTTGCCGACGGCAAAGCCTGCCCGGCCCGGTGCCGCGGAAGTCACCAGAGGCGGGGACGGAACGGAGCGCGTTCCCGCGCCCCGGAGTTGGCCTATGGTGGAATGGTGCACCGTCGCCTTGCCGCGACGGTCCCCGGCCAGACACCGACCCACGCCGCCCGGCGCGGAGAAAAGGCCCAGGATTGGACCACGAGCGCGCCCGCAAGCTGACCCGCAAGGATTTCGAGCACCTGCTGGCATTCCGCTCAAGCCTGCGCCAGTTCCAGCGGTGGAGCGAGGACCAGGCCCAGGCGGCCGGCCTGACCCACGTCCAGCACCAACTGCTGGTAGCGGTCAAGGGCCACCCCGGTACCGAGCCGCCAACCGTCGGCGACCTAGCCGGCTACCTCCTGCAGCGCCATCACAGCACGGTCGAGCTAGTTGACCGTGCCGAGGCGGCGGGCCTGGTACAGCGCCTGCCAGATGGCCACGACGCCCGCATCGTGCGAGTGCAGCTCACCGCCAAGGGAGACCGCATCCTCAGCGAGCTCACGCCCGCCCACCTAGTCGAGTTGCACAGCCTGGCCGCGGTTCTTGATGAGCTCGTCGCAGGCGCCGATCCGCAGCCGGCCGGCCGCGGTCGGCAGCGGTCCGGGCCCAGCCGGGCCTGAGGTAACTGCCGTCGCCCGAGGTCACTGCCCGGCTGCCCGGCTAATCGCCTGCTCGGCTGCCCGGCTGCGGATGCCTGCATCGGAGCAGTAGCCGCTGCCATCCCGCTTCGCGCACAACAGCCCGAGCAGCCGACCCATCTCGTCGACCACGGCCAGCCGACGGCGCCCGCCCAGCAGCAGCGCGGCGGCGGCAGCAGCAAGCGAGTCATGCGGCCGGACGGTGCGGCCAGCGAGCGTTCCGATCGCGGCAGCCAGCGCGGTCCCCGAGAGAACGGCGGACAGGTCGGCTCGCTCGATCGTAGTAACCAGCCGCCCGTCGGGCGCGACTATCAGCGCCATATGGACGTGGTCATCATCGAAGAACGCACGGATCTCCGCCAGCGTGGACTGCGGGGCATGCGTCTTCGGCCGCGTCACCATCGCATCGGCAACACGGTCATCAGAGGTGAGCTGGCGGCTCATCATCCCGACTCTACCGCCAGCAGCGACCGCCGCCGCGACCGTGCGAGAGTCCCTCGCGGCCGCGGATACCTCAAGCCGGCCTGGTAGCCGCCTTGCGGAGCGCGGGCCCGTGCCAGCTACGGTCAGTCCTCGGCGGGCTTGCTCTTCCTGGCAGCGTCGGGCGTGCCGAGGACAGCGCCGGCGTGAGCTCTGGCGGCGGGGTCCCGGCGGGATCGGATCAGGCTGGCGACGGTGGTGACGGCGAGCACGACCGCTATGACGGTCAGCGAAACTGCGATGCCGACCTCCGGCACGCGCGGATCGAGGCTGTGCACCCACTGCAGGACCAGCTTCACGCCGATGAAGGCCAGGATCAGCGCCAGCCCGGCCGATAGGTACACCAGCCGGTCTAGCAGGCCGGTCACCAGGAAAAACAGTGCCCGCAAGCCCAGCAGGGCGAACGCGTTGGCGGCAAAGACGATGTAGGCCTGACGGGTGATGCCGAAGACAGCCGGGATGGAATCCAGCGCGAACAGCACATCAGTACCGCCGATCGCCACACACACGATGAACAGCGGGGTGACCACCCGCCGCCCGCCGACCCTAGTCATCAGCCTGCCGTCGGCGTACCCCTCGCTGACCGGCAGCACCCGGCGCACGGCGCGGACCAGCGGGCTGCTAGCGACGTCGGGATCCTCCGCACGGTGCCGGTACAGTCGCACCGCAGTCCAGATCAGGAGCAGCCCGAAGATCAGGAACATGAACGACAGCTGCGACAGCAGCGCGGCGCCGACGGCGATGAAGACAGCCCGCAAGGCGAGCGCGCCGATGATCCCGATGGTGAGCACCCGCTGCTGATGGGCGCGCGGCACCGCGAACGCCGTCATGATGAGCACGAAGACGAGCAGGTTGTCGACTGACAGGCTCTTCTCCACCAGGTACCCGGTGAAATACTGGCCGCCGTAACCCCATCCGGCCAGGCTGCCGAACACCAGGCCGAAGACCACCGCCACCGCGATGTAGGCGGCCGACCAGGCCGCAGCCTCCCGGTGGCCGACCTCATGCGGACGCATGGTGGCCAGCGCCAGGTCGAGGCAGAGCAGGCCGACAACCACGCCGACAGTCGCCGCCCAGCCAGCAACCGAGACCACGCCGCCCCCGTCCCGCTCGCTCTGGTCGGCTAGCCCGGCCGCGGCCAGGCTAGCCGTGCCGGGCGCGAGCGAAGCCCAGGCTAGCGTTAGCGCCACGGGCGCGTCAGCCACCCGCTGCCGGTGCCGCAGGCGGTGACTGCGCGTGCGAAGGCCCGGCGCCGAGCCTAGCGCTGCCGCCGGCCGGTTGCGGTTGCGGTTGCGGTTGCGGTTGCGGTTGCGGCGGTCTGGATACCTCGGCCAGCAGTTCCAGCAGCCGGGCAAGTTCTTCCTGGCGCTGCGCAAGCTCCGCGTCCAGCCCGGCCATCTCCCCGGCGGTGGCCTGCCGCTGGTCCGCGGCCGCGCGCAGCGCGTTCTCCAGCCTGCTCGTACTGTCGGTGTACCGGGTTTCGACGTCACGGATCAGCCGCCGGGTCGCCTCGGCGAGCCGGTACTGCAGGTCGGCCCTAGCCCGGCCGATCTGCTGCGGGATCAGGCCGACGGCCTCGCGGCGCAGGTACTCACGCGCCCGCCGTCGCCCGGCCCCGCCGGGCAGGTGGCGGCGGATCGCGCCGGCCAGCAACTCGGTCTGCCCCGCTTGCTCCCCGGCTACGTAGAAGAACCGCAAGTCCGGCACCAGCCGGTCACCAGGGCCGGGGACGGTCAGGGTCAGGCCGAGCAGGCCAGCGGCGGCCTCGCGGACCGCGTCGAGTTCGGCGTGCAGCTCGGCGGCGAGCCGCTCGTCAAGCCTGGCCAGGCCGTGCTCGAGCCGCAGCGCCTGCTCCTGGCGCCAGGCCTCGGCTTGCGCCACCGCCAGCTCGCCGAGCCGGGCCCGTCCCGCACTCTCGATAGCAGCCGCCTGCGCCGACCGCAGGTCGCCGGCCAGCAGGGCGTCCATCTCCGCGGTCACGCGGCCGCTGGCCTCCCTCGCTGCCTGCTCCGCGGCCTCGTTCAGGGCGGCCAGCAGCCGCGCCGATTCGGCTGCCGCCAGGTCCGCGGCGTCCTGACGCCGAACGGCCACAGCGGCCAGCCGCGCCCGGAACGCTTCTACCCGCCCGGCCGCCTCCCCGGTCCGCATCTGCGCCGCCCGGCGGGTCAGGTCCGCCTCGTCCAGCAGCGAGCGCGCCAGCCGCTCTGCGTGACCGGCCACCGACAGCCGGAGGTCGGCCGTCCGGCCGGACTCCAGGTAGCTGGCGAAGTCGGCGGCGAACACGGTGAACCCCGGATCGCCGGCCGCGGTCAGTGCCGCGCGTGCCGACAGCGGGTACAGCCGTACCGGGCGGCCCGCCGCCTCGGCCGCGACGCCCGCGGTGAACTCGAGCGCCTCTGCCAGCTCACTGCGGCGGTGTCCGTCCAGTGCCCCGTCGGCCGACCCGGCGGGCGGAGCGTCGGCGGACAGGTAGTCTGCCTTGTTCAGCACTACGAACATGCTGACCGACAGCCGTGCCACCCGCGACATCAGGTCCCGCTCGCTGGCCGACACCGGCGGGTCGGCAGTGAGAACGAACACCGCCGCGTCCATCGTCTCTAGCGCCAGCTCCGCCGCGGCGGTGTTGTGCGCGTACACCGACCCCGTCCCCGGCGTATCGACCAGCTCCGCCCCGCGGGCCAGGACCGGCGCATCCACGATCACCGTGACCGACGCCAGCCCGCGCCAGTTACCCGGATTGCCCCGCTCGGTCACCAGGTGGCCCAGGGCCTGCAACGGATGGCTTTCGGCCCGGCCATCCCGGAACACGGCCGTCACGCCCTCATCCCGCCCGTACCGCACGGACGTGGCAAGGGCAGTAAGCGGCGTCACCCCCGACGGCAGCACTGGCCGTCCCAGCAGGGCGTTGACCAGCGTGCTCTTGCCCCGCTTGGCTTCCCCGGCCACCAGCACCCGCAGCACCTGCTGCGCGAGCCGGTCCCGCAGCTCCGCCAGCGCGGCGCGGTCGTCCGGGCCGGCCAGCGCCGACAGCCCGCCGAGCGCAGCCTCCAGCGCGTCGCCGTCGTCAGTTGGTCGCACCGCCGCCTCCCGCCATCACCAGGCAGGGACCGTTGGCGGCAGCGCCGCGGTTCCGGCGAGTCCCTCCGCCGTCATCCCACCCAGGATACCCGGGAGAACCGTTACGGCCCGGTAGCTGGCACGAACGGGATAACCTGGCCCGGCCGCGCGAAATCCGCCGGCGCGCCGGACGCAGGGCGTGGGGGCTGGCCGATCCCGCCTGGCACTGGCAAGCTTCTGCCGTGATGCCAGCAGGCCCTGGCTGCCCAGGAGGACGTGGAGTGATGGCAAGGCGAATCGGGTTGCGCCTTGCCCTGGCCGGCCAACGCGCGCGATAGTCAGCCGTGCTGCGGGATTCCTCCAGGGTCAGCTCTGTCGCTGACAGCGCGACAGCAGGCCCGCCGCCGGTGCGCTTGGCCCGGCTGGCCGGGCGCACGCGCCGGCCGGGCGCACGCCGGGCGCGCGGCGACACGCTCGCCGTTGTCGTTCTGATAGTCCTGCCGGTCCTGGCCTTCGGGTTGCCGGCGCTGCTCGGGCACGCCGTGGTCCCCGGTGACGATCTGACGCAGAACTACCCGCTGCGGG
Organism: Actinomycetes bacterium; assembly: GCA_021792405.1. GTDB lineage: Bacteria > Actinomycetota > Actinomycetes > Streptosporangiales > Streptosporangiaceae > JAJYUU01. The sequence goes on from JAJYUU010000080.1 coordinate 12,072, forward strand.
TGCTGGTCGGGCGCCAGCTCGCCAGCGGTCACCTGCCGTTGTTCGACCCCTACATCTGGAGCGGCGCACCGCTGCTGGGCGGCTGGAATGCGGGGGCCGCGTACCCGCTGACGCTGCTGTTCGCGGTGCTGCCCGGAGTCGCGGCCTGGACCGTCAATCTCATCGCGACCTGGGCCGTGGCCGGCGCGGGCATGTTCTGGTTCCTGCGCGCGCTGCGGCTGTCCACCATCGCCAGCTTCCTCGGCGCATTGACGTTCGCGTTCGCCGGGGCGATGCCGGCCCAGGTCGGCCACTTCGGGCTGGTGGCCGGGATGTCCTGGGTCCCGGTCCAGCTGCTTGCGGTCCTGCGGCTCTCGCAGCCGCGGGCCCTGCAGTCCAGGCTCGCCTGGATCGCCGTCCTGGCGACGGCATTCGGGCCGACGATCCTGGCCGGCGAGCCCCGTGCCGTGGATAACGCGGGCGCGATCGTGGTCATGTATACCCTCTGGCACGTCGCCAGGGCCGGACGGCGCGGCGCGACCGTCGTGGCGCTGTCGGTCGTGGCCGGCCTCGCACTCGGGGCGTGCCTCGGCGCCGTCCAGCTGCTGCCCGGGCTGGCGGCCATCAGCACGTCACAGCGTGCCGCCGGGTCGCTCACGCTTTACAACTCGGGCTCACTGCCGCCCGGCTGGCTGCTGCTGATGCTGGTACCCGACCTGCTCGGCGGCTCCGGGTCGGTCGGCCAGCCGGCCTTCTTCGCCGGCTACCAGCTGGCCGAGGTGACCAGCTACGTCGGCATCCTGCCGCTGGTCGCCGCGCTCGCGATGCTGGGCCGGCTGCGGCGGCGCGGGCCGGTGCCCGGCTGGCTGGTGTGGCACCTCATCGCGCTGGCGGGGATCATCCTGGCGCTGGGCGGCAACACGCCGGCCGGGCAGCTGCTCGCGCACCTGCCACTGTTCGGCCTGCAGCGGCTGCAGAGCCGGAACATCATGATCACCGACACCGCCCTCGCCGTGCTGCTGGCCTACTGGGTCGACGAGGCACCAAGGGCCGTCAGCCGGGCCGCTGCCACCGCGGCAGGGCGGTGCCGCTGGCGGGCGGACGCGGCCACCGTCCTCGGCGTGCTCGCGCCGACCGCGGTACTGGTCGTGGCAGCGCTTGCCGTCTGGCGGACCGGCAGCCTGCTCGGCTGGCTCGCCGTCAGCCCGGCCGCGATCCGCGCTGCGGGCAGCCTCGCACCGTCCGTGGCGCCGTTCGCGATCCTCGCGGTCGCCGCACTCGTCCTGGTCGCGCTTGGCGCGCGGCTGCCGGCCAGGCGCCGCACCCGGCTCATCGCCTCGTTCGTCGTCGCCGACGTCGTCGTATTCACGCTGCTGGCCGTCGTTGCGGTGCTGCCGGCAAGCGACCACCACACGGCGTCCGCGGCACGCGCCGCTCAGCAAGGCCTACGGGAACGCGCAATCTCGTCGCCGGTCAAGCCAGCCGGACTACTCGCGCATCCGGGCCGGTTCGCGATCTACGATCCCGGCCTGATCGACGCCAGCCTGCTGCCGGTGCTCGCGTCACCGGATCTGAACGCGCTCAGCGCCGCCGCATCGGTGCAGGGGTACTCATCCATCGTCGACGGCCGGTATGCCGCCGCGACCGGCTCGCATCGCGCGACCGGTGGCGGTCAGGACGTGCTCTCACCGCGGGCGATCGCCGATGGCGTGCTCGGCCAGCTCAACACCTCGGTCCTGATCACGCTGCCCCGCTACCTCGTCACCGGGCCTGCCGGCACGGCACCGGGCCCGCGGGCCGGGTCCGGCCGGCGGAGCATCCAGGCCGGCCAGCGCGGCACCTGGTACCTCGGTGCGGCGCTGCGGATTGTCGCCGTCACGGTGCCCGACGCCCACGCCGCAACGGACGCCGCCAGTGGTTTTCGGATCGGCCTGCTGACGCCGAGCGGCCAGATCCGCTGGCTCGCGGCGCGGGCTGTCACCCGCACGTCGCTGGCGGTTCGGCTGCCTCGCCCGGTGACGGCGGTCGCGCTGACCGGACGCGCGGGACGCAGGCAGGCCGACCTCGGCGCGCCAGCGCTGACCGAAGCCGACGGCCGGGTTGTCGTGGCGAACGGCGTCCTGCAGACCGCGCTGACCCCGCCGCAGTGGGCCTACGCGACATCGGACGGGCCGTTCGCGGTCTTCGCCGACCGCGACGCCAGCGGCGCGCTCACCGTCAGCAGCCTTGATGGCGGCCCGGCGCCCGCCGGCGCGAAAGCCCGCACGCTGTCCGGCGCCGCCAGCGAGCCGGCCATCGTCGCGGTGCAATCGTCCCGCGGCGTGCGCATCACCCGCTCAGTCGCCGACATACCGGGCTGGACGGCCACCTGGCAGCCGGCGACCGGGCCAACGCGCAGCCTCTCCGTGCACCGGGCAGGCCTGGTCCAGGCGGTCGACGTGCCCGCCGGGCGCGGCATCCTGACCTGGCGCTATTCGCCGCCGCTCGGCGCCGCCGGGCTAGCCCTGTCTCTCGTGGCCCTTTCTCTCCTCGCCCTGCTGCTCATCGTGGCGACGGCCAGCTACCCGCGGCTGGCTCGTCGGCCAGATACGGCGGGGCCGGCTCGTACTGGATCTGCCGCCGGACTGCCCGCGAGTGATCGCGGCCGTGCAGGGCGCCGGCCAGCCAGAGCGCCATGTCGATCCCGGCGGAGACGCCCTGGCTGGTGACCAGGTTGCCGTCGACGACGTAGCGGGCGTCGCGCACCACTGTGACGTCGCCGCGGGCCTCCAGCGCAGCCTCGTGGGCGTGGTGAGTGGCGACCCGCCTGCCGCGGGCCGGCCCTGCCTCGTGCAGCAGCAGCGCGCCGGTGCAGACGCTGGTCACCCACCTGGCCGAGGCGGCGGTGTCACGGATCCATCCGATGACGGCCGGGTTGGCCACCTCCCGGCGGGTGCCGCGACCACCGGGCACCAGCAGGACGTCGAGCATCGGGTGATCGTCAAGGGTGTGGTCGGGCAGGACGCGCATGCCCTTGGCGCACTGCACCGGCTCGGGGCGCTCGGCTATCAGCACCACGGCGTCGTCCGCCGCACGGAGCATCCGGGAGACCGTGAACACCTCCCATGGTCCGGCGAAGTCGAGTTCCTCGGCACCGTCGAAGAGGAGGATTCCGTAGGCCGTCACGCGCACTCCCTGGTGTCAGTCGCGGACCGGAAGCGGTCCCGGTAGCCGGACGGCGCGATGCGAGCGGGCCGGCGTCAACGGTGACCGGCGCCTTTGCCCGGTCCGGCGTTCCCCAGGTTACGGTGAAGGGCATGGCGATGCATCATGCGCAGAGCCAACTGCACCGGTTCCTGAACTGCCTCGGCGGATACGTGCGGCACGTGAACAGCTACAGCCTCGGCACCTCAGCCGTGCTGCTGCCGTACGTGCTGGGTGACGTGTACTGGCTGCTCGGCCACTCCACGTCCAAGTCGGTGATCGCCGCGCACGCCGAACTGGTCGTCGCCTTCGGCGGCATCTCACCGAAAAACGCGGCCGTGACGCCGGGTGGCGTGTCGCGGCACAACACGCACGGCTGGATTAGCGCGGCCCGCGCGCGCGGCTGCCGGTTCGTCTCGGTCAGCCCGCTCCGCGACGACACCCCGGCCGAGGCCGCCGCCGAGTGCATCGCGCCACGGCCGGGCAGCGACGCGGCCCTGATGCTTGCGCTGGCCCAGGTACTCGATGCCGACGGACTGGCGGACACCGACTTCCTGAACCGGTATGCGGTCGGGTTCGAGCGGTTCGCGCCGTATCTGCACGGCCACACCGACGGCGTCGTCAAGGATCCGCTCTGGGCAGCGCAGATCACCGGAGTTCCGGCCGGCCGGATCCGCGACCTGGCACATGAGATGGCAGCCAGTCGCACCCTCGTTACGGTCAGCTGGTCCCTGCAACGTGCCCGTCACGGCGAGCAGCCGCTGTGGCTTGGCGTGGTACTCGCGGCGATGCTCGGCCAGATCGGCCTGCCCGGCGGCGGATTCGGGCACGGCTACGGGTCGACGGCCATGGTAGGCGAGCCGCACCGCGAGGTGTCAGCGCCCCGGCTTCCGCAGGGCAGCAATGGCGTCGCCGCCTTCATCCCCGCCGCCAGGATCGCCGACATGCTGCTCAACCCCGGTGCCAGCTACTCCTACAACGGCCAGCAGCTCACCTATCCCGATGTCCGCCTGGTGTACTGGTGCGGCGGCAACCCCTTCCATCACCACCAGGACCTGGCGCGCCTGCACGCCGCGTTCGCCCGGCCCGAGACGGTAGTGGTGCACGACCCGTTCTGGACCGCCACCGCGCGGCACGCCGACATCGTCCTGCCGGTCACGATGAGCATCGAGCGGGATGACTTCGGGGCCGGCGACAACGACCGGATGTTCTTCCCCATGCCGGCCCTGACCCGCCCGCACGGTGCGGCACGCGACGACTATCAGATCTTCGGCGAGCTGGCGGAGCGGCTTGGCGCCGGAAAGGAGTTCACGCAGGGCCGCACGACCAGTGAGTGGCTGCGTCACCTCTACCAGCAGTGGCGGCTCACGATCGCAGATCACGGGCACACGGTGCCGGAGTTCGGTGAGTTCTGGGCGGGTGATGGCATCACGCTGCCGGTGACCGGCCCGGAGCAGGTACTGCTCGCTGACTTCCGGGCCGATCCCGATGCTCATCCGCTCACCACGCCTACCGGCAAAATCGAGATCTTCTCTGAAACCATCGACGGCTACCGGTACCCCGACTGCCCCGGTCACCCGGTCTGGCTGGAACCCGAGGAATGGCTTGGCGCCCCGGCGGCGCGGCGCTTTCCGCTGCATCTGGTGGCGAACCAGCCCCGGACCAGGCTGCACAGCCAGCTCGACGTCGGTTCGCACAGCCAGTCGGCGAAGGTCGCCGGGCGGGAGCCGGTGCGGCTGCATCCCGAGGAGGCGGCCATCCGCGGGCTCGCGGACGGCGATGTCGTGCGGATTTTCAACGACCGCGGCGCATGCCTGGCCGGGCTGGTGACCGACGACGCCGTGAGCCGCGGGGTAGCTCAGCTGTCCACCGGCGCATGGTACGACCCGGATCCTGGCAATCCCGGCTTCTGCCGCCACGGCAACCCGAACGTCCTCACCGCCGACCGCCCGTCGTCCGCCCTGAGCCAGGGCTGCACCGGCCAACTGGCGCTCGCCGAGATAGAAGGGCATCGAGGCGATGCACCACAGCTCTCGGTCACCGGTCCGCCTGCGACCGCATGAACTCGACCGCGGCCCGCCGCAGTCAGCGCCGGGCGGCGCAACCTTCATGGGTAGAGTTCGCGCAGGCCGATGAGGCGGACGTCGCCGTTCCCGGCTGCCTCGCGGAGCCGGGGCAAGGGCTCGGCAGCGCTGCCGAAGGCGACGACGTCGACCTGGTGAGACTTCTTCTGCTCGGGGTCGTTGACCAGGCCCGCTGCCGACCTGGGAGACAGGGACGCCATTGATCTCCGGCGCGCAGGCGCTCCACTCGGGGCGCATGATCGCGTGGCTGGTAAAGCCCGACATCCCGGGGTAACGGGCCATATACCCGCCGGGGTATTTGCGTCCAGGGACCTTCGCCGGCTATCGTCGCGACCAATGTCATATACCCCACCGGGTATCTGTAGGAGGTTTCGTGGTTCCCGAAGTTGACCTGAGCACGTTCGCCGCGGCGCACGCCGACGGCGCGGTGGTGATCGATGTCCGTGAGCCGGCCGAATACGTGAGCGGCCATGTGCCCGGTGCGCGGCTCGTCCCGCTGTCCCGGCTCCCGCAGCACGCCGGCGACCTGCCAGCCGGTCAGCCAGTGTACGTGATCTGCGCATCCGGTAACCGGAGCTGGACTGCGGCGCAGTTCCTCATCAAGCGGGGCCTCGATGCCCGGTCGGTGGCCGGCGGCACCGGGGACTGGATCACTCGCGGCCTGCCGGTGGTGCGCGGCGCGCAGGAGAACGTGGCATGACCGCTCCCGCGCACGGCTTCGAGATCATCGCCATCGACACCCCGACGCTGGGCGATCGCAGCTACCTGGTCCATGACGGCACGGTCGCGGTGGTGATCGACCCGCAGCGCGACATCGACCGGGTACTGGCGCTGGCCGCCAGCCGCCAGGTAGCGATCACCCACGTCTTCGAGACCCACCTGCACAACGACTACGTCACTGGCGGGCTCGCGCTCGCGGCCGCGACCGGGGCCGACTATCACGTGAACGCGGCCGACCTGGTCGCCTTCGACCGGGTCCCGGTGTCCGAGGGTGACGTCATCGAGGTCAGCCCGGCACTTCGGGTGCGGGTGCTTGCCACGCCCGGGCACACGTTCACGCACCTGGCCTACGTGCTGGAGGGGCCAGGACAGCCGGCCGCGGTGTTCACGGGAGGATCGCTGCTGTACGGCTCGACCGGCCGGCCGGACCTGCTCGGCCCGGCGAACACCGGGGCGCTCGCCCGCGCCCAGTACGCTTCCGCGCACCGCCTGTCAGCCGAACTGCCGGAGGACACCGGGATCTATCCCACGCACGGCTTCGGCAGCTTCTGCTCGGCCACCCAGGCCGAGGGCGAGTCGTCCACGATCGGGCACGAGCGCCGGGCCAACCCCGTGCTCACTCAGGACGAGCAAGAGTACGTGCAGGCACTGCTCGCCGGGCTGGATGCCTATCCGGCCTACTACGCGCACATGGGCCCGGCTAACGCAGCGGGGCCGGCCGCGGCGGACCTGTCCGAGTGCAGCCGGGCCGACGCCGCCGAACTGCGGCGGCGCCTTGACGCGCAGGAGTGGGTGGTGGACCTGCGCACCGGCACGGCCTTCGCGGCCGGGCACCTGGCGGGCACCTTCAGTTTCCCCCTCGACGGCAGCTTCGCCACCTACCTCGGCTGGCTCATCCCCTGGGGAGCCCCGCTGACGCTGCTCGGCGAGACCCCGGAGGCCGTCGCCGAGGCGCAGCGCGAACTGGTCCGCATCGGCCTCGACCGGCCGGCCGCCACAGCCACCGGGCACCCGTCCGACTGGGCCGGCGGGCAGCCGTTGCGCAGCTATCCGGTCTCGGACTTCCCGGCGCTGGCCGCCGTCCTGCACCACCGGAAGGTCACCGTGCTGGACGTTCGCCGCGACCTGGAATGGGCCGAGTCTCATCTCAGCGGAGCCATCCACATCCCGCTGCATGAACTGCTGACCCGCATCGGCGAGGTGCCCGGCGGTGAAATCTGGGTGCACTGCCGCAGCGGCTACCGCGCCGCAGTGGCCGCCTCCATCCTCGACGCCGCCGGCCGCGCCGTGGTGGCCGTCGACGACGAGTACGCCAACGCGGCGCACGCCGGGCTGCACATCACCGCCGAAGGGATGCCGGGGAAGGCAGCATGAGCCGCGACCACCGCTAACGGCGCTGCAGCCGGGTTTCGAACGCATCCCTGAGCGCGTCGCCGATGAAGTTAAAGGAGATGCACACGAGGATGATCGCCACCCCAGGCGGATAGATCAGCCACCAGTAGCTCTGGCTGGACTGCAGGTAGTTGAGCCCTCCGGACAACATCGATCCCCAGTCCGTGGCCGGCGCCTGCACGCCGAGCCCGAGAAAGCCCAGCGCCGATAGCAGCAAGATGGAGTCCGCGATCGCGAACGTGGCCTGCACGATGATCGTGCCGATCGCGTTCGGCAGGATATGCCGGACGATCGCCCGGCGCTTGCCGCCGCCGAGCACTCGTACCGACTGCACGTACTCACGGCTGCGCAGGGCGAGCGTCTCGCCGCGGATCAAGCGCGCCACCGACAGCCAGTAGAACACCGCGATGATGAAGATCATCACGAGCGGGCTCGGGTGGAAGATCACCGACAGGATGATGGTGACCACTATCGGCGGGAGGGACAGGCCAGCATCGACTATCCGCATCATGACCGCGTCGGCGATGCCGCCGAGGAACCCGGAGATCGCCCCGTAAAGAGTCCCGAAGAGCACCGACACGAATGCGGCTGCCACCCCGACCTCCAGGGAGGTCTGGCCGCCGATCATCAGTCGGCCGAGCACGTCATAGCCAACGTCGTCGCAGCCGAGCAGGTGCCTCGCCGAGGGCGTGCAGAGCACGTCGTTGAGGTTGGTGTGCACCTGGTCGGTCCGGTAGACCAGCGGGCCCACGAAGCAGAACAAGATCATGAACGCCATCACGCCCAGGCCCGCGAGCGCGGGCTTGTTCTCCGCGAACACCTCGAAGCCGCGCCGCAGCAGGCCGCGCGGCCTGGCCGGGGCGACGCGAACACCCGCATGCGCTGTCCCGGTCCCGGCTAGCATGCCTGATGCGCTGTCGGCAGCCATGTCCGGCGCGGTGCCGCCGGCCGGGAGCGAGCCGGCCGGCGGCGGCGTGGTCATTGCCATCAGCTGTACCTCACTCTCGGGTCCAGCAACGCGTAGCCGATGTCGGCCAGCAGATTGCCCAGCACCGTCGCCACGGTGGCCAGCACCGTGAATCCGAGCAGCACCTGGTAGTCGACGTTGCTCGCGGCAGTGAAGAACGCCAGGCCCATGCCGGGGTAATTGAAGACGACCTCGACAAGGACCGCCCCTGCCACCATCGTGGGCAGCGCCAGCCCGAGCAGGGTGACGATCGAGATCAGCGAGTTGCGGAAGATGTGGCTCCACAACACCCGGCGGCCGCTCGCCCCCTTGGCCCTGGCCGTGCGCACGTAATCCTGGACGAGGTTGTCCATCACCGACGAGCGCATGAACCGCGACCACAGGGCATACAAGACGAACGCGTAGGCCAGGACGGGCAGCACCAGTGCGCGCGGCTGGGCGAGGATCGAGATCACCGAACTGGACTGCGGCGCGAACGGCGGGAAGATATGCAGGTCGACCGAGAACCATTCGACCAGTAGCAGGCCGACGAAGAACGTCGGCGTCGCGTACCCGAGGAATGACAACCCGGTCAGCACGTAGTCGCCGGTCCGGTAGCGGTTGACTGCCTGGTACATGCCCAGCGGGACGCCGACGAGCAGCGAGACCGCGGTGCCCAGGGCCACCAGCACCATCGTCTTCGGCAGGTCCTGAGCGATCAGGCTCGCCACCGATATGTTCAGCTTCGTGGAGAAACCCAGGTTGCCGCGCAGCAGCTGACCGACCCATTTGAGATACTGGATATAGAACGGCTGATCGAAGCCGTACAGGTGGTTGAAGTAGGCGACCTGCGCGACGGTGGCTCGCGGCCCGAGCATGGCCCTGATCGGCCCGCCAGGGAACAGGTGGACTAGGGCCAGCACCATCATCGTGACGAAGAACAGCACCAGGAGCGCCTGCAATAGGCGCCGGACGAGATATCCCAGCATTGCGCCAAAGCCCCTCTAACGGTCCCGGCGAGTGAGGTTTCCGGGCCGCTGTCCCGCGGTGCGCCGCAGCGCACCGCGGGACAGCGGCATGGTTGCTCCCGGCTACTTGGTGAAGTACCAGTACTCAGGGAGCAGGGTGAACAGCGTGTTGAAGGTGACGTTGTGCAGCGTGGTGCTCACTGCCTGGATCCCGTAGGTGCTCGGCGCCCAGAGGTAGGGCAGTTGCTCGGCTCCGTAGGTCGCGTACCGGTGGAACACCGCCATGCTGCTGCTGGTGTGCGTCTCGCCGATCAGCATGTCCATCTCCGGGTTGGAGTAGTTGCCCGAGTTGGACCCAGCGCCGGTCTGGAACAGCGGCTCGCCGGTTGGCTCGTAGCCGGGACCGTCGAAGTTCCAGCCACCGTAGGCGAACACCTGCACCGCGCACTTCGGGCCCATCGGCGCACACGGCGCGGACTCGCCGATGATCGTGTTGAATGACTTGCCGACCAGGGTGATGTCGATGCCGGCCTCAGAGGCATCGGACTTGTAGATCTGCCAGGCCGCCGTGACGCTGGCCACCCCGGTTGAGTACTCGATCGTCAGCTTGAGCTGCTCGCCCTTGGTGATGCCGGTGCCGCACCGAGCCGGATCCTGACAGGTCATCACTCCCCCGGTCGGCGCCCAGCCGTGGCTGGTCAGCAAGCTCTTCGCCGCGGCGATGCTGAACGGGTACGGGCCCTGACCGCCGTTCGCCTTCTGGATGGCAGGGATCCACGGGTTGTCCGGCGGCGAGTTCGGCGCTGGCCCGGACGTCGGGATACCGTACCCGCGGAAGATTCCCTTGATGATCCCTGGCTGATCGAACACCCGCTGCAGTGCCTGCCGGATGTACAGCTGGCGGACCAGGTAACCGACCTGCGGGTTGTTGAAGTTGGGCTGTGCGTAAGTGATCCCGTAGGAGTAGAACGGCTCGAGGTAGAAGCCGCTGCCGAGCGGGTTAGTCGACGGCAGCGCCGAGCTGGCGGGCTTTTGCGGCAGGTCCTGCGTCGGGATGTTGCCGACGTCCACCTGCCCGGTCTTCAGCGCGGTGTACTCGGTGGCGTCACTGGTGAAGGGCAGGAACTTGATGGCCGACAGGACCGGCTTGGGGCTTCCGGAGTAGGCCTTGTTCGGCACCATAGTGACATTGCCGTCGGTGCTGAAGCTCGACAGCTTCCACGGCCCGTCCACCACCGACCACAGCGGGCTTGTCGCGTACGTGGCGGCCTGCTTGGCCTGAGCGGTCAGGAAACTGTAGACCGCCTGGCACTTGGCCCAGTGATCGGCCGCGCTGTCGGTGCTGCAGCCGCCGCTGCCCGGCGCAGCACCCAGGCTGGTCACATCCCAGGCCAGCGGCATCGGGGTAAGCTCGGCCAACTGGTTGTAGGTGAACCAGATGCTGGAATAGGCCCTGTCGAGCCGGATGGTCACCTGGTTAGGCCCGGTCGCCTGGTAGGACGTTATGTTGTCGGGCAACAGGCCCTTCGAGTAGGCGTACCAGGTACTCTTCTCCGCCTCGACCATATTCAGGAAGAAGATCACGTCTCTGGCGTCGACGCTCTCGCCGTCAGACCACTTCCAGCCCTTGAGGCTGATCGTGACGGTCTTGCCGCCGTCGCCGTAGACCGGCGCGTTCGCCGGCGACAGCGGATAGTTGATCGACACTGAGGTGTTGGTGTTGTTGCCGAACATGTAGAGCGGCCGGTACATCAGCCACTGGAACTGGTTGATGTTATAAACACTGGCATTAGCGATCGAGTAGAACGGGAATATCCAGTTGTAGGTGACACCCGCGGGCAGGGCGATCATCGCCGTCCCGCCCTTGACCCTAGGACCTGACGAGCCTGACGGCGATCCTGCGTTGCTGGAACCGCAGCCCGCAGCCAGGACCGCTGCGGCCAGTCCGGCCGCAGCCATGCTTGCCAAGCGCAGCTTCTTCCCACGTCGAAACATGCGTGCGTGCTCCTCACTAGCCGGGCCAAGATGCGAGAACGGCCGGCATTCGCGCTCAGGATGCGATCGGAGCCGCGCGCGCGGCAATCATTTCGGAATCAGCCGAAAGCCTGCCCGGCGATGCCGCTCGAGAGCCTCAGCGGGGCGTCAATGGCCGTTCAGCAGGCTGCGGCCGAGCGGGGTCAGCGAGTGACGCACGCCACGGCCGTTTCGTATTGTCTCGATCAGGTCGGCGTCCCGGAGCACGGCAGCATGCTCGGACGCCGACGGTGCGCTGATGCCGACCCTGGCCGCAAGTTCCGCGGTGCTGGACGGGCTGCGCAGCGCCCCCAGCACCAGGGCACGGGTCCGGCCGATCAGCGCCGCGAGAGCCTCGGGCTGAGGCAGCGCATCGTGCTCGGCAGCCCGGCGGGCCGCATAGATCACCGCGCTGCCGCCCGATTCCGGCGGGCACACGGTAAACAGCGGCGGCCCGGTCCACAGCGGCGACGGGAGGATCTGCAGGCCGTTGCCATCCAGCCAGAACTCGCCCGGCTTTCCGACAGAGTTGCACGTTCGCTCCAGCGCGCCGTCGCGCCAGGCAAGGTCGCGGTGCAGGGTGCCGAACACCCCGCCAAGCCCGTCTTGCGCCGCCACCGTCATCCGCTCGGCTACGTCGGCGCGGAATGAGGTCACGATCTCTGGCCAGTACGGTGCGATACACGCGAGGTAGCAGTCGCGCAGCGCCCGCACCAGGGTCCGCACCGCCTCCCGGTCACCGTCGACGAGTTGCCGCACCCACGCTGGCGGCCGGCCGCCGCCACGCCACGTCCTGGCCAGTTCGCTGCGCAGCCGCGCCCTGGGTGTGGCGGCAACCACGCCGAGCGCGTCGTCCAGATCGGGCACCGCAGGATCGAGGAAGATGGGCCACGGCCCTGCCGTCGAGATCAGATCGAGCAGCGGCCGCGCGGAGGCGGGAAAGACCCTGCGCGCCCGTACGGCCCACCGGCTCCGGCCGAGCCCGTTCGGCTGGCGGGTGAGTTCGGCGACCCCGAGCACGACCTCCACGAGCGGGGCGGGCGCATCGCCGAACCGCACCCGTGGCCAGTCATCGGCTGTGAAGCGAATGACTGTCCCCCGCTGGCCGACAACCATGAGGTTCCTGCTACCGGACGACCGCACGGGCGCAGGCTGTGGCATCGGCCCTCCTTGCCATCCCATGGCGACAGGGTACTGCCCGGTCACCTGCGCAATCAGTAGCCGAAAGCCGCTTGTGACCGCATCGGAAGCGGATTGTCATAGTGACCCGTGGGGCAGCCTCCGGCGACCGGAACCACCGCCCCGCAGCCTCACCGCGGCGTGCGGCCCATCAGGTAGAACTCGGGGTTGGGCTGCAGCGCCATCAGATGAGCGAGCCGGTTCGATGCGGCAAACAACGCGGTGATCGCGCCGACGTCCCAGATCTCGTCGTCCGTGAGCCCGGCCGCGCGGGCACTGGCGACATCAGCCTCGCCGAAATGCTCAGGGGTGCGGGTCAGCGCCAGCGCAAGGTCAGTGATCGCGCGGCCGCGCTTGTCCAGCGGAGCCTGCCAGGGATTGCTCCCCACCTGATCGGCCAGCTGCGGGTCCTTCGACCGGATCCGCAGGATACCGCCATGAGCGACGATGCAGTAGGTGCAGTGATTGGCCGCCGAGGTGGCGACGACCACGAGTTCGCGCTCAGCCTTCGTCAGCCCGCCGGGCCGTTCCATCAGCGCGTCGTGGTAGTCGAGGAACGCGCGCAATTCGGCCGGGCGATGGCCGAGCGCGCGGAAGATGTTCGGGACGAAACCGGATTTGCGCGCCACCTCACCGACCCGGTCGCGCAGGTCGTCGGGGAGATCGTCAAGCTCTGTCAGCCCGAACCGGCTCTCGGTCATGAT
>JAJYUU010000081.1 GCA_021792405.1 Actinomycetes bacterium
CTCAAGGGCCTGCTGAGCAAGGTGTTCTTCAGCGGGCTCGGGCAGATCCCGGTGGACCGGACGGGCGGCGCCGCCAGCGAGCGCGCCCTGCGTACCGGCCTGCGCGTGCTTGCCGCCGGTGAACTGCTTGGCATCTACCCGGAGGGAACGCGCACGCCAGACGGGCGCCTGTACCGCGGTAAGACCGGCGTCGCCCGGCTAGCGCTGGAGGCCAAGGCGCCGGTGATCCCGACGGCCATGGTCGGCGGCTTCGAATTCCAGCCGCCGGGCAAGCTAGCGCCCCGGCTGGCCGTCAGGCCGGGTGTGCGGTTCGGCAAGCCGCTCGACTTCTCCCGGTACTACGGGCTCGAGCACGACCGGCTGGTGCTCCGGGCGATGACCGACGAGATCATGTACGAGCTGATGAAGCTGTCCGGCCAGGAATACGTCGACGAGTACGCCCAGCGGGCCAAGCGCCGGCTGGCCGGTGCGCTGCGGCGGGAGACCGTACCCGCCCGGCGCGACGGGGCCCGGCCAGACGAGACGGTCGCCGCCGCGCACGATGCCGCCGACGACGACTAGCTGCTTCTGATCGGTGCGGGCGCCGGCCCCCGAGCCGCGCCGCCTTTGCCGTGGCCCGCTCTCTCCGCGCCGCCGTGCTCGCCCGGCGCCTAAGCGCGCCAGCCCTTCGTCTGCGTGACCGCGTTGCGCCAGCGAGCGTAAGCCGAGTCGTCCCGCGGACCGGGGGTGAATCGCTGGTCGAGCTGCCAGGTCGCGGCGAGTTCGTCGCGGGAGGACCAGACGCCTGCGCCAAGGCCAGCCAGGAACGCAGCTCCGAGGCCGGTGGTCTCGGCGATCATCGGGCGCTCGACGGGGCGCTGTATCTGATCGGCTTGCAGTTGCATCAGCAGGTTATTCATGCTCGCGCCGCCGTCGACCCGCAAGGCGGGCTGGCCGTCCCGTGCAGCCTCGCCGTCCCGTGCAGCCTGGCCGTCCCGTGCAGCCTCGCCGTCCCGAGCAGCCTGGCCGTCCCGTGCAGCCTCGCCGCCCTGGGCGGACCGCGCCGCCGCCTCAGCCGTCATCACGTCGACAACATCCCTTACCTCGAACGCGATCGCCTCCAGCGCCGCCCGGATCAGGTGCGCCCGGCTGGTGCCCCTGGTGAGGCCGAACATCGCGCCCCGCGCGGACGGGTCCCAGTCCGGCGCGCCGAGCCCGGTCAGCGCGGGAACGAATACCACCCCGCCCGTGTCGGGCACCGATCGCGCCAGCGCTTCGCTCTGGCCGGCGCTGTCCAGCAGCCCGAGCCCGTCCCGGAGCCACTGGATCGCGGCCCCGGTGACGAACACCGACCCCTCGAGCGCGTAGGTCAGCGAGCCGGACGGCTCCAGCCAGGCAACCGTCGACAGCAGGCCAGCCTCCGACCTGACCACCTGGCATCCGGTATTCACCAGCACAAAGGATCCGGTGCCATAGGTGCACTTCAGCGCGCCAGGGTCGAAGCAGGCCTGGCCGAACAACGCCGCCTGCTGGTCCCCGGCAATCCCGGCTATCGGGACATTCAGCCCGAGGAAGGCCGCCGGGTCAGTGTGCCCGATCATGCCCGTAGACGGCACTACCTCCGGCAGCGCGTGCGGCGGCACGCCGAACAACTCGCACATCTCCGCCGACCACTGGCCAGCCTCGATGTCGAACAGCAGGGTCCTGGAGGCATTGGATGCGTCCGTTACATGCCGCCGCCCGCTGGTGAGACGCGCGATCAGGTAAGAGTCGACAGTTCCGGCAGCAACCGTTCCGTCCACCAGGGCGGCCCAGGTATCCGGCTCGTTCTCGGCCAGCCAGGTCAGCTTGGTTGCGGTGAAATACGGGTCGATCCGCAGCCCGGTCACCTCTGCCACCCGGGCCTCATGGCCGTCGGCTCGCAGCCGGTCGCAGATCGCCGTCGTCCGGCGGTCCTGCCAGACGATCGCCCGGCGTGGCGCGGCAAGCGTGGCACGATCCCAGATCACCGCGGTCTCCCGCTGGTTGGTAATGCCCACGCAGGCGATCGCGGGAGAGCCAGCCGACGTCAGTGCCTGGGCGCAGGCGCTGAGTGTCGCATGCCAGATACCCTCGGGCAGGTGCTCAACCCACCCCGGCTGCGGGAAGTACTGCCGGAATTCCTGGTATCCGCGGCCCGCGACGGTACCCGAGTCGGCAACGATGAGAGCCGTGACGCCGGTGGTGCCGGCGTCAATTGCGAGAACGGTCATGAGCACTAGTCTGACGGCAGTGAATACGAGAAAGGGTAGGCATGCGAGTCGGAGTCCTGACCGGCGGTGGTGACTGTCCCGGGCTGAACGCAGTGATCCGCGCGGTCGTGCGGACGGGGGCAGCCGAGCACGGCTTCGAGTTCATCGGTTTCAGAGACGGCTGGCGTGGCCCGCTTGACGGCGACACGATGGTCCTGGACGTGAACACGGTTCGCGGCATACTCCCGAGGGGCGGCACTATCCTCGGCTCCTCGCGGACCAACCCGGCCGCTGAATCGAACACCGCCGATGGCACGACGGGCATCGATCGCGTCATGGAAAACCTGGACAGCCTTGGGGTCGATGCCCTGATCGCGATCGGCGGCGAGGACACCCTTGGCGTGGCCAGCAAGCTGCACGAGGCGGGCGGCCACATCGTCGGGGTGCCAAAGACGATCGACAACGACCTTGGCGCGACCGACTTCACCTTCGGTTTCGACACCGCGGTGAACATAGCGATGGAGGCGATCGACCGCCTGCATACCACCGCGGAAAGTCATCACCGGGCGCTGATCGTCGAGGTCATGGGCCGGAACGCGGGCTGGATCGCGCTGCACGCCGGCATGGCCGGCGGCGCGAACGTGATCCTCATCCCGGAGAAGCCGTTCGACATGGATCAGGTCTGCGATTACGTGGAGCACAGGTTCCGGACCCGCTACGCCCCGATCGTCGTGGTCGCCGAGGGCGCTCACCCGAAGGTGTCCGCGGAGCCGACGGCGGACGGCGGCGAAGAAGTGGACGCGTTCGGGCACGTCCGGCTCGGCAATCGCGGCATCGGCCAGCAGCTAGCCGATGAGATAGAGCGGCGGACCGGCAAGGAGGCACGCTGCGCGGTTCTCGGCCACATCCAGCGCGGCGGCACCCCGACCGCGTTCGACCGGGTACTGGCGACCCGGTTCGGCGTGCACGCGATCCGCGCGGTGGCCGATGGCGATTTCGGCTCCATGGTCGCGTTGCACGGTACCGAGATCGTCAGGGTGCCCCTCGCAGCTGCGACCGCCGAGCTGAAGCTCGTCCCGCCGGAGCGCTACGCCGAGGCAGAGGTCTTCTTCGGCTGACACAAACAGATCTCCATACCGGAACGGGCAGTAAGGGCCGCAGCACTTCGCCCGCTCGCCCACCGTGGCCGACTCTAGCCACAGCAGCCGTACCAGTGCTGTTGCTCTAGGCGCAACGGCAGTACTACTGCTGTGGTTCCGATGACCTGCGGAGGCAGCTCTACCGCACGCGACGGGCCCCCGCGGCCTGCTGCTGAGCCGCCCGGGCGTGCGCGAGGCCCGCCGGCCCGCCCGAGGTGGCAGACTGAGGTGATGTCCGTGCTGCCCGACGTCCAGCCAGCTGACCCCGACACCGCTGGACAGCTCCGCGAGCCGTGCGTGCTGCTGAAGCTTGGCGAGATCGTGCTCAAGGGCCGCAATCGCCAGCAGTTCGAGCGGCTGCTGCACGAGAACATCAGGCGCGCGGTACGCGACCTGGGGATCGAGGTTCGGGTCTGGCAGCGAGAGGGCGTCATCGTGGTGCGCGTGGCCGGCGCTGACCGCGGTGGCCTGCTCGCCGAATCGGCTGTCGACCTAATCGCGGAGCGGCTCACCTACGTCATGGGCCTGGCCAGGGTCTGCCGCGCGATCCGGGTCGCCAAGGATCCGGAGGCGGCCATCTGCGCGGCGGTCGCGCTGGCGGCCGGCTGCCCGGGCTCGTTCGCCGTCCGGGCCCGGCGGCGCGACAAGCGCTTCCCGGTCACGTCGGCCGAGCTCGCTATCGAGATCGGCAGCCGCATCCAGCAGGAGTACGGCTACCAGGTCGATCTCAGGGCGCCGGACACAACCGTGTTCGTGGAAGTCGACCAGCGCGAGGTCTTCGTGTTCACCCAGGGCTGGCCGGGCCAGGGCGGGCTGCCGGTCGGGATGAGCGGCCGTGGCCTGGTGCTGATGTCCGGGGGAATCGACTCCCCGGTAGCGGCCTACCGGATGATGCGCCGCGGCCTGCGCTGTCACTTCCTGCACTTCTCCGGGATGCCGCTGACCGGCCCGGAGTCGGTCTACAAGGCGTATGGCCTGACCCGGCAACTCGATCGCTACCAGACCGGCTCACGGCTGTTCGTGGTGGCGTTCGGCTCGGCTCAGCGGCTGCTTGCCACCTCCGGCGCCGGCCGACTGCAGATCGTCGCACAGCGGCGGCTGATGCTCAAGACTGGCGCCGCCCTCGCGCGGCGGCTGCGTGCCGCCGCGCTGGTGACCGGTGATTCGCTGGGTCAGGTCGCCAGCCAGACGCTGACGAACATCACCGCGCTCGACGACGCTGTGTCGCTGCCGATCCTCAGGCCGCTGATCGGCCTCGACAAGTCCGAGATCATGGCCGAGGCGCGGCGGATCGCCACGCTGGCCATCTCCGAGCTGCCAGACCAGGATTGCTGCTCGCTGCTAACGCCGCGCCAGGTGGAGACCAAGGCGCGCATCGAGGATCTGCGCAAGATCGAGGCCCGCCTGGACGCGGACGACCTGGCCGAGGAACTGGCCGCCGCGGCACAGGAATACTCCCCGGAGCGGACGTGACGCCTCAGGTGTGGTCGTAGGCCCGGCGGCCCGCTGGTGGCGTGAGCTGGCCTTCCCAGACGACGGCGTTGCTGCCGAGCCGGGTCAGGACACCGCCGCTGGCCAGCAGCAGACCAGACCCGCGAAACACTGCGACGGCGCTGACGCCGCTGCCCAGGCCGGACTGGATAGCGGTGGCGCGACGCCAGCCGGCCGCGGATGCCTGCAAGATCAGCCCGGCCCCGGCTGCCCTGGCCGCAGTGGCGGTGACCAGCACGCTGCCGTGGCTGCCCGGCGACAGGCGCCCGGCGAAGGCCCGCACGGCAGCGGTGGTCCTGGTCCACCGTGCGCCGTTCCAGTGCGCCAGGACGAGCCGGACGGTGCGGCTTGAGACCTCGTCGCCGAGGACCCATACGTCGCGCGGCGAGGTCGCGAGGATGTCAGTCGTCACCACGCCAGCCAGGGCACCGCCGGTGTGCACCGGCCGCCACCTGCGGCCGTTATAGCGCAGCACGGAGCCGGACTTCGGGTCGGCGGCGATAGCCCAGATGTCATGGCGGGAGATCGCGCTGGCCCGGTAGATGGCGC
This sequence comes from Actinomycetes bacterium, assembly GCA_021792405.1. Classification (GTDB taxonomy): domain Bacteria; phylum Actinomycetota; class Actinomycetes; order Streptosporangiales; family Streptosporangiaceae; genus JAJYUU01. The sequence goes on from JAJYUU010000081.1 coordinate 5,390, forward strand.
CGGCCAGGCCCGAGACCCGACGCCAGGACTGGCCGTCGAAGTGCCAGGTCCCGGTACCCTCGCCGCCGGCCGCGGCACCGAACACCCAGACGTCTGTCGCCGAAATGGCCGTCAGCCCGGTGATCAGGCCACCGCCCGGGCGCATGGCGATACGCCACCGGGTGCCGTTCCAGTGCAGGACGTACCCGCCGTACTCACTGGCAGCCCAGATGTCGCTCGCGGACGGTGCGCTTGCGTCGCTGATGAAGCCGCCGAGACCGGCCGGCAGCGCGGACCGCACCAGCGCGACGCCGTTCCAGCGTTCAGCAACTGGCACGCCCGGGCCGCCGGGGTTCGTCCCGCCGAAAACCCACGCTTCCCGCCTGCCGGTGACGACGATGGCCGAGTAACCCGAGGCATTCTGCGGCTCGCCGAAATGGCTGCTGACCACGACCCGGAAGGCCCGCGGGCTGACGTGCGCGATCAGCGTGACGTGATGCCGGTGGCCGGGGTCTCCGGGCACCGCCTGCCGTGCCATGGCGGGGGTCCCGGCACCGGTCACTGCCAGCACAAGTGCCAGGGCAGCCACGGCCGCAGCGGAGCGCATCCTCAGCATCGACGTCCCTGCGTGTTCAGCCAGAGGTTATCCGCCGCTGTGGCGCAACACTCTGGTCAAGGCTTTCCCAAGATACCGGTCTTAAGCGGGTGCTGCGGCCCGATCATCTTACCCGGCCCGCGGCGGCGGCAGTGCTAGCTGCTGCAGCCGCAGTGCTAGCTGCTGCAGCTGCTGCCGCCGCAGTGCTGGCTCCTGCTGCGGTGAGCGATGTGCGAGTCAGAGCGCGGAGTTCCCCGGCGTCAGACCAGGCTCGCGTCGAGCCCGGCGGGCAGCTCCGCGGCGCCGGTCACGGGGCGCGGCGCGGGCGTGAGCGTGCGGCCGAGCAGTTGGGGGAGCGTGCCTGCCATCTCGGCGAGGTCACGGATGTCCTCGCCGGTCAGTGCCTGGTCGCCGTCGCACATCGCGGCCGCCGGGTGCGGATGCACGTCGACGATGATGCCGTCAGCGCCGACGGCGACCGCGGCCCGGCTCAGCGGCAGCACCAGGTCACGCCGCCCGCCGGAGTGCGAGGGATCGATGATGACGGGCAGGTGCGAGAGTCGCTGAGCGACCGGCACCGCGCTGATGTCCAGGGTGTTCCTGGTTGCGGTCTCGAAAGTCCTGATGCCCCGCTCGCACAGCACGATGTCGAGGTTGCCGCGCTGGGCGATGTACTCGGCGGCCATCAGCCATTCCTCGATGGTGGCGTTCATGCCCCGCTTGAGCAGCACCGGCTTGTTCGCCGAGCCGACGGCTTGCAGCAGCGCGAAGTTCTGCATGCTGCGCGTACCGACCTGGAGCATGTCCGCATACGAACTGACCAGGTCGACCGACGCCGGATCGATGACCTCGGTCACCACTGGCAGGCCGGTCTCGGCCCTGACGTCCGCCAGGATGCGCAGCCCGGCCTCGCCAAGGCCCTGGAAGGCGTAGGGCGACGTCCTCGGCTTGAACGCGCCGCCGCGCAGTACCGAGGCGCCGGCGGCCTGGGCCATTCGCGCGGCGGCCAGCGTCTGCTCCGCCGTCTCGACCGTGCACGGTCCGGCAATAACGGTCAGGTGGCCAGGACCGATCGGCACTCCGCCGACCGTGATCACCGACCGGTTCGGATGATGCTCGCGGCTCACCAGCTTGTACGGCACGGAGATCCGGACCACGTCGCTGACACCGGGGTAGCTGCGCAGGTTCAGCGCACCGAACTGCTCGACGTCGCCGACCAGGCCGATGATCGTCCGGGATACGCCACGGCTGACGAATGCCTCCCCGCCGGCCGCGTTCACCAGGTCGACGATTCCCTCGATGTCGCTCTCAGTGGCCTCGGGGGCCATCACCACCACCACTGCGTCCTCCTCGTCCCCATCATGACGAAAGCCCCGGACCGTCTCGGCCCGGGGCTTAGGTGAGTGTCGCTTACGTCAGCGCAGAGTCTGGCGGGCGACCGTCCCTGGGCCGGGCCGGTAGCCGAATCCAAACCAATAGTCGCTGCGCACGGACATCAGCCTAGCGCATGCGCGGGCCGGCCCGCTGTGCGGTGGGCGCGGCCAGCCCGCTTCCAGCGGGGTGGCAAGATGGCTGCACCTGCGAGTACGAGGGTCGACGTCGCGGCAGGCACTGGCGCGGCAGCGGGAAGGGCAGGTCAGCGGGAGATGACGCAGCCCGATGCCGGTAGGCGCGAACACGGCGAGCGCGGTCACGGCTTGCTGGCAACGGGGCCGGACCAGCGCCTGGCCGACGACCAGCGCGGACCCGGCGGCGACAGCGCTGCCGGGCCGGATGCGCCAGGTCAGCGACCAGTGCTGCCGCCTGGCCAGTACGTCCCGCGGGCCTTGCCGGTGCTTCACTACGGCCCGGTCCCTGCGTTCAATGCCCAGACCTGGGACCTTCGCATCCTCGGTGCCACGGAGACCGGAGCCGAGGTCAGGCTGAGCTGGGACGACGTTGCGGCGCTGCCGGCCAGCCAGGTCACGGCGGATTTTCATTGCGTGACCAAGTTCACTGTCCCCGGCATCCGCTGGGCGGGCGTGCTGGCTACCGAGATACTGAGCCGGTTCCCGCCGGCGCCTGCCGTGACGCACGTGATGATCTGGGCCGACTTCGGCTACAGCGCCAACATCCGGATCGCCGACTTCGCGGCCGAGAGCACGCTTCTTGCCACTCACCGAGACGACGCCAGGCTGGCCCCGGAGCATGGTTACCCGCTGCGGATGGTGGTGCCAGCGCTGTACGCATGGAAGAGCGTCAAGTGGGTCCGTGCCGTCGAGTACCTGACCGCTGACCGCCGCGGGTTCTGGGAGGAACGCGGGTACCACAATGTCGCCGACCCGTGGCAGGAGCAGCGGTATTCATACCAGGAACGGGCAGGGGAGGGCCCGCCGCTGTGAGCCTGTCGCGGTCGTCAGCAACCGTACCCGCCGTCAGTTGCCGCCGCCGTTGCCGTTGCCGCCGCCGCCGCCGCCGAACCCGCTGAACAGGCCGATATTGATGGTGATCGTCGAACCCTGCGGGGCCTGCCCGGTCGGCGAGTAACTCCCGACGTTGTTGCCCGGACCCATCTGATTCACCGTTACCTGGAAGCCAGCCTGGGTGAGCGCCTGCTCGGCCTTGTTGAGTTTCATGCCCTGCACATCCGGGACGTTCACTTCTGCCGGTCCTTGCGACACCCAGACGGTCACGACCTCACCCTGGGTAACCGGCGTGTTAGCTGCCGGGGACTGCCGGATGACTGTGCCAGGGGGCTGTGAGCTGTTGGACACCGTGACCGGGTTGATGCTGTAGCCGCCCGCCGCCGCGGCCCCCTGCGCCGCGCTGAGCTGTCCGCCGACGAAATTCGGCAGCGGCGCCCCGCTGCTCACCACCAGGACGACCGGCTTGTTCTTCGGCCAGTGCTGATAAGCGGCCGGGTTCGTCGAGATCACCACTCCGGCCGGGATGATGGCAGACGTCTGGTACGTCGGCGGTCCTGGTTTCAGGCCGTGTGCCTTGAGTATGTCGTCGGCCTGAGCGAGCGACTGCCCGGTCACCGGCGGCACCAAGACCAGGATCGGCCCGAGCGACGGGATGATCGTGACCGTTCCGCCGTGGCCGACCTGAGCCCCGGCGGCCGGGTCGGTCGTGATGACTTCCCCGGCAGGAACCGTGTCGCTGTGCCGGGCTGTGCCCGTGACAACGGTGAGGCCGGCGTTGCTCAGGTCACCGCGGGCAGTGCTGACCGTCATGCCGGCCACCGCCGGAACGGTGAGGTACTGGCCGCTGCTGAGCCACCAGGCCGCTGCCCCGACTACGACGACGACCAGCAAAATCAGGATCCGCCGGCTGAAGAGCCAGCGCTGCAGTCTCGGCTCGTGGTACCGGCGCTGCCGTCGGTCTCGGGGCCGGGCCGGGTAGCCGTCATCGCCTGGCATGTCATGATCTGGCCCGGCCGGAACGATCAGCGTGTGGTTGGCCGCCGGGTAGCCGCTACCGGACTGGACGGGGTAGCCACCGGAGCCGGGCTGCCGCGCGGCACCGTAGAGCGGCCCGGTGCTGGCCGGATCGCTGCCCGCATACCCTGCGGGGCTGCCGCCGTTCATCCAGTCACTGCCGGGCGCGGCGTCAGCCAGCAGGAAGTCGCCGGTTGCCGGCACCGCAGCCGACCCAAGCGAGACTGCGTCGGCCGCCAGCCCTGCGCCGTTCGGGCCGGCGCCGCCGGGCCCCGGGTGCCCGTGGACCGGCCAGGTGGCATGCTCGTCCGGCGCCTGGCCGTGCCGCCCCTGGCCCGGTAGCGGCATGCCCCGGCGCACCTCGGCGATGGCCTGCAGGTAATGCCGTGCGTCCTGCGGCCGCAGTTCAGGGTCGCGCGAGGTGCCGAGTGCCACTAGGGCGTCCAGCGCCGCTGGCAGCTCCGGCACGACTGTCGACGGCGCCGGGACGACGGAGTTGACATGCTTGTACGCCACGTCCAGCGGAGAGTCGCCGGTGTGCGGCTGCGCGCCGGTGAGCATCTCGAACAGCATGACCCCGGCCGCGTAGACATCCGTCCGCTCGTCAGAGGAGCTGCTGGCGACCTGCTCCGGCGCGAGGTAGGCGGCGGTCCCGATCAGCAGCCCGGTCTTGGTTGTGCCGGCGCCGGCCGCCGCGCGCGCCAGCCCGAAGTCGGCGACCTTGACCGACGTGCCGTTGCCCAGCAGGACATTTTCCGGCTTGACGTCGCGGTGGATGATCCCCGCGTCGTGCGCCGCGGCCAGCCCGGCTAGGACCCGCTCCATGATGTCAAGCGCCTCGCGCGGGCTCAGCCGCCCGCGCGCGACCAGCAGGTCTCGCAGCGTCGGGCCGGGCACGTACTCCATGGCGATGTAATGCAGGTCACCGGTCGAACCCTGATCGAAGACAGCGACGACATTAGGGCTGGACAGCCGGGCGACCGACCTGGCCTCGCTGATGAACCGCGCGACGAAGTCCCGGTCCGCCGCAAGCTCAGGATGGGCGATCTTCAGCGCGACCGTCCGCTCCAGCCGGATGTCGCGCGCGTGATACACCGTTGCCATGCCGCCGCGGGCAATCTGCGACTCGACCAGGTAACGGCCGTCAAGCAGCTGCCCTATCGGCGTAGGCAACGTGGTATCCATCGGGAGAATTGTAGGGGCGCACGGGACCTCTCCGCGCCCGGTATCGAAGGGCGTTGCCTGCGCGGTCAGGCCGGCGAGCGACCGCGCCGACTTGCCGATTCCGGGCTGTCAGCCCGCCGGCGGCGACGATGCCAGCGCATACCTGCGGCGCGGTACCCGCCCAGCGAGGAAGGCCAGCCGGCCAGCGGACACCGCCAGCCGCATCGCCTCGGCCATCAGCTCCGGGTCCCTGGCCCTGGTCACCGACGTTGCCAGCAGTACTGCCGCGCAGCCGAGTTCCATCGCGACCGCGGCGTCGCTGGCGGTGCCGATCCCGGCGTCGAGGATCACCGGCACCCCGGCCGATTCCACGATCAGCTCGATGTTGTGCTGATTCCTGATGCCGAGCCCGGAGCCGATGGGGGAGCCGAGCGGCATCACGGCGGCGCACCCGGTTTGCTCGAGGCGGCGCGCCAGGACCGGGTCGTCGCTGGTGTACGGCAGCACGGTGAAGCCGTCGGCAACCAGTTGCTCCGCCGCTGCCAGCAGCTCGACCGGATCCGGTAGCAGAGTGCGCTCATCCGCGATGACCTCGAGCTTGACCCAGCTGGTGTGCAGCGCCTCGCGGGCCAGCCTGGCTACCCGGACAGCCTCAGCCGCGGTGAAGCAGCCAGCGGTGTTCGGCAGCACCCGGATACCGCGCTCGGTCAGCAGGTCGAGCACGGATCCGGCCGAGGCTGGCGACACCCGGCGCATGGCCACCGTGGTCAGCTCGGTGCCTGCGGCAGCGAGCGCGCGGTCCAGCACATCCAGGCTCGGTGCGCCGCCAGTGCCCATGATGAGCCGGGAGCTGAACGTCTCCCCGGCGATCAGCAGCGGATCGTCCACCGTCAGCCTCCTTGCACCGCAGTGAGCACTTCGACCTCGTCGCCGTCGGCCAGCCGGGTGGACTGCCAGGCGCCGCGCCGCACGACGTCGCCGTTCACCGCAGCGGCCACGCCGGACGGCGCGCTGGTCAGCAGGGCCACCGCGGCCGCCAGCGAGATCGGGCCGGCTACCTGGCGTGCTTCGCCGTTGATGATTACCCGCATGCTGCAGCCTCCGGTTGCCCGCCCTGATCCTGGCTCGCGGCGGCGCGCCGGCGCTGGCCGCGGGCACCAAACCGGGCCGCCCGGAACGCAGCCCAGGCCGGGTCGGGCGTTCCGGTCCGCAGGTAAGCGGCCACGGTGTCGGCGGTGACCGGGGCGAGCAGCACCCCCGCCCGGAAGTGCCCGGTGGCCAGCACCAGGCCCGGCAGTTCGCACGGGCCGATGACGGGCGCATTGTCCGGCGTTCCCGGCCGCAGGCCCGCCGTCGCGTCCTGCAGTTCCAGTTCGGTAATGCCGGGAACGAGCGCGCGCGCGTCGCGCAGCAACCCCCAGACACCGCCGGCCGTCACGGTCGTGTCCGGCCCCAGTTCCTCCTGGGTCGCGCCGATCACGAGTTCCCCGCTGGCACGTGGCACCAGGTACACAGTCGACCCGCGGACCACGCCGCGCACGGTCCGCAGCAGCAGGCCGGGCGGCAGGCCGGCAGCGGCCGCCGGGCCGCTCATCCGCAGCCGGATGATCTGGCCTTTCACCGGACGGACCGGCGGCACGACGCTGGCCGGCAGACCGGGCAGCGTCGCCGACTGCCAGCCGGCCGCCAGCACGATCCATCGCGCGCTGATCACGCTGTCATCGGCCAGCCGGACTCCGCTCGCCTTGCCTGCGGCGCACAGCACCTCGGTGACAGCCTGGCGGATCAGCCGGGCGCCGCTGCCCTCAGCAGCCTGCTGCAGCGCGACTGACAGCAGCCGCGGGTCGATCGAGCCGTCGGCGGGCGCCAGCAGGCCGCCGCGCACCGACGGGTCGAGCATCGGCTCCGCCTCGCGGCAGTCGCGTGCCGTGAGCTGCTGCAGGTGCACTCCGAACGACTCCTGGAGCACTCTGGTCTCGGCCAGCAGCGCCAGGTCGTCCCCGTCGTAAGCGACCTGGAGCGTGCCGTCCTGCCGGAATCCGGTCGGCAGGCCGGTGACCTTCTCAAGCTCGCTGACGAACTCGGGATACCGGCGCAGCGAATCCTGGCCGAGACCGAAGATCTCCTGCTCGGCGTATGCGGCCTCGGCGATTGGCGTCAGCATCCCCGCCGCGGCATGCGTAGCGCCCTCACCGGGCCGGGGATCGGCGACCGCGACGGACAGTCCGTGCTGCGCCGCGCGCCAGGCGATGCTCATGCCGATGACCCCGCCGCCGACTATCAGCGCGTCACATTCAGTAGCTGCCGGAACACTCAAGTTCGGCTCCCTTCGCCGGCATGACCCGGATCAGGTTCCTGCGGTCGGCGGCTCTCCAGCCGCCCTCTCAGTCCGGTCCGCACCGGACTCCCGCGCGATACGAACCTAGCCTAACTGCCGCAGCCAGACTGCGAACAGGGCTGAGCGGGCTGCGCGGGCTGAGCGGGCTGCGCGGGCTGAGCGGGCCGAGCGGCTCAGTGCAGCCAGCCGGGCAGGTCCCCGATCCAGGTCGTCGAAGTCGACCTGGTCACGGCCTCGAGGTCAGTTTCGAGAGCGTCGAGTCGGTCAGGACCGATCTGGCCGGCCCAGCGACGATGCAGGCGGTCGAATATCTCGGCGCTGAGTGCGAGCATCTCTTCGCCGCGGCTAGTCCGGGTGAGCACCTGAGCGCGGCCGTCGGCTGGATGCGGTGACCGGGTCGCGTAGCCGATGTCCTCGAGGCGCCTGGCCGTTTTCGCCGCGGCCTGCTTGCTGACGCCCAGCCGGCGGCCTAGCTCGCTGATCGTGACGCCGGCCGGACCGACTGCCTGGAGCGCGAAGCCGTCGATTGGCCGGGCCTGCTCATGACCGGAAAGCGCAAGCTCGGCGTGGAGCTCGTCGACAACCGACCTGAACGCGGCCAGCAGCAGCATCGGCAACTCGTAGCCAAGACGTTGGGTCACCTGCTCATCGTGCCGGGACTTGGCCGTATCGACAACCACGTGTACTATCTAGACAACCAAGTTGTCTAATTTCTGGGAGTATGCAGTGACCGAGTTTGCCGTTCGCGGCGCGACCATGCGCCGTACCGAAACTCCGAATGCCGTGATGACGACGGTGGCGTCGCCGACCCAGGGGGCTACCGATCAGCTCAGCGTCTGGCGGGTGGAGATGCGGCCGGGCCAGCGGGGCCCCCGGCATGTTGTCGATAGCGAGCAAATCTGGCACGTGCTGGCCGGCGAAGCCGATGTCGCGGTCGGCGACCGGACCATCCGGCTTCAGGCAGGCGATGCGTTCGTGCTGCCGGCGATGGCTGAACGCCAGATCAGCGCAGTGACCGCGCTCCAGGTCGTCGCATGCGGACTCGGCGGCGCCGTGGTGTCGGTACCCGGAGAAGAGGCGCCGCGGGGCACGCCGGCGTGGATCAGCTGAGCTCGCCAGCATGACCCGACCCGGCCAGCGGTGGTAATCGTTGCTCACAGCGGATACCGCGGACCGGGTCGGTGGCCGGGCGGGCGGCGGGAGAAATGATGCACGCATGACGGAGCCAGGGAAGATCGTTGTGGTCGGCGCGGGGCTGGCCGGGCTGCGGGCGGCTGAGGAACTGCGCGCCAGGGGCTATGACGGCGCCCTGACGCTGATCGGCGCCGAGCGGCGGCTGCCTTACGACCGTCCGCCGCTGTCCAAGAAACTGCTGACCGGCGATATCGACGACACCAGCCTCCGGCCGGACATCGAGTCGCTGGCCGTGGACGTGCGGCTGGGCGAGCCGGCGGTAGAACTGCGTGGCCGGATCGTGCGGACCAGCGCCGCCGAGTACGAGTGGGACGCCCTCGTGCTGGCGACCGGTGCCGTTCCGGTCCGACTGCCGGGCGACGGCCCGCAGCGAGTGCTGCGAACGGCGGACGACGCGCTTGCCTTGCGCGAGTCGCTGCAGCCTGGCGTCCGGCTGGTCATCGTCGGGGCCGGCTGGATCGGAGCAGAGCTTGCGACCGCTGCCACCGCCCGCGGGGTCGTCGTCACCGTGCTCGAAGCGGCGAACGCTCCGCTGGCAGCGGCACTAGGAGTCGAAGCAGGGCAGGCTACCGCCGCCTGGTACGCGAGCGCCGGCGTGGACCTGCGGCTGCGGCAGAGCGTGGCAGCCATCCGGGCGGATGGCGTGGCGCTGGCCTCCGGTGACTTCCTGGCTGCCGACGTCGTGGTGACCGCGGTCGGCGTGCGCCCGGCCGTATCCTGGCTGGCCGGCTCCGGGGTGCGGCTGGAGAATGGCATCGCGGCCGACGCGCAGCTGCGGACATCGGTTCCCGGCGTCTTCGCGGTGGGTGACTGCGCTTCCTTCTGGTCCCGCCGGTATCAGCGGCAGTTGCGATTCGAGCACTGGGACATCGCGCTGCACGCTCCGGAGGTCGCCGCCGCGAACATCCTCGGCGGCAGCACGGAGTACAACCCCGTTCCTTACTTCTGGTCGGAGCAGTTCGGCCGGATGGTTCAGTACGTCGGGTGGCACGGGGCGGCGCAGCGGCTGATCTGGCGGGGTGACCCGGCCGGTGCCAAGTGGGCTGCCTGCTGGCTGGTCGGTGACAGGCTGGTCGCTGCGCTGACCGTCGGGCTGCCCAGGGACCTGCTCCAGGCGCGGCGGCTGATCGAGGCTGGCAGCCGGGTGGACCCGGGTAAGCTGGCCGACCCGGGTCTGGCGCTGCGGGACAGCGCGATGCACGGCTGATACCCGGCCCGTTTGATACGGGCCCGTTTGATACGGGCCCGTTTGATACGGGCCCGTTTGATACGGGCCCGTTTGATACGGGCCCGTTGCGCTGCCACTGGCACCGGTTGGCCCGCGGATTACCCAGGGCGCCGGACTTGACACCGATAGCGTAGGTTTCGGCGGTCGCGGGATGTGGGAAGCTGCAGACGTGGCACAGATCGACCCCTCTACCGACGCGATCGTCGGCGCCTGGCTTTCGATTCCCGACGTGGCCGGCCGGCTCGGCCTGCCGGTCAGCCGCGTCAAGCAACTGCTGCGTGATCGCAAGCTGCTGGCGGTGCAGCGGCCGGGCGGCGAGTACGCCATTCCGGCCGGGTTCCTTGACGGTGACCAGGTTCTGCACGGTCTCGGCGGCACGCTGACGCTGCTCTTCGACTGCGGGTTCTCCGACGCCGAGGCTCTGAGCTGGTTGTTCACGGCGGACGAGACGCTGCCAGGGACACCTGTCCAGGCGTTGGCCGCCCGCCGGCGCACCGAGGTGAACAGGCGGGCTCAGGCGCTAGCCTTCTGAGCGTGTCGCATCGCTCGGAGCACCTGCAGTCGCGGCTGGCCGCGTCAAAGCTCTACCTGTGCACCGACGCCAGGGAGCGCCAGGGCGACCTGGCCCGGTTCCTTGACCAGGTGCTGAGTTCCGGCGTGGATATCGTCCAGCTCCGGCACAAGGGCCTGGAAGCCAGCCAGGAGCTGCGGTACCTGGAGGTTTTCAGGCGAGCGTGCGCTGCTCACGGGGCGCTCCTGGCCGTCAACGACCGGGCCGACGTCGCCTACGCGTGCGGCGCTGACGTGCTGCACCTGGGCCAGGACGACCTGCCAGCCGGGATTGCCCGGACGATACTCGGGCCGGGCCCGCTGATCGGGCTTTCCTCGCATGCGGTGCCGGAAACTGCCGCGGCTGCCGCCGAGCCTGCCGCCGACTACTTCTGCACCGGGCCCGTCTGGCCGACGCCAACCAAGCCCGGCCGCCCGGCGCCCGGCCTGGATTTGGTCCGGTACGCCGCGGCGCTGCGGACGGCGCGGCCCTGGTTCGCCATCGGCGGCATCGACCAGTCAAATCTCGGTCAGGTGCTGGACGCTGGCGCCACCCGGGTCGTGGTAGTCCGGGCGATCACCGACGCCGACGATCCGGGCGCCGCCGCTGCGCAGCTTGCCGCCCGGCTGCGGTGAGCCGGGCTCCCGCGGGCATCCCGACGCGGCTGGCGGGGGCCGGGGGTGAGCAGCCCGGATCGGCGGCCGGCCGGGCGCGGCCGGCCGGGTACTCCCCGTTCCCGGCATGTTGCCGGTCTTTCGCGGTGGCCGGCTGCCGGTCATTCCTCCCGGTCGGTGGCGGTGACAGCGAGCGCTGCCAGCGCCGACTTCGCCTCAGCCGGAAAGGGCGCGGCGTCCAGCGCCGCCACCGCTTCGCTGACGCTGGCCGCGATGAGAGACTCGCACTCCGCGACAGCGCCGGTATCGGTGAGCACCGCCTTGACCTCCGCTGCGCCGGCCGGCGTCAGCGCCCGGTCGCCGAGCCGCAGGTCCAGCAACCTAGCCTGGCTCGCGCTGGCCCGGTCCCTGGCCAGGGCCATCAGCACCGTCCGCTTTCCCTCGGAGATGTCGCCGCTGGTTGGCTTGCCCGTCTTGGCCGGGTCGCCGAAAACGCCGAGAATGTCGTCGCGCAGCTGGAAGGCGACGCCGAGCGGGATCCCGTACCGGCTGCAGGCGGCCGTGACTGCGTCGGCCGTTGCCGGCGAGCTCGCCGCGAGCAGGGCGCCGAGCTGGAGCGGCCGCTCGATGGTGTACTTCGCGGTCTTGAAGATGATCACCTGCATCGCCTCGGCCACGGAGGTGCTCCCCCCGGCCTGGCCGAGCAGGTCCAGGTACTGTCCGGCGGCGACTTCGGTCTGCATGGCATCCAGGGCCCGCCTGCCGCGCTGCAGCATATCCGCCGGCAAGCCGCTGGCCTGGTACATCTCGCCAGTCCAGGACAGCAGCAGGTCGCCGATGAGGACCGCGGCGCCGGATCCGAACTGCTCGGCCCGGCCAGGGTTCACGGTGGCCAGCCGGGCGCTGAACTGGCGGTGCACTGCCGGGCGACCGCGCCTGGTGTCGCTGGCATCCATCACGTCGTCGTGAATGAGGGCGCTGGCCTGGAGCAACTCGAGGGAGGCGGCCGCCGCGTAGATCGCCGGGCAGTCGGTGCCGTTTGCGGCGCGCCAGCCCCAGTAGCAGAACGCCGGCCGCAGCCGCTTGCCCCCGGCCAGGAGTTCCCTCATCGCCTGCAGGCAGGGCAGCAGCTCGTCGCTGATCGCCGCCAGCACGGCATGCTGGCGGGCGAGGAACGCCTCCAGTGCGGCCGCCACTTCATGCCTGATCTGCGCCAGGCGCGCCGGGCCGGGGCCGGCCGGGTCAGCTGCCATGTTTCCGCACACTAGACCTGGTACCGGCGACTCTCGGCGGCGCCAGGGTGGTCGCTCCCGGTAGCCTGCCAGCATGACTGTTGGTCCCGGCCCCGCGATCAGAGACCTGCTGTCCGCTGGCCAGCAATCGTTCTCGTTCGAGTTCATGCCGCCCAAGACCGAGGCGGAGGAGCAGCGGCTGTGGCTCTCGATCCGCCAGCTTGAGCCGCTCCGGCCCACGTTCGTCTCGGTCACCTACGGCGCGGGCGGCTCGACCAGGGATCGGACGGTCCGGGTGACCGGCCGGATCGCCGCCCAGACCACGCTCACTCCGCTCGGCCACCTGACCGCGGTCAACCATTCCGTCGCCGAGCTGCGGCACGTGATCGGGTCGTACGCCGACGTCGGCGTGCGCAACGTGCTGGCGCTGCGCGGCGATCCGCCGGGCGACCCTGGCGCGCCGTGGCTGCCGCACCCGGACGGGCTGGAGCACGCCGACGAGCTCGTCCGGCTGATCCGTGCGTCGGGTGACTTCTGCGTGGGTGTCGCCGCGTTCCCCGAGAAGCACCCGAGGTCGCCGGACTGGGATACCGACGTTGCGTACTTCGTCCGCAAGGTCAGGGCCGGCGCCGACTTCGCCATCACCCAGATGTTCTTCTACCCCGAGGACTACCTGCGGCTGCGGGACAAAGTCGCGGCCAGCGGCTGCGACGTGCCGATCATTCCCGGCATCATGCCGATCATCAGCGTGGCGGGCATCGAGCGGGCCGTGGTCCTTTCCGGCTGCAAGTTCCCGGACGGGCTGGCGGCGGAGCTGCACGCGCATGCCGATGACAAGGCAGCCATGCGGAAGATCGGCGTGGAGTTCGCCGCCGCCATGTGCGAGCGCTTGCTCGCCGAGGGCGTGCCGGGCCTGCACTTCTACACGCTGAACGGGTCCCGGGCAACTCGCGAGATCTATCAGGTGCTCGGCCTCGGCCCGGCTGTTCCGGCCTCGCCAGCGGCGAGGGCCTGACCGGCCAGCGGCAGCATGGCGCCCAGCACGGCATAGGGCGGCCCGCCGCCGGGGAACAGGAAGCCGGTCAGCAGGTCGGCAAAGCCGAGGCTGTGGTAGAGCTTGCGGGCCGGCGTCGGGGCATCCCTGGTGGACAGCACCGCGGTCCGCTCGGTGCGCCCTGCGGTGAGCGCCAGCACCATCTGCCGTCCGATGCCGCGAGCCTGGAAGTCCGGGTGGACATGCACCTCGGCGATCTCCAGCACGCAATCGAGCCATGCTGACGCCACCGATCCGCCGGAATTGGCCGCGATGGCCGCGCGCACGACGTCATGCCACCACTGCCCGGCTTCGCCGCGGAAGCCGTAGGTGAACGCGACGATGCGGGCCGGCTGGCCGCTGGTGACGGCCAGCGCGCGGAATGCGGGGTTGTGTGCGTGCCGCTCCATGATTGCTCGCCTGGTCGGCAGCTCGGCCGGCTCGGCGCGCATCGCGGCGGCGTAGATGGCCACGAAGGCATCGGCGGTGCCGAGGAAGTCGGTCCGGCTCAGTTCGAGTATTGCCGCCGCTTCCGACACGAGCCAAGCGTAGCCGCTGGCCCGCCGGCGGCACGGAGCTAGGCCGGTAGGTGGGCGTCGGAGCTAGGCCGGAGGTGGGCGTCGGAGCGGCGCTGCGGCCGACGTCAACTCACGGGCGGCCCGGCGGCTCGCTGGAGTTCGGGGTTTTGTCAGACCCTCACGATAACTTCGAACTCAGCTGCAGCAGCTGGACAATGGCGCGAATGTATGTTCGAATTGTTGCGGCGCGAGTATGCAGCCGGGCCCCCTCGGTTGCTCGTCCGGCCGGGCGCGGTGTGGGGAAGCGCCCCGCCCGGCCGGACACCGCTGAAAGGAAGTTTCGATGAGCGCGATTGCTGTGGCCAGGCCCGGGCAGCGGGCTCAGCGGTGCCGCGTGGCGCCGTCTGCGCTGGCCCTGCTGGAGTCAGCCAGGCACGGACTCGCGGCCGCCGAGGACGAGCGTGCTGCTAGCGCCCGCTACGTTGCCGCCCACCTCGCGGCGCTGCGGGCGGCGGCTGCGGTCGTGGCGGCGCGGGCCGAACCGCCAGCCGGGCGGCGCAAGAGGCCGCAGAGCGTGTGGGAACTGCTGCCCAAGGTCGAGCCAGCGCTGCGGGAATGGTCGGTGTTCTTCGCCGCCGGAGCGGCAAAGCGCGCCGCGGCGGAGGCTGGCCTGCCGCGGGCCGTCTCCCCCCATGAGGCCGACGAGTTGCTGCGGGACGCCGGGATCTTCGTCTCGCTGGCCGAGGGTGCGCTGGGTGTCCCTGCTCAGCAGCCGCTGCTGCCGCTTCAGCCGGCCGGCTGAGCTTCGGGTTGGCCAGCGGGAAGCCGGGCGGGGTCAGAATGCGTCGATCGCGCCGCGCGCGTCGGAGTCCAGGATTCCCCAGCTAATGAGCTCCTCGGTGAGATCGGCCGGGGTCTTGTCGTAGATCACGGCCAGCGAGCGGAGATCTTCCTGGCGGATCGACAGCACACGGCCGTTGTAGTCCCCGCGCTGGCTCTGAATCGTGGCAACGTAGCGGGACAGCGGCCCGGCCTTGTCCTTCGGCAGCGTGGCCATGCGCTCCAAATCAATGACAAGTTTCGGGGCCGGCGCGATCAGCGTTGGCAGCACGTCGCCGGGCAGCAGCTCGGATACCGGCACCCCGTAGAACTCGGCCAGCTCGGCTAGCTTCTGAACCGTTACGGACCGGTCGCCGCGCTCGTAAGAGCCAACAACGACAGCCTTCCACCGGCCCCTGGACTTCTCCTCAACCCCGTGCAGCGAGAGCCCCTGCTGAGTCCGGATAGCGCGCAACCGCGCGCCGAGCGTCTTGGCGTAATCAGATGCCATAGTTACGGCCCCCTGGCCAGTAGTAGCTGAAAGTAACGGTTACGGACAGTGACGGTAGGCCGGTCAGGTCGCAAGGTCAAGCCGATTGCCAAAAATCGGATTAACCTACCCCTCGTCATCCCAGCCCTGATCAGTTCTGGCAGTTCGGCCATCCGGCGCTGCGACGAGCGCGGAATGCCCGGCCCGGCGATGGATTTGCGCGGTGCGGGCGGCGGCGCGCTGGCGCTGCCTGCCGGATAAAGCGAGCTAAAGCGTGATCTTGTGATCTATCTCATAAGTGGCTCGTCGTCTGTTTTCGGTCACATTCGGTGATGGCTGCGCCTGCCAGCGGGCGGCCTGGGGCGACTTAGCATCCGTAACGCGCGGTTGCCGGTTACGGTTCATACATATATGTGCGTTTTGATGTGCACGTCTGGGGTGCTAAGTCATCCCCCTGGCGGGCGGGCGCACTGCCAGTGCGCTTGAGGAATGCCCGCCTAGGCATGTTCTGACCGAGAAATGACCATGGTCGGGTTGCCCCGGCCAGTGCGCCGCGCCTGGTACGGTTGTGCGGACAGACGTCCTTTAAGCCCCGTCCTGTGAGGCGGGAAAGGGGGTCCTTTTTGATGCACGAGCAGCATCCCGGCAGCGCGGATGCCGTTGGCGCGGCGGGGGCCGGATCAGGCCCGGTGCGCTCGGCGCCGCCAGCTGGCCGTAAGACCGTTCTCGGGCCGGAGGAGATCAGCAGGGCGCTGACGAGGGTCGCGCACGAGATACTCGAGCGCACCAACGGCGCTGCTGACGTCGTCCTGATGGGCATCCCGACCAGGGGAGTACCGCTGGCTCACCGGCTGGCATCAAAGCTCAGCCTGGTCGAAGGACGCCCGGCCCCGGCCGGATCCCTGGACGTCACGATGTACCGGGACGACCTGCGGCTGCGCCCAGCCAGGAGGCTCGGTCACACCGCAGTTCCCTCGTCCGGCATCGACGGCAAGATCGTGGTACTGGTCGATGACGTGCTCTATTCAGGCCGGACCGTACGCGCGGCGCTGGATGCGCTCGGCGAGCTCGGCAGACCGCGAGCGGTGCAGCTGGCCGTGCTCGTCGACCGCGGGCATCGTGAACTGCCTATCCGAGCTGACTACGTGGGCAAGAACCTGCCGACGTCGCAGCGCGAGCTGGTGCAGGTGCTGCTGACCGAGACCGATGGCCAGGACGCTGTCATGCTCGGCTCCGGCCGCGAGGCTGAGCCCGGCACGGCCCGCGGCCCTGACGCGGCCGGGGCTGGCGCCGCGGCCGGAGGCCCGGGCCCTGGAACTGGTCCTGGCGAAAGCAGTCATCAGGCCGGGGACAGCATCCAGACGGGAGTCGCCCGATGATCCGGCACCTGATATCCGCAGCGGACCTGAGCCGCGACGACGCGCTGCTGATCCTGGACACTGCCGGGGAACTGGCTCAGATGGCCGACCGGCCGATCCGCAAGCTGCCGACGTTGCGCGGCAGGACCGTGGTCAACCTCTTCTACGAGGATTCCACCCGGACCAGGATCTCTTTCGAGGCGGCAGCCAAGCGGCTGTCGGCGGACGTGATCAACTTCTCCGCCAAGGGCTCCAGCGTTGCCAAGGGGGAGAGCCTGAAGGACACCGCGCTCACCCTCGAGGCGATGGGCGCTGACGCGGTCGTGATCAGGCACCAGGCGTCCGGTGCGCCGCATCGCCTGACCGGCTGGGTGCGCGGGAGCGTCGTCAATGCCGGTGACGGCACGCACGAGCATCCGACCCAGGCACTGCTGGACGCGTTCACCATGCGCCGCAGGCTCGGCCGGCTTGACGGCCTGCGCGTCGCGATCGTCGGCGACGTGCTGCACAGCCGGGTGGCTAGGTCGAACGTGCTGCTGCTGCACACGCTGGGTGCCGATGTCACGCTGGTGGCGCCGCCTACGCTGCTGCCGGTCGCGGTATCGGCCTGGCCATGCGAAGTCTCCTACGACCTGTCAACGGTGCTGCCGAAGACCGATGTGGTGATGATGCTCCGGGTGCAGGCTGAGCGGATGAACGCCGCCTACTTCCCGACCGTGCGCGAGTACAGCAGAAGGTACGGTCTCGATGCTGCCCGGATGGCGCTGCTGCCCGACCACGCGATCGTTATGCATCCCGGCCCGATGAACCGCGGCGTCGAGATCGCGGCCGAAGTGGCCGACTCGGGCCGCTCGACGATCGTCGAGCAGGTGGCCAACGGGGTCAGCGTCCGGATGGCAGTCCTCTACCTGCTGCTCGGCGGTGCTGACCCGGCCGGTGCTGAACTGGGCGGTGCTGAACTGGGCGGTGCTGAACTGGGCGGTGCTGAACTGGGCGGTGCTGATCCGGGCACGGCCGAAGTGCTGGCCGGGCGAGCCGGTGGCGGCCGGGCCAGCCCTGGCCAGCTTCGGGTCGGCTGGCTGAGCGGCGAGGCATCGGAGGCAGCCCGGTGACCGGCCGGGATATGGCCGCCAGTGAACTGGCCGGCAGCGGGACATGGCTGATCAGCGGCGTACGGCTGGCCGACGGTGAGCTGGCCGACCTGATCCTGGCCGGCGGGCGGATCACCGAGACCGGCACGGGGCTGACGGCGGCAGGCGCGCGGGTGCTGGACGGTGCCGGGCTCATCGCCTTGCCCGGACTCGTGGACCTGCACGCTCACCTGCGCGAACCAGGCCGCGAAGACGCGGAGACGGTGCTCACCGGCACGCGCGCGGCGGCTCTGGGCGGTTACACCGCCGTTCACGCGATGGCGAACACCACCCCGGTGGCCGACACGGCTGGCGTGGTCGAGCAGATCTGGCGGCTCGGCCGGCAGGCAGGCCTGTGCGACGTCCGGCCGGTCGGCGCGGTGACATCCGGCCTGGAGGGCAGGCAACTCGCGGAACTCGGCGCGATGGCGGACTCGGCGGCCCAGGTCCGGATCTTCTCCGATGACGGGCGATGCGTGTCCGACGCGATGCTGATGCGCCGGGCGCTGGAGTACGTCAAGGCCTTCGGCGGCGTGATCGCGCAGCACGCGCAGGAGCCGCGGCTGACCGATGCCGCGCAGCTGAACGAGGGGGAGATGTCCGGACTGCTCGGCCTGACGGGCTGGCCCGCAGTTGCCGAGGAGGCGATCATCGCCAGGGACTGCCTGCTGGCCGCCCATGTCGGCGCGGCCCTGCATGTCTGTCACGTGTCCACCGCCGGATCGGTGGAAATCATTCGCTGGGCCAAGTCCAAGGGCTGGCGGGTAACGGCCGAGGTCACGCCCCACCACCTGATGCTGACCGACGACCTCGCGGCGAACTATGACCCGGTGTACAAGGTCAACCCGCCGCTTCGCACTCGGGCCGACGTGGCCGCGTTGCGCGCCGGGCTCGCCGACGGCACCATCGACTGCGTCGCGACCGACCACGCCCCGCATCCGGTCGAGGACAAGGAGACCGAGTGGCAGGTGGCGGCCTTCGGGATGACCGGCCTGGAGACCGCGCTCCGTGTCGTGCACGCGACCATGGTGGAGACCGGCTTGCTGGACTGGGCCGGGGTAGCCGACCGGATGTCCGCCCGCCCGGCCGCGATCGGCCAGCTTGACGGCAACTCGCCGGCGCTCTCGGCGGCGCTGCACGGCCGTCCGCTTGACCCGGGCTCGCCGGCCAACCTGGTGCTCTACGATCCGGCGGCGCGCAGCATCGTCGACCCGGCGCAGCATGCCTCCCGCAGCCGCAACACCCCGTTCGCCGGGATGGGGCTGCCAGGGCAGGTGATCGCCACGTTCCTGCGCGGCGAGCCCACCGTGCTGGACGGGAAGCTAGCCCGATGACCGCTCCTGCTGTCCGGCCCGCGGCGGGCGCCTGCCCGGTGCCGCTGCCATCGCAGCGTCCGGCGATCCTCGTGCTCGAGGACGGCACTACCTTCGGCGGCGTCAACTTCGGCGCCGAAGGCGAGGCGTTCGGCGAGATGGTCTTCAACACCGGCATGACGGGATACCAGGAAACGCTGACCGATCCCTCGTACGCGCGCCAGATCGTGGCGATGACCGCACCGCACATCGGCAACACCGGGATCAACGATGCCGATCCGGAGTCGCGGCGGATCTGGGTCAGCGGCTATGTGGTGCGCGAGCCGGCCCGCCTGGCGTCGAACTGGCGGTCACAGCGGAGCCTGCAGGACGAGCTTGCCCGCTACGGCGTGACCGGCATCGCAATGCCCGGCACCAGGGCCCTGACCCGGCACCTGCGCGACCGGGGGGCGATGCGGGCCGGGATCAGCGCGCAGACCACCGACCCGGCGGAACTGCTGGAGCGGGTGCTGGCCAGCCCGCTGATGACCGGTGCCGATCTGGCCGCCGAGGTCACCACGCCGGAGCCGTACATCGTCCGCCCGCCGGACGGCATGCCCGTCCGCTACCGGGTTGCCGCGGTGGACCTCGGCATCAAGGCCGCGACGCCGCGATCCCTCGCGGCGCTTGGCTGCGAAGTGCACGTGCTGCCGGCCACCGCCACCGTGGCGGAGATCCTGGCGGCGAGCCCGGATGGCGTGTTCTTCTCCAACGGGCCCGGCGACCCGGCTGCGATCGGCTATGCGGTTGCCGCGATGGAGGGCGTGCTGCGGGCCGGCCGGCC
>JAJYUU010000237.1 GCA_021792405.1 Actinomycetes bacterium
GGGCTGCCTGGCGTGCGGCGGGATTGGCGACCCGGCGGGGCTGCGCCGCGGCCGGCTGCGCGGCCATGGGCGCCGCGATCGGTCGTGCCGCGGGCGGGCCAGCGACCGGCGGCGCCGACTGGGTCATGCTGATCACCGGGCCGGCCGAGACGGCGCCATCCGCGTCCTCGGCCATGATCGGGTTCTGCTGCACCTGCACCTGCAGGTTGAACAGGCTGCCTACGGTGTCTTCCTTGATGCCGTCCATCATTGCGGTGAACATGTCGTAGCCCTCGCGCTGGTACTCGATCAGCGGGTCACGCTGGCCGTAACCGCGCAGGCTAACGCCCTCGCGCAGGTAGTCCATCTCGTACAGGTGCTCGCGCCACCTGCGGTCCAGGACCGAGAGCACGACACGGCGCTCGACCTCGCGCATGACCTCCGGCGTCAGCTCCTGCTCCCGCCTGGCGTAGGCAGCGCGCGCGTCCTCCCTGACCGCCTCCGCGATCAGGTCACCGGTCAGGTGCGCGCGCTCACCGCCCGCCTCCTCGACCAGCTGGTCCACGGTGATCCCGACCGGGTACAGCTGCCTGAGCGCCCGCCACAGCTTGTCCAGGTCCCACTCTTCGGGGAAGCCCTCGCCGGTCGCGCCCTTCACGTAGCCGTCGATGACGTCATCGATCATGGCGCTGATCTGCGGCTCCAGGTCGGCGCCTTCCAGCACTGCGCGCCGCTCGTCGTAGACGACCTTGCGCTGCCGGTTCATGACGTCGTCGTACTTGAGCACGTCCTTGCGGATCTCGAAGTTCAGCGACTCGACGTTGGACTGCGCGGACCTGATCGCCCGGCTGACTGGCTTGGACTCCAGCGGCATGTCCGGCGGTGTCTTCATCAGCTGCATCAGGTGAGCGATCTTGTCGCCGTTGAACCTGACCATCAGCTCGTCCTCGAGCGAGAGGTAAAACCTGGACTCGCCCGGGTCACCCTGCCTGCCGGACCGGCCGCGAAGCTGGTTATCGATGCGACGCGACTCGTGCCGCTCGGTGCCGAGCACGTACAGGCCGCCGACCGCGACGACTTGCTCATGCTCCTCGGCTACCGCCCGGCGGCACTTCTCTACCGCCTCCGGCCAGGCGGCCTCGTAGTCCTCCGGGGTATCCACCGGCGACAAGCCGCGCTGGTGGAGCTGGAGGTCGGCGAGGAACTCAGGGTTCCCGCCCAGCATGATGTCGGTACCGCGGCCGGCCATGTTGGTCGCGACGGTCACCGCGCCCTTGTGCCCCGCCTTCGCCACGATCACGGCTTCCTGCTCGTGATACTTGGCGTTCAGCACCTCATGCGGCACGCCTCTGCGCTTGAGCTGGCGAGAGACCCGCTCGGACTTCTCCACGCTGGTAGTGCCGACCAGAACTGGCTGACCCTTCGCGTGCCGCTGCACGATGTCCTCGACCAGCGCGTCGTACTTGGCTTCCTCGGTCTGATACACCAGGTCGGGCTGATCGACCCTGATCATCGGCATGTTCGTCGGGATTGGTACCACGCCCAGGCCGTAGGTTTGATGGAACTCGTTGGCCTCGGTCAGCGCGGTCCCGGTCATGCCGGAAAGCTTCTCGTAGAGCCGGAAGTAGTTCTGCAGCGTGATCGTCGCGAGGGTCTGGTTCTCGTCCTTGATCTGCACGCCTTCCTTGGCCTCGACGGCCTGGTGCATGCCCTCACTCCAGCGGCGCCCGTGCAGGATCCGGCCGGTGAACTCATCCACGATCAGGACCTCGCCGTTCATCACGACGTAGTCCTTGTCCCGGTGGTAGAGCTCCTTGGCCTTGATGGCGTTGTTCAGGAAGCTGATCAGCGGGGTGTTGACGCTCTCGTACAGGTTGTCGATGCCGAGCAGGTCCTCGACTTTCTCCACCCCGGATTCCAGGATGCCGACGGTGCGCTTCTTCTCGTCGACCTCGTAGTCGCCCTCGCCGTCCTCACCACGGCGCAGCCGCGGCGCGATCTTGGCGAACTCCTGGTACCAGATGCTGTTCTGATCGACCGGGCCGCTGATGATCAGCGGTGTCCGCGCCTCGTCGATCAGGATCGAGTCCACTTCGTCCACGATCGCGAAATAATGACCGCGCTGGACGCACTCCTCCAGCCCCCACGCCATGTTGTCGCGCAGGTAATCGAAGCCGAACTCGTTGTTGGTGCCGTAGGTCACATCGGCCGCGTAATGCTTGCGCCGCTCGTCCGGGTCCATGTCCGCGAGGATCACGCCGACCTCGAGACCGAGGAAGCGGTGAATCCGGCCCATCCACTCCGACTGGTACCTGGCCAGGTAGTCGTTCACGGTGACGACGTGCACGCCACGGCCGGTCAGGGCGTTCAGGTAACACGGCAGGACGGCCGTGATGGTCTTGCCCTCGCCGGTCTTCATCTCGGCGATGTTGCCGAAGTGGAGTGCGCCGCCGCCCATCAGCTGGACGTCGAAGACCCGCTGCCCGAGCACCCGGCTGCCCGCCTCGCGGACGGTGGCAAAGGCCTCGGGAAGCAGGTCGTCGAGGGACTCGCCATCGGCGTGACGCTTCCTGAGCTCGTCGGTCATTGCCCGTAGCTCGGCGTCAGTCAGCCCGCGGAAGTCTTCCTCGATCGAGTTGATCTGGCCGACGATCGCCTTGAGCTTGCGCAGCGTCTTTCCCTCGCCAGCGCGAAGGATGCTATCTATGATGGCTGGCACTTGTCGTCGCGCTCCCTGCGATCTCCTGGCTGGCTTACCCTGGCTCGCGTTTCCCCGGTCGGCCCGTCTCCGCTAGCTGCCATCGGGCAGCCAGCAAGATGCGGCCTTCTCTCAGCAATTCAACGGCATGGCAAAGGCCACTGTTCCTGCCTCACCGTCATGGTAGGCCAGATAGCAGCCTAACCGGAGTCCGCTGCCGGGCAACTCGGCTGGGCGCGCCCGCTATCGCCATCTGTGGGGTCGAGTGCGCACCATAGGGAGCCCTTGACCACAATGATAGGGACACGACAAGCGGTAGGAGAGGAGCACCGCGCATGGCGAAGCAGGTTGGCCCAGCCACCGCGAGCGGGGCCGTGCCCAGCCCGGGGCCAGGTGTGCCGGGAGGCGCCGGGAGCGCGGGGCTAGCTGCTGGCGTCAGCGCCAGCGCAGCCGGCGGCCAGGAAGTCGCCCCGTTCATATCCCAGGTACCCGGCACGCCGGTGCACTTCCCGACCTTCCACGGACGGCCCGTCTCATGGTTTGCCGTCTCGCTGATCATGGTCGCGTTCCTGATCGGCGGCCTGGCCCTGGTGTTCGGGCCGACGTGGTGGCTGTTCTGGGTTTCGCTCGGCCTGGCAGCGGTCGGGGTGCTGATCGCGATGTCCACCGGGATATTCGACGATTGGTACTAAACCGGCCGATAGCCGCACCTGATCACGGCAAGCCCAGCTGACCTGGGGCTCGGTCCGCGTCGCGCCGTTGTCGGAGCCTGCCGGTAGCCTCCCTAGCGTGGCTGCCCCCGAGCTTCCTCCGCCTGAGGTCACCCTGAGCCAGGACGACGCACGCCTGATCACCCTGCACGCGCAGGGACTGAGTGGCGCCGGGGCGAGGCGTGGCGGCGTTCCTGCCATGCTCCGCCGACTCGGCGGAATCCAGCTGGACACGATCAGCGTGCTAGCGCGCTCGCATGAGCTGGTGGCCTACGCCCGGCTAGGCGCCATCGGCCGCGAGAAGGTCGAGCGGGCCTACTGGCACCCGCGCCGTCCCGCCGCATTCGAGTACTGGTCACACGCCGCCTGCGTACTGCCGCTCGAGGAGTGGCCGTACTACGAGTTCCGCCGCCGCGCCTTCCGGGAGCGGGGACTGCGCTGGCACCAGAGCCATCCTGAGGTCTGCGCGCAGGTCCTGGGCCGGATCCGGGCGGAGGGGCCGTTGACGGCTACCGAGCTCGGCGGGGCGAAGAATGGCGGCGCCTGGTGGGACTGGTCGGATACCAAGATCGCGGTGGAGTGGCTGCTGGACACCGGCGAGGTGATCTGCGCGCGCCGGACGGGCTGGCGGCGTGTCTACGACCTGCCTGAACGGGTCCTGCCGCCGGAACTGCTCAGGCAGTCGCTCACCGACTCGCAGTGCCTCATCAGGCTCGCCGCGGTCGCAGCCCGGGCACTCGGCGTGGTGACTCAGGCCGATCTCGCCGACTATCAGCGGCTGCGGTACGGCGGTGCGGGGTTGCGGCACGATGGCCGCGCGCTGACAGCAGCCGGGGTAGCGCAAGCCGCCGGGCTAGTGCCGGCGGAAATCTCGGCCGGCCGCCACGGCCGCGCCGTCCGCGCCTGGCTCGACCCGCAGTTGCCGGACGAGCAGGCAAGGCGCGGCCGGCCCCGGACCACGCTGCTGTCGCCGTTTGACTCACTGGTCTGGGACCGGAAGCGGACCCTGCGCGTCTTCGGGTTCGAGCACAGTCTCGAGGCGTACGTGCCGCGGGCCAAGCGCGTTCACGGCTACTACACGATGCCACTGCTGGCCCGCGGACGGCTCGCTGGCCGGGTCGACCCGGCTCGCAGCGGCAGCACCCTGATCGCGCGCAAGCTCACCATGGACAGCCCGGCGGCGGCCGAGCCCATGGCCAGGGCACTGGTCGAGGCCGCGTCCTGGGTCGGCTGCGACAATGTGAAGCTCGAGCGGGTGGAGCCTGCCGGGCTGGAGAAGCGCCTGCGGGCCGCCCTAGCGCGCTATGGCGGCTGATCGCCGGCGGGCCGCCGGCGCGCGGCCCGCCGGCTATTTACCCGGCAGCCCGTCAGTCCTCCCCGGAGAACCGCTCCCAGGCCGACTGGCGGGTCATGCCGAGCGACTCGCCGATCCGCGTCCAGGTAATGCCGCGGTTGCGGGCCTCGCGTACCCAGTTGGTGAGCTGCTGCTCGACCTGGGCTGAGAGCCGGGCAACCTTAGGCAGGTGGCTGAGCAGTTCCTCGTCGGACAGCCGCTGCCGCCAGTTAGCTACCGCGTCGCTGCCCTGCTCCCCTTGTTGCGCGAGGATGTCGTTGCAGAGGCCGACACACTCGTTGCAGATGAACACGCCGGGGCCGCCGATCATCGTCATCGACTTTTTACCTGAAATAGTTCTATCTGCAATTAGATACCGTTATGACGGATTCACTTGGCGCATTCGGGGCAGGGCTGTGGCCAAAGTCTCGTGATCAGGCCTATGGCCTGGCCTGATGCACACAGGTTGACAATCTGAGCAGCGGCTGATAGCAGTAGGGCATGTCGTTGCCCGGCTTGCAGGTCGGACTATGCGG
>JAJYUU010000238.1 GCA_021792405.1 Actinomycetes bacterium
TCAAGGATGGCCGCCACCGCCGCTTGCATGCCACAATCATACTCAAGTTAAAACTATTACGCACAGAAATCGGGAAAGAAAACCCGCACGTCAGCGAGCTAGCTGCTCACCAACTTCCGGAGGTCTGTGACCCTGCGGTGACGCGCAGTGATTATCTAGGGTTGACGTAGTGTGTGTCCTGGACATACGATCCCTTGAGTAGCAAGGTCAACGAAGGCGCTTCAGAGTTGTCTGGTGCACGCAAGCAAGGTGACACATCGGGCGCGCTGATAAGGCCTCTAGCGCACCGGTCTAGCTCTGCGGAACCGGAGCGGCTCGCCTACAGCGTCGACGAGGCTGCTGCGGTGCTGGGTGTCGCCAGAGAGACGATCTACGAACTGATTCGTTCTGGCGAGTTGCGCTCTCGGAAGGCTGGCAGCCGTCGGATCATCGGGAGACATCATCTGCTTGAGTTCCTTGATGGTGGCGGTTCGCTGGCTGACAGGCCGGCAGGTTAGGCAGCGCCAGTGAACAGCTGGTCTATCGCCTCGGCTCCCTTCTCCATGACGGGCCTGAGCTGGTGCCGGTATACGAGTTCGGTGGTCCGCGAGTTGGCGTGGCCCGCAAGGCGGGCGATTTCTTCGACCGGGACTCCGGAGTCTGACATCAAGCTGACGAAGGTGTGCCGGAGCTCGCGTGGTGTCCAGGTCCCGGCAATGCCGGCGGCCTTCACCGCAGACTTGAACTCCCGGCGTACGTTCGCGGCGTCCAGTTCTCCGCCGTCTCTCGTGGCGAACACCGGCCCGCTGTCCCGGCCTTCTCGTTCTTGCAACTCGCGCAGTGCTGCTGCGGCGAGCGCTGGCATGCGCAGCGTCCGCCGTGATCTGGGTGTCTTCGTGTCGCCGCCGTGGCGCACCGACCGCCACACCGCGACGCTGGGAGGGCGCGGAGGGGCGGCGTCCGGGTCGCCGAAGTCGACCGCGTCCCACTGGAGCGCGCGTGCTTCCTCAGTCCGGATTCCTGTTCCGAGGCTGAGTGCGATGTACGCCCCGATGCGGGTACCTGAGCTCGCCTTGAGGAGTGCTGCAGACTGCTCCAGCGTCAAGGACCTGCTCGGCCGACCGTGCTGCCCGACCGGGGTCTCGGAAAGTTCGGCGACGTTGCGTGCCACCAGATCGCGTGCGGCTGCGAATCTGATTGCCCGCTTGAGCGCGAGGTGACCCATGCTTACAGCGGCGGAGCTGAACTTCTGTGCCATTGTTCTGAGCGCCCTGTCCACCCCTGCGGCGTCCAGATCCCGGAGCTTGATCGTTCCTATCACCGAGAGGATCGGCTCAAGCACGTCCTTGTTCTTGCGGATCGTCTTGGCCGACCGGCAGGGGAGCCCGTTCTCCAGCCAGTCTTCCGCTGCTTTGCGGACTGTGTAGTTGCTTGTAGGCATCTTGCCGATGCCCGCAGCGAAGTCGGTGTGCAACTGCTTGAGCGCGTCCTGGACTTCGGCCTTGGTGGCACCTGCTACCCGCCTGCGGAGGCGCTTGCCGTCGGGTCCATACCCAAGGCAGACTTCGCCGCGCCACCGGCCGGGGCACCGGCGGTGTCTGCTGGCATCACGGCAGGCGCCGACATGCTCGAAATAGATGGAGTCGTCACCCTTGCTGCGCCGCTCTGTCACGATGCAATGCTAGACCGGCCAGAGGTCATTGGGGGACTATTGCGGGGGACCATTGCCAGACATCTGAGGGCACAGCGAGGCATAGGCAAACATAAAATCTGCAGGTCAAAGCATAAGTCGATCCATCTGACCAGATGCTAACTTATCCATGGTAAGGAGAAGGTCTACGGTTCGATTCCGTAAGGGGGCTCCAGGAGGTATTCACACTTGGCCAGGCTCCATGTTCACATTTGGGTCTGACAGTCTGCTGGGCGAGCGGTTGGCGCCTTGGGGCTGGTTTCGGGCTTGGCGGCTTGGCGCGGTGGGCTGCTTGCGTGTTTGGTGGCGTGGCTGAGCCCGCGCTGGGCGGTGCTGGTTCCTGAGGGCTGCTGCCGTGATCTGGGCTGGCGGGCCTGGTCAGTCAGTTAGGGGCCGGCTGGAGCGCTGGCGAGGTCACGGCGCTTGCGGGTGCGGGGCCGGGCGGCGGCGCGGGCGTGGTGTTCCTGACGGGCCTGGAAGGCGGCGAGGGTGCGCTGGTTGCGCACGACGATGAGGCAGGCCAGCCAGAGCGTGAGCGGGGTGAGGCCCATCAGGCGGATCCAGCCCTGGTCGATGCTGTTGACGGCGGGGTCCTTGATGGCGGAGTTGAGCCGCTCGGCGGCGGTGCGGCGGGCGTAGGAGGTCCGCCATTCCGCTGACGGGTAGTCGTGCTTTTGCCGGGTCTTGGGCGCGACGCCGGGGCCGGCGGTGATGGTCTGCTGGGTGCAGCAGGCGGGCGGATGCTCGGGCACTGACAGGATCTCTGGCCGGGACCGGTCGAGGGTCATCGACTCCGGCCGCAGGGGGCAGCGGATTTTGCCGGCGGCGGCGGGGCAGGCATGCCGGCGGTAGCCGTCGGCGTCGTCGCCGGCGTGGATGCCGAGCTTGTACCGGGCGAGCTCGGCGGTTTTCTGGTCGTGCGCGGCGGTGTCGGCCGCGCTGGCGCCCGGCGGCAGCGGCACCAGCTCCAATAGTGGCTGCGGTGTCTTGGGACAGTACAGGCATCCGTTGGCGATGATCGCGCCCTGGTGGGTGCCGCGTGGCCCGCGGTCGGAAGGGTGCAGATCCTGGACGAGGCCGGCGCCGGCGGCGCGCAGCGGTTCTGCCCACGTTTGCGGGACGCGGTGGGCGTAGCCGGAGTCAGCGATGATGTCGCCGAGGGCAATGCCGTCGCCGGGCATCTGGGTGAGCACGCCGGCTAGCTCGGCGGCGGGGTCGTGGGCGCTGGAGCAGACGGTGATCCGGCGGGCGAGCTCGGGCACGGCGGGACCGTCCTCGCCGGCCACCATGACCGCCGCGGACAGGTAATAGCCGAAGAACATTTCTCCTTCCTGGATGCTGCGGCCGACGTTGCGGTGGCCCCAGCGGGCCTCGGGGTCGGTGCCGCTGCCAGGGCTGTCGGCCGGGACCGGCCGCGCCCATGCTTCGACGTCGGTCCAGTCGACGGCCATCGAGGTGCTGGTGTCCTTATATATGGCGGGGATGCTGGCTTCTAGCAGCACGTCGCAGGCCCGCTGCAGATCGCGGGAGGGGGCGCCGTCGGGCTGTTCCTTGGCCAGCGCACGGGTGATGATCCGGTGGGTGTGCTCGACCTGCCGGTAGGTCAGCTGGTGCGGCCCGTTCCCCCAGTCGCTGATGACGCCGAGGCGTTCTTGATCCGGCTCGGGTAGTGCGGTCAGTGCCTGGTGCACCCGGGTCAGGTGCGCGGGCCGGCCGTCGGCCAGGGCGAGCATCATGCCGGTCAGCAGGGTACCGGTTTTCAGCTGCCGGGCCCGGGGCCCGGCGGGCAGCAGCGCCTCGATCGCGGCGGCGATGCCGCTGGCGGCGATGGTGTGCTCGATGACCGCCAGCGGGACGCTCACCGCGTGCTTGCTCCTAGCAGCGTGACCGCGCCGGCTTCGGTGCCGGGGTCGAGGGCGGCGGTGATGTCGCCGAGCCGCTGGCAGCAGGAGATCCCCGCGGCATGCAGGAACGCCGGCAGGCCGATCAGCGCCGCGCACTCGGCCAGCCAGGTAGCGCGCAGCCGGGAGGTGTCCAGGACCGGCAGCCCGCCCCCGCCGGCCAGCGAGCGGGTCAGCGGGTTGGTGATGTTGCCCCGCCCGGGCTCGGTGCCGCCGGTCAGGAAGTTCTGCCCGGCAAACGCGGCGGCTTCCAGCAGCCGGGCGTGGTAGCGGGACAGCACCGGCACCGCCCGTGGCGCCCGCCCGCTGCGCACCTGAACGATGACCCCGCTCGACCGGGCGCAGATGTCGGTGCCGCGGACGTGGCGCAGGTCGGAGCGGATCAGCCCGGCACCCGCCCCGAGGCAGACCAGCGCGGCCGCTCTCGACCGCCGGGCCAGCGTCGGCTGGGCGTCTGCCAGCGCGAGGTAGCCGGCGATCTCCGCCGGCGTGCAGGGGGCCTTGGCCCGCTCGCGGGGCAGCGGCGCATCGGCCGGGTCCAGGTGCGGCACCACGCGCCGGGCGATGAACCGAAGGCTGGTCCGCAGCGTGCGCCGGGCCGGACCAGGCAGGCCCGGCGCGTGCGCGGCAAACCGCTCGATCACCGAGGGGTGCAGCAACACGCCGGGCACCGGCTCCAGCCCGGCCGACAGGCCCCAGCCGGCCAGCCTGCTGGCCGCCCACAGCAGGTTCCTGGCCCGGTCGCGGCCCAGCGCGCCGCAGCCGCTCACGACCTGCCGGGCGAACGCCGCCGCCTCCGGCGGGGTCCCGCGAGCTGGCTTCCACCGCGCGGGGTAGGAGACCCCGCCAGTATCCATACGGTAACTTATACTGAAAGAAAGCCGGGAGGTCACGCACCGCGCGTGCGACGATTAACAACGTGTCGCCAGCACCGCAGGACCGCGCCGCGCGCATCGCCGCCGAAATGGCCGGCCTCGGCCTGGCGCTGCCCGGCACGCTCATGCAGCGCAGCGTCCGCTGCGGCTGGCCCGGCTGCCGCTGCCACGCCGACCCGCCCGAGCTGCACGGCCCGTACTGGCAGTGGACCCGCAAGCGGGCCGGCAAGACCGTCAGCCGCCAGGTCCCCGACGACCAGGTCGACGACTACCGGCAATGGATCGACAACCACCGCCGGCTGCGCGAGCTGGTCGCCGAGCTCGAAGACCTCACCCTCGCCGTCGCTGACCAGCGCGCCGGCCGCCACGCCCCCGCCCGCTGAACCCGGCAGAACACCGCATAACGCTGTGGACGCCGCCCGCTTAACCCGTGGACGCCGCCGTCACAAACGTGCATCCCCGCAGGTCACGCCCAGATGTGAAGGCCTCTCCACAGGTCAAAGGCCAAAAGCGAGCGAATGGTCGAACCGCTGGTGATGAAGACCTGTAGACTGGTGGTGACAGCCGGAGAAGGTCTGCGGTTCGGTTTCACAGGTGGACCCACGTCACAGGCCTGGTCTGGTCAGTATGATCACGCCGATGGTTCCTTAGCGCGGACTTCCACGCGCACTAATTCTCCCTCCGTTCTTCTGAGCAGGGCACGGGTTCTTGGAGCCGAGGACGGGTCCTGAGCTGCGGAGTTGTGCTGTGGTCAGGTCAGCTGGCTGGCTTGG
>JAJYUU010000239.1 GCA_021792405.1 Actinomycetes bacterium
CCGG
Source organism: Actinomycetes bacterium (assembly GCA_021792405.1). Lineage (GTDB taxonomy): Bacteria > Actinomycetota > Actinomycetes > Streptosporangiales > Streptosporangiaceae > JAJYUU01. Next base: position 5 of record JAJYUU010000239.1, read on the forward strand.
GCGGCTGGCGATTTCGGCCGCGACCGCGACCTTGTCGTCGCCATCGAGCACCAGCACCGAGTGCTCGGCAGCGCCGCCCGCCACGACTTCAGGCGTGACCGCGTGCAGCGCGGGATCGGCCAGGTACGACCGCACCAGGGTGTCCACGCCCCGGTCGAGGGTGGCGGAGAAGAGCAGGCGCTGCCCACCGGGCGGCGTCTGGTCCAGGATCCTGGTGACCGATGGCAGGAAACCCAGGTCAGCCATATGGTCAGCCTCGTCGAGCACCGTGATCTGGATATCGGTGAGCTGGCACGCGTTGCGCTCGAGCAAGTCGATCAAGCGGCCCGGGGTGGCGACCACGATGTCGACCCCGCCCGCGATGCGAGCGATCTGGCGGCCGATCGGGACTCCGCCGTAGACCGTGGTGACGCTGACGCCCAGCCTGCGGCCGAGCGGCGTCAGCACGGCAGCGACCTGCTGAGCGAGCTCGCGGGTGGGCACCAGGATCAGGCCGCGTGGCGCCTTGTCACCTGCCCGGCCTCCTAGGCCGGCGATGCGGCTGAGCATCGGCAGCCCGAAGGCGAGTGTCTTGCCAGATCCGGTCTCGGCCCGGCCGAGCACGTCCCGGCCCGCAAGCGCGTCGGGCAGCGCACGGGCCTGGATCGCGAACGGTACCCGGATGTCTCGTGCGGCCAGCGCAGATACCAGGCCGGCATCGAGGCCCAGTTCGGCAAAGCTCGCCACCGGCTGCGGTAGCTCCGCCGCGGCAGCGAGCGCCTGGTCAAGCTCGGATTTCGCGTCGGCCGGACGCGGTCGCTTGCCGCCAGCCAGTCGCTGGCCGCTATTTGGACGCTGGCCGCTATTTGGACGCTGGCCGCTATTTGGACGCTGGCCGCGAGCCGGGCGACGGCGCGGTCCAGCGTGGTAGTGCGCGGGCGCGCTGCCGCGCCCGGAAGTGGGAGGCATAGTCCGCCAGGCTCCAATCGGTGATCCTGGGCCGCGTCATGTCAAGAGTCGACGACAGCGGCGAAACTCAGGTTCACCGGGAAGCGGACAGCTCGCATAGCGACCGCGCGAGCTACTTCCGGTTCCGGGGGCGGCTCGCGGAATGATGCGACATGCACCATCAACCGCCAACGTTATCAGTGCGGCACCAGTGGATCGGCCAGGCCGGGCCTGCTTGCGGAAGCTCTGCGCTCAGCGCAGCAGCAGCCGCGCGGCCAGTTCCAGATGCGATGCCACGTCACTGGCCGATGCTCGCCTGGTCACCCAGGCCACCAGATTCGACAGCCAGACATCCCCGATCACCCTGGCGATGGCGCGCTCGTCCGCGGTCGGCTCGCCGTCGTGCATCGCCTTGGTGAGCATGTCCTCCATCAGTGTGGCAACCGTGTTGACCTCTGCGGCGGCACTCGGATCCGCGAACATGAATGCCCTGGTCATCGCCTCGATCAGGAGCGGCTCTCGCTGCATCGACCGGGTGACCCTGCCCAGCACGTAGAGCATCCGCTCGTATGCGGTGTCCCCTGGCACCGGCGACCGGTCCAGCCGCTCCTGCGCGCGCTCGAACTCCCTGGCGAGACCGGAGACGAGCAAGTGAATCTTGGACGGGAAGTACCGGTAGAGCGTGCCGAGCGCCACGTCAGCACCTTCGGCCACGGCCCGCATCTGCACCGCGTCGTAGCCGCCCTTGGAGGCGAGCGCGAGTGTCGCGTCCAGGATCCGCTTGCGCCGCTCGCGCTGCGCTGCCGAGCCCAGATCGGCGTCCACCGGGCCAGGCGTGGCCGACTGCGCAGCGGCGCCGCTGTTGCGTGTTCTCGGCGTTGCCATCGCGGCCTTCCGTCCTCCTGCAAGCGGGCAAGCGTGCTCTCCGGCCCGTCCGGTGTCCCCGCCAGTCCCCCCGCGACCAGGCACTGCCTTCGCCGAGCGCCTGCCAGATCACGTTCGCTGTCTGCGAGGAGCCTAGCAACGCGATCAGCTTCAGCCTGGCGCGGAGCCTGCAGCCCGGGCCGGGCGCTATGCGGCCAGCGCCACGCCCGGCTCAGGTGACCAAGGCCCCGACGGCCTGGCGGAGATCGACAGTTGCCTGCGTTAGCCGACGCAGACATCGTGGGTATTACACCTGGATATCTACGGTATCCTCACGCTAGGCGGGTGCTGAGAGCAGGTGGTAGAAGTGGCCATGATCAAGACGCCCATCGAGATCGATCAAGAAGCCCTAGACACCGCGGCCGAGGTACTTGGCACGACGACGAAGAAGGACACAGTCAACGCCGCCCTTCGCGAAGTCGGGCAACGCCTAGTGCGTTTGCATGCCCTGGCGCGACTCGGCGAGATGGCGGATCGCGGCGACTTTGAGGAGTTCGTCGGCGACAAAAGCGCGTACCGCAAGTGAGTCCGGCTCTCTACCTGATCGACACCTCGGGCCTGTTCCGGATTCTTCAGGACACGCTGCGCCAAGCCTGGTCTGACCAGTTGACCGCCGGAGTAATCGCGGCGTGCCCTGTTGTCGAGCTGGAGTTCCTGTACTCAGCTCGGTCGCTGGCGGACCGACTGGATAAGCAGCGATTGCTGCGCGATCTTTTCCGCTGGGTGCCGATGAGTGACGGGATCTGGGAGCGTTCGGCGGAGATCCAGCAACTCCTCACAGACACGGGCGCCCACCGCTCAGCAGGCGCTGTCGACCTGCTTATCGCCGCGACCGCGGAGCGCGCTCGTCTCACCGTGCTCTGTGATGATCGCGACTTCAAGACTATTGCCAAAGTAACTGGCCAACCAGTCAAGCTCGTGACTGATATCTGACGACCAGCACGATGGCCGAACTAGCAGAGCGAGCCGACGAGGCGACTGACTTCGAGCTACGCGGCGCTGAATGCGAGATCGCGTGCCTTGCATGCTCTTTGGGGCACGGCGCTGTCGAATGCATCCCGTAGTGCTGTCAGCGCCTGCTCCTGGGCGATCCACGGGTTTTCGGTGCCCAATCTCATCGATACCCGGACCTGCGTCCCCCCGGCCGTCCGCGTCGTGCCCACGGACCGGTCAAGCACCCGCGCGTCAAGTCCATCGATAACGGCAGCGACCAGGTCGGGCAACTCGTCGTCCGCAAATTCGCGGGCCAACTCAAGCCAGGCGGTCGCGTCACTCGTCAACATCACGCGTGCCCTCCTGCCCCGAGCACAGCCGCACCCTATATGCCAGCCATACGCCTGTAAGCGGCCGACCCGCTCGCGCAATGCGGCGAGGTGCGGGTAAAGCCGGCCGAATGCGTCCTGGACGGTCACGGCCCTCAGGGCCCGCACCTCTCCGGCGGCCTCCAGGCGCGCCACCAGGTCCAGGCTGTCGCCTTCGCCGAGAGCGCGCAGCTGCGCATCGGTTTGCTGGTTCAGTCCAGGGCCGAAGCGGGAGATCAGGGTACCGAACAGGCCGACCTCGTCCGACCGCGGCCCGGAAAGCACCGCCTTGTTTCGAGCTGCTTCGCGCCGGGAGAGCGGACTGAAGTCGTGGCACCCGTCCCACAACGGGTCGGCCCCGGCGAACCGGACCGCCTCGACGGGGCCGAGGCGGATCGCGGCCGAGCACTGAATGCACGGCTCCAGGGTTGTCGTCAGCACGAACTTCCGAGCGGCCCGGTAGGGCAGCCTGGCCAGCACGTTCATCTCGGCGTGCGCCAGCGCCGAACCGAAGATCTCACCAGCGGGCGCGCTGCGGTCGGCCACGCGGTTGCGGGCGGCGTGCACGATCGAGCCATCCGGCGATGCCGCGCATGCTCCGACCGCGATGTTCCCGGTGCGGAAGGCGTCCCAGGCCTGCCGGAATGCCTCCTGCCAGGCCTCGTCCAGACTGGCCCACAAGTGCTCGGCGGCGACTGCTGGGTCAGGGAAAAAAGCATCTCCGGGCACGACATCAGAACCTACCCGCCGAACCTGCGCGAGCAGTGACAGTCGAGTGCATTCCTAGTTGTAACGTGTTCTAATTTTGACTGCTGGCGGACGAGGAGGAGCAGTTGCCGATCGCGAGCACGGACGAGCAGCTTGCGCTCCACGCCTCGATTCGCGAATGGGCGAAGCGAGCGGCAGTCATCGACGTCGTCCGCGGCCTGGAGCCGGGCGCGGGCCGGGCAGACCTTGGTGCGGCGCTGGCCCAGCTCACCGAGTCGCTGGTACCCGGCCCGGTGCTGCCGGCCTTGATCGCCGGCCTGGTGCTGCGCGGCCGCCCGGGTTCCGAGTCAGCGCACAGCGCACTGCGATCGCTGACCGCGGGCGATATGTCGGTCGCCGCCGCGCTGGACGCCGGGTCGGTCACGGCGCAACGCCAGCCGGACGGCACGGCGACACTGACCGGCACGGTCGGCCCGGTACTCGGCGGCGGCAGCACTACCCAGCTGCTCCTGCCGAGGGAGGGGGCACGGTAGATGGACTTCATCCCCGGCGAGGCCGAGGTCGAGGTGGCGCGGCTGGCCGCGCGCGTTCTGGCTGGCGGCGCCGGTGATGCTGCAGACGCCGGGGATGCTGCTGGCAGCCGCGCTGAGGCTGACCGCAGTGCTGAGGCTGACCGCAGTGCTGAGGCTGACCGCAGTGCTGAGCACGGCAGAAGTGCTGAGCACGGCAGAAGTGCTGCAGCAGGCCTGGGCTTCGACGCTGACTTCGATGCCTACCCCTGGCGCCAGCTTGCCCGGACTGGCTTGCTGTCGCTGGCCTTGCCAGCCGAACTCGGCGGCGACGAACTTGGCATGCAAGCCACCGCAGCAGTGCTGACCGAGGTAGGCAGGCACGCTGCCCGGGTCCCGGCACTGGCCACCCTCGCACTCGGCGTGCTGCCGATAGCGCGATCCGTAGACAGCGCGCTCAAGCGCCGACTGCTGGCCGGGGTGGCAACCGGGGACACCGTGCTAACGGCGGCGATCCGGGAGCCATCCGACCCGATGCCGCTGGCGCCCCGCACGAGCGCGACGCTGACCGGCGGCGGGCAGCCCGGCGCGCTCACCGGGCTGAAGACGGGGGTGCCCTACGCGGCAGCAGCGAACTGGATCCTTGTCCCGGCCACTGTCACCGGCGACACGTCCCCTCGCACCATCGTCGCGGTGATCGAGCCGGATGCCGACGGGCTGTCCTGTCAGCGCACCCGCAGCTCGTCGGGCCTGCCGGAGTACACCCTGCGGCTGGACGACACTCCGGCGCGGTACGTTCTTG
>JAJYUU010000240.1 GCA_021792405.1 Actinomycetes bacterium
GCGGCCGGGCAACACCGCTAGGCCGCCGGCGAGGGCCTGCTACGAACGACAACCGTCCTCGACGGGAAGCGACGACGGCGGCGTAGCGACCGGAAGGTTGCCGTTACGGCGTGGGCACGTCTGCGTTCCCGGCCGCGGCATCCGTCACTTCCCGCGCGATCCGGGCGGCCCGGTAAGCCTTGTACTCGGCGCCGATCTGCGCGTACACGTTGCGGTCGTACACATCGTCGGCGTGGTCTAGCCCCTCTTGCGCGGTCCTGATCTTCTGGTCTAGCTCGGCGATGGTTAGCATGCTCATGCCGACAGTCTGCACCATCGCTGGGGAATCGCGATGCGGAGCGCTCGTCATCTTCGCTGCTGACAGGTGCGCCTGCCAGAGGCGCAGGTGGCCGCCGTCTTGGGCGGGTGCTGCCGACGGCAGCCGGCAGCTGCAGACCAACCGGCCAGCCGGAATAAGGACGCCCGGCAAGCGACTGGACGAGCCGGCTGCGCTGCGGATCCGCTTACCATCTCGCGGACGGGGACGCGCTGCTGATGACCCGCGACAGGGCCCAGTGCCGGGAAGCCTGGTTTCACCCGTAGCCGGGAGTCGCTGATCCGGAAGCCGGAACCAGGCCGGCTCCCGAACTTAAGCGCCATGAGCGCGCGACGCGGGAACGGGCCGCGCTTCCGGTCGGCCCGCGGCGCCGGGTGGCAGCTAGCCCAGGGCCGGGAGCACCGTGACCTCAGGGGTCGATGAGCACGCCGGGGTTGAGGACGCCGGCCGGGTCGAGTGCTTTCTTTGCCGCTCGCAGCGCCAGGGCGAACGGCTCGGGCCGCTCGGTGTCGTACCAGGGGCGGTGCTGCCGCCCGACGGCATGGTGGTGGGTGATGGTGCCGCCGGCGGCCATGACCGCGTCGGACACGCCCGTCTTGATCTCCGCCAGGATAGCGGCGGGGTCGGAACCGTCGCGGTAGGCGCCGGCGAACGTGTAGTACGGTGCCGGGCCGTCGGTGTACACGTGGGTGAACCGGCAGTTCACGGTCCCGCCGCCGCAGCTCTGTACGAGCACGTCGCGAGCGGCCTCGCGGACGGCGGCGTCGAACGCGGGCCAACGGTCCCAGGTGATGGCGGTCTCGAACGTGCCGCCGATCAGGCCGAGGCCAGCGGTCAGTCCCCGGGTTGGACGGGATGAACGCGTTGCGCCAGGCGCCCGCCGCGCCGGACCGTCCGGTCGGCTGGCCGGTCCCGTCGTCCGCCAGCAACTCGTCCTCGGGAATGATCCCCCCGTTGTCGCGGGCGATGCCGACAGCCTGCTCCAGCAGCGCTCGCTGCGGCAGCTCGGCAGACTCGAAGCCGACGATGAGCACGGCCTGGGTGCCGTCCAGGCCTGCGCCTCCGGCGGCCAGCGCGGGGTCGAGCAGCCGCAGGTTTGCAGGCCACAGCCTGGCCTGGGCGATGTGCCGGGTGGCCTCGTAGCCCGCCTCCCACGTCGGGAACCGGATGCCGCCGGTCGCGCGGAACCGGGGTCGCGCCTGGATCCGCATCCAGGCACTGGTGATGATGCCGAGGATGCCCTCGGATCCGATGGCGAGCCGGTTCGGGTCCGGGCCGGCGCCCGAAGCGGGCAGCCGCCGCGCCTCCCACCAGCCGGCCGGCGTGAGCATCCGCACCGTCTCGACGAACTCGTCGATGTGCGTGTGGTTGGTCGCGTAGTGCCCGCCGGAGCGGGTCGCGATCCAGCCGCCGAGCGTCGACCCGGAAAAGCTCTGCGGGAAATGCCGCAGCGTGTACCCGCGCGGCCGGAGCTGGTCCTCCAGGTGCGGGCCAAACGCCCCGGCCTGGATCAGCGCGGCCCTGGAGATCTCGTCTACCTCGAGGACCTGGTCCAGCTCGTCCAGCGCGATGGTGACGATGGCTCCGGCGCCGTCCGGCGGGGTGACGCCGCCGACCACCGAGCTGCCGCCGCCGTACGGGATCGCGCAGTAGCCCTTGTCCGAGCACCAGGACAGGACCGCCTCCACCTCCGCCTCGGCGCGCGGGTGCGCGACCACGTCGGGCGGGTTCGGGTAGTCGCCGCGAACGCCGTATATCGACCGCTCGCTGCCATAGGAGTGGTAGGCGCGCTCCCAGGTACTGGTGAAGCAGAACGCGGCCAGGTGATCCGGCGGAGTTACCCGCGGGGCGCGAAGGTCCAGCGCGTCGGCCGGCGGGATGCGCGGCGCGGTCAGCTCCACACCGAGCTGCTGCGACAGCTGCGCAGCCCTCGCGGCACGCTGCTGGTAGCTTGGCTCCTCGGACTCCGCGCCGAACATCCACAGACTCCGCCGTGGCCGCGTGCGCTCGCCCATACCGCCGCCTTTCCGCACGTTACTGTTCTCGCCGAGCATAGATCTGCCGGGAACGTTCAGACGTACGGGAACGCCCGGTGGTGGCGCCGGCGCTTCGCCCGCTCGGCTACCGCCCGCGCAATCCCCTCGGTCACCGTCACGGCTATCTGCTGTTCCCGTGCGGCCATCGCCCGCGCCGGTCGCCGATCCGCCGTCAGCGTCCGGGAAGTGCGCAGGCCCGCCGTGCGAGCGTGCGGTTGCGGGTGCCGGCGGAACGCCCGTTTCTGCTCGTAAAGGTCTTCTCAGCCGTTATGGCGGGCGCGCTGGTCCGGTCGCGCGCCGCGGCGATCGGCGCCTCGTCCGGCTCAGGGGCGGCTCACGCTCTCGGGTCGGGCAGTCCGCGGGGCGGCAGAGCATCCGCGCTCAGCGGCGTCACTGCCGGGCCTGTCATCGGTCGTCTCTCGTGATCGCGAGCCTGGTCCCGAGCAGGATGGCGTCGGCGTGCTCACCCGCCGATGGTGCCCCGCCGGGCGGCTCGACCGCCGTGACTGTCGCTTCCAGGTCCTCAGGCGTTGCCATCGGATAGGGCACGGTTGCGATCTGCTTAGCGCCGCCGGTCACGTTGCCGGCGGCAGTGCAGCAAACGCCGGCGGTGCATCTGGGTTGACGATCAGGACATTGCTCTGCGCGGCGCGCAGCAACTCATGGCTCATGCTTTCGTCCAGGATGGCCGACAACCCTCCGTGGCTGGGCGCCCCGATAACGATCGTGCCGGCCTGCACGGTGTTGGCGTACTCGGCAACCATCCGGCCGGCCGCGCCGTGATCCGCGGCGTGCAGCAGGATCTGCCCCTCGGCTGCGATGTGGTGGCCGGCGAGCTGGTCGAGGTGGCGGCGGACCAGCGCCTCAGCGGCCGCCAGGCCCTCGCCGTCGACGGCGACATCGCCCGCCACTGCCGCCTCCGTGGCGTGCACGACGTGCACGGTCAGTCCGTCCTGCGCGGCCAGGCGGGCTGCCGCCTCGATCACTCCGCTGGCGGTCGGAGCGTCGTCGACGGCGGCCAGGATGACGCTGCCGGGCTCGTGGCTAGCGCTCCGGTGGCGCCCGCATGCGCCTGAGAGTACTGGCACGATCCGCTCCGCTGGCACGATGGGTGCCACCTGCTCGGCCTGCACCCGCTCGGCTTCGGCCAGCATCCTGTGCACGGTCGTCAGGATGACGATGCCCGCTGCGACCGCGCCGGCTGCGATAAAGAAGGGAACGTGGATGTTCAGCGCGATGACTAGCTGGCCTGCGGCGTAGGGGGCTAGCCCGCCGCCGATGAAGCGGACGAAGCTGTAGGCCGCGGAGGCGACCGGGCGTTCGACCGGCGAGATCGTCATCACCGCTTGCGTGGTGATCGTGTTGTTGACGCCGATGAAGATGCCGGAGACGATCACCGCAGGGATCAGCACCGCCCGGTCGGTGGTCCAGGCTGCGATGACGAGGATCACGACGGCGAACAGGAACAGGTTGGCGTACATGGTCCTGGCGATGCCGAACCTGGCTTGCAGGCGCGGCGCCCCGAAGACCGCGAAGATGGCGACAAGCGCGCCCCAGCCGGTGAAGACCAGGCCGAGCTTGATCGGGCTGAGGTTCATCGGGAACGGCGCGTACCCGAGCACGGTGAAGAAGCCCCAGTTGTAGCAGAGCGGTAAGCGACAGCGTCAGCAGGCCGCGGTGGCGCAGCGCCCGCAGCGGCGCCGATAGGCCGGTCTTTTTCGCCGGGAGCGGCATCGGGCGGACCAGCGTGATCGTCGCGATGAGCGCAATGGCCATCAGCGCGGAGACGCCGAAGAACGGGCCGCGCCAGCTGACTTCGCCGAGCGCGCCGCCGAGCAGCGGGCCGACCGCGATGCCGAGGCCGAGCGCAGTCTCGTACAGCACGATGGCGCCCGCGAAGCCGCCTTCGGCCGAGGCGACGATGACCGCCAGCGAGGTCGCGATGAACAGCGCATTGCCGACGCCCCACCCGGCGCGGAAGCCGATGATGCCGCTGATCGACGGAGCGGCCCCGGCCGCCGCGCTGAATGCCACGATCAGCACCAGGCCTGCGATCAGCGTCCGCTTGGCGCCGATCCGGCTGGACACGAAGTTCGTGATGAGCATTGCCACTGCCGTCACTACCAGGTAGCTGGTGAACAGCAGCGTTACCTCGCTCGGCGAGGCGTGCAGCTGATGCGAGATAGCCGGCAGGATCGGGTCGACCAGCCCGATGCCCATGAACGACACGACGCAGGCGAAGGCGACGGCGAAAACCGCCTTCGGCTGCCGGAAGGGGCTGGCTACAGTCCCGCTCATCAATGCTCCGTTCGAACCGCGGATCCGGTGCTGTCGGCCGGCTTGAGCTGCTCATCGCGCTGCAGTTTGACCAGCGCGTTCATGGCCGGCAGCGCGGCCGCGAGCGCGTCCTGATCGGTCTTGCTCAGCTGGGCGAACAGGACGGACAGCCGCCCGGTCCTGAAGTCGCGCCTGCGGGCAAGGTAGTCGCGGCCGGAGTCGGTGAGCTGGACATGCACGACGCGGCCGTCATCGGGATCCGCGCACTTGGTCACCAGGCCTGCGTCTGCTAGCCGGCTGACCAGTTGGGTCATCGCCGGCTGGGTGACGCCTTCAGTTACGGCGAGAGCGGTCAGCCGCAAGGGTCCTGACCGCTCCAGCGTGTTCAGCGTCGAGGCGGTGGTGAGCGATATCCCAGGCGGGCTTAGCCAGCGGATGAGCGAGAGAAGCCGCGCCAGGCCGGCTGCTACCTCGGCCGCCTGGGCACCGGTCGCTGAACATCCCATAGGGC
>JAJYUU010000082.1 GCA_021792405.1 Actinomycetes bacterium
CGGCCAGTTCCAGGACGGCCAGTTCCAGGACGGCCAGTTCCAGGACGGCCAGTTCCAGGACGGCCAGTTCCAGGACGGCCAGTTCCAGGACGGCCAGTTCCAGGACGGCCAGTTCCAGGACGGCCAGCCTGGCGTCGCCGGCCAGGGACCGGTTAACCAGGGCGCGGCCGGAAGGCAGCCGTGAGCACCCCGGCTCCCGCAGCGGGAACTGGCTTTCCCGGTAAGCGGGAGATTCCGAGTATTCCGAGTATTCCGGGCGGCGCGCGGCTGGGGACTGGCTCAGGTTCCGTGCTCGCCGGGACGGGGCAGCTGACGAGGCTCGCCATGCGGCGGGATCGCTTCATGCTGCCGGCCTGGGTATACGCGCTGACGGCAATCGCGGCCTCGGGCGGTTACGGTCTGAAAGCCGTCTACCGGACAGCGGCCAGCAGGGCCACGCTGGCCACGAGCGTGTACCACGACCAGGCGCTGTCCTTCCTGTACGGCCAGTTGCACGGAACTTCGCTCGGCGCCATCACCGCGTGGCGTTACCTCGCCTACGCCGCCCTGGGCGCCGGGCTGATGAGCCTGTTCCTGGTGATCAGGCACACCCGCGCGGACGAGGAGACGGGCAGGCTGGAGCTACTGGGCTCGGCGGCAGTCGGCAGGCACGCGCCGCTTGCCGCCGCGCTGCTGGTGGCGTCCGCGGCCAACTTTGCCCTGTTCGTGCTCAGTGCCGTGGTACTGGCAGCAGGCGGCCTGCCGGTCGCCGGAGCGATCGCCTTCGCGCTGGCGGAGATCGGCTGCGGCCTGGCGCTCGCTGCGGTCAGCGCACTCGCGGCCCAGGTCAGCGCTACCGCACGCGGTGCACGCGGCCTGGTCGTCGCGACGCTTGCGGCATTCTTCCTGCTCCGCGCCGTGGGGGACTCAGGCGGCGGTCACGGCCTGCGCTGGCTGACCTGGCTGTCACCGATCGGCTGGGCCGAGCTAGTCCGGCCGTTTACCGCTGACCGCTGGTGGATGCTGGCCTTGCCAGTCGCCGCGGCCGTGCTTGGCACCGCGGTCGCGATCGCGCTCGGCGCTCACCGGGATCAGGGAGCGGGCCTGGTGGAGTCCAGCAGTGGACCGGCGGCTGCGGGCCGGGTGCTGGCTGGTATCGCGGGCCTCACCTGGCGGCTTCAGCGCGGTGCGCTGGCCGGCTGGGCCGTCGGGTTCCTGGCGGGCGGACTGGCTATCGGGGTGGTCGCGAAGGGGATTGGGCAGCTGGTCGGCTCCAGCGCGGCAGTCGATAAAGCGCTCACCCGGATCGGCGGCCAGGCCGCGCTGACCAGCGCGTATCTCGCTGCCTGCATGAGCCTGGCCGGCCTCGTCGCGGCCGCGTACGCGGTGTCGGCGGTCTTGCGGCTCCGCTCCGAGGAGACCGGCAGCCGCGGTGAGCCGGTTCTCGCAGCGGCGGTCAGCAGGCTGCGATGGGGCGGCAGCTGGCTGCTGTTCGCGGCCGTTGGCACGGGCGTCATGCTGCTGGCCGCCGGGGTCGGCATGGGGCTTGGCTATGGGGTGGCCAGTTCCTCAGCGGGAACGCAGCTTCCCCGGCTGATCGGTGCGGCCCTCGCGCAGTGGCCAGCGGCGCTGTGCGTTGCGGCGGTCACGGCTGCCCTCGTCGGCCTGGTGCCGCGGTGGAGCATCCCGGCCGGGTGGGCGGCAGTCGCGATCTGCGGCCTGCTGGGAGTGTTCGGTCCGGCCCTGAACTTGTCCCAGGCAGCGCTGGATGTGTCGCCGTTCACGCACGTGCCGAAGCTGCCAGGCGGCGCGTTCAGTGTCACGCCGCTGCTCTGGCTGACGGCGTTCACCCTGGTGGTGGCGGCTGCCGGGCTGGCTGGCTTGCGCCATCGCGACATTGGCTGAGCCACCGGGCCGTTAGCTGCCAGCCTGCTCACGGATGCAGGGTTTCGTGCTCGGCGAGCATCTGGACGTACTGCGCGATCTTCCTGGCGCGCGTCTCCGGGCGCTTGACCGTGCTGATCCGGTACAAGATCGAGTACCGGTTGAGGCTGTTAAGCGTCGCGAAGAAGTCAGCTGCCGCCGCATTCTCAGCGAGCGCGGCGGCCAGGTCATCAGGCACCGTTATGCTGCGCGGTCCGGCGTAGGCGGATGCCCACCTGCCATCGGCCTTGGCGGCCTCGACTTCGGCCAGGCCGGCGGGTTGCATGCGCCCGGCCGCGATCAGCGCCTCGGCTTTCTGCGTGTTGATCTTCGACCAGCGGCTGTTCGGCTTGCGCCGCGTGAAGCGCTTCAGCCAGAAGCCGTCATCCAGGCCCTGGGTCTGGGCGTCGATCCAGCCGAAGCACAGGGCCTCGTCCAGCGCCTCGGCATACGACAACGTGCCTTCGGGCGCCCCCCTCTTGGCGATCTTCAGCCAGGCTCCGCCAGCCGATGCATGATGCTCGGCGAGCCAGGCATGCCATGCGGCGGCCGTCGGGAAGGCAACGGGATCGTTGTCGTTTTGCGTCACGAGCTCAGTGAACCAGTCGGCTCTGACAGCCGAGCCGTGGTCGCGCATGGCGGTTCGGGCATGGCGGGCGGCATGGCCAGCGGCCAGCTGCCCGCCAGCGCCGCGGGGAACCACAGCGGCGGTACTGGTGCTGTTGCTCTTGGCACTGCACCTGTACTACTGCTGTGGTTCGCGTGCCGTGGCCCCTGGCGCGAGTCGGTGCTGGCGGTCCGGCCGTGGCACGGCCGGCGTCCTGTCAGCGGCCCGGCCCCTGTCCGCGCAGCATGGCGGTCACGTGGGCACGGGCAGACGCCTCGAGCGCCCCGGCCGATGTGAGGATCCGTGCGGCCAGGCTGTCGCTGTTCCGGTACAAGGCAAGCAGCAGATGCTCGGTGCCGATGTAGTTGTGGCCGAACTCGAGCGCCACCGCGAGCGCGTCCCGAAGTGCCTGCTTGGCTGGCCCGGAGTAAACCGGCCGCGGCTGGCTGACCGACGCCTGGTCGGCTGCGGCCGCCTGGTCGGCTGCGGCCGCCTGGTCGGCTGCGGCCGCCTCGCCGGTTGATGGCTGTCCGGGGCCTGCTGGCCCAGCCTGGCCGCCCGCCTGGCCGCCCGCCTGGCCGTCAGCCGCCCGGATGGCGGCACGGATCGTTTCCTCGCTGACGTCCATCGCGGCGAGTGCCCTGGCCGCCAGGCCCTGCGGCTCGCTGAACAGCGCGAGTAGCAGATGCTCGGTGCCCACGGCGTCGGCGCCGAGTGCGCTCGCAGCCTTCCCGGACTCGGCCATGACGTGCCGGGCCCGGTCGGTGAATCGCTCGAAGGTCGGCGCCGGGGTCGAGGCGGCAATGTGGGATGCCAGCGCGGTCGCGAATCGCTTGTGCACCGCCTGCTTGGTCACGCCGAGCGCAGCGCTGATCTCCGTCCAGGACCGGCCGTCCCGGCGGCAGCGGTCGACGAAGTGCCCGAGGAGGGCATCGGTGGTCTCTTCCAGTTGCGCGGCCGCGGCGGCGGCCGTGACAAGCTGGTCGAGAGGCTGCTCGGAGCCTGAGTCCTGCCGGACTATCTCGATGAGCTCCTGAAGCGAGGGTGGAGGTGCCATAGGTCAACCATAGGTTGACGCCAATGAGGCCGTCAACTTTGCGTTGACCAACTGTTGCCTGGTCATAATGGACGGATGGGGGCACCTGAACTGAGGCAGCCGGTCGAAGTGACCGGTCCGGCGGGCGGAAGTTCGCCGCAACCCGGGCAGCCAGCCCAGCTGAGCCATTCGCGGCGCCTGCTGGTCCTGGCGATCTGCTGCATGAGCCTGTTCATCGTCGGCCTCGACGTCACGATCGTCAATGTCGCGCTCCCCTCGATCGGCCGCGAGTTGCATGCCGGCGTCTCCGGCCTGCAATGGATCATCGACGCTTACACCCTCGTGCTGGCCAGCTTGCTGATGCTGTCCGGGTCGACCGCAGACCGGATCGGCAGGCGGCGGACATTCCAGACGGGGCTGGTGCTGTTCACAGCCGGATCGCTGCTCTGCAGCCTGGCGCCTGGCCTCGGCTGGCTGGTCGCGTTCCGCATGCTGCAGGCCGTCGGCGGCTCCATGCTCAACCCGGTCGCGATGTCGATCATCACCAACACCTTCATCGAGCCGCGGGAACGGGCCAGGGCCATCGGCATCTGGGGCGGGGTTATCGGGCTCAGCATGGCACTCGGGCCGATCACCGGCGGCCTGCTGGTCGAGTCGGTCGGCTGGCGCGGCATCTTCTGGGTCAACGTCCCGGTCGGGATCGCTGCTCTTGCGCTGACGGCCCTGTTCGTGCCCGAGTCGAGGGCACCCCGGCGCCGCAAGCTCGATCCGGTCGGTCAGTTGCTGATCATCGTGCTGCTGGCGGCACTGGTCTATGGGCTGATCGAAGGGCCTGGCTCCGGCTGGACGTCGCCGAAGATACTCGGCTGCTTCGCCCTGGCCGCGGCGGCACTGCTGGCGCTGGCGGTCTACGAGCCCCGGTGCGCCGAGCCGCTGATCGATCCGCGATTCTTCCGCAGCGCGCCATTTTCCGGCGCCGTCGTGATCGCCATCTGCGCGTTCGCCACGCTGGGCGGCTTCCTCCTGGTCAATACGCTGTACCTGCAGGATGTGCGCGGCTTCACGCCGCTGCTGGCTGGCGCGTACACGCTGCCGATGGCCGCGATGACGGCGATCTGCTCGCCGCTGTCCGGTCGGCTCGTCGGCGCGCGCGGGACCCGTCCGCCGCTGCTGGTGGCCGGGCTCAGCATCACTGCCGCCGGAGTGATCATGGCCCATGTCGCCAGCGACACGGCGACGATCGCCTTGCTCGCCAGCTACGTGCTGTTCGGCCTGGGCTTCGGCATGGTCAACGCTCCGATCACGAACAGCACGGTCTCCGGAATGCCGCGGGAGCAAGCCGGAGTCGCGGCGGGCGTCGCCTCCACCAGCAGGCAGATCGGCTCGTCGCTCGGCGTGGCGGTGATCGGCTCGGCCACCATCTCGGCGCTGCACGGGCCGTTCCGGCTGGGCTTTGCCGCCGCCAGCCACGCGGGCTGGTGGATCGTGACCGGCTGCGGCGTAGTGATCTTCGTGCTCGGCCTGCTGGTAAGCGGGCGCTGGGCCCATCAGACAGCGCTCCGGACGGCCAGCCGGATGGCGCCAGGCGACGACGACGACGGCGACGGCGCGGGCGAGGCAGGGGCCCGGCCGGCAACAGGGACTGGACTGTCCCCGGAAACTCCCCGCCTAGCGCGCCAGCAGGACGCAGCTGGGTAAAGAGCTCGTCGCATATGAAACTAATCTGATTCCGTCATATAACGCAGCCCAGGCTAGCCAGGCGGTCATCGGGTCATCGGGTCATCGGGCAGGCCGCGGAGGTCACTTCCTTGGAAGCTATCCGGCATCGGCGCCGGCTTACGGTCGGTGCCACAGCCGCAGCCGCAGCCACAGCCGTGCTCGCCGTCGGCTGCGGTTCGCCGGTCCCGGCTGCCAGTTCAGGCGCGGCTGCCGGGCCGGCCAGCAGTCAGTCGCCGGCGGGCCTGTCGCCGGCCGGCCAGCCGTCGGCCAGCCGGCCATCGCGGCCGGCCGACGGGGTGAACTCGCCGGCTCAGCCGACCTCTGCGCAGCGGGCGGCCGAAGCGATCCAGGGTCCCGCCGCGGTGCCGACAGCCGCGCAGCTGGCCGCGCTGAAAGCCCAGTCGGCTGAGATCGCCAGGCTCTCACCGCAGCAGATGGCCGGCCAGCGCGTCATCTACAGTTACCCCGGCTTGTCGGTCCCGGCTAGCTTGCTGCGGATGATCCGGCGGGGCGATGTCGGCGGCATCATCTTCTTCAGCGCCAACATCTCTGGCCGGGCTCAGCTGCGCGCCGTCATCAGGCAACTGATCAGGGCCAATGCGGCGGCCACGAATCCGGCCCGCAATTATCCGCTGCTGCTGATGACTGATCAGGAGGGCGGGCTCGTGCGCCGCCTGCCATGGGCCGGGCCCTTCCAGTCCGAAGCGCAGATTGGCGCGGCGGCGACGCCAGCCATTGCGGCGGCCCTCGCCGGCTCGCAGGCTGCGGCCGGCTTGCGCGCGGTCGGCATGAACGTGAACCTGGCCCCGGTACTTGATGTCTACCGTCAACCGGGCAACTTCGACGACCAGTTCCAGCGCTCCTACAGCATGAATCCGGCCGTGGTGTCGCAGGCCGCCGCCGCGTTCGTCACCGCGCAGCAGAGCGGCGGCGTGGCGGCCACCGTCAAGCATTTCCCTGGCCTGGGCGACGCAACGGCCGCGCAGGACACCGACAAAGTCCCGGTACGGATCAGGCTGTCGGCGCGGACGCTGCGCAGCGTCGATGAGTTTCCGTACCGCGCGGCGATCGACGCCGGCGCCAAGCTGGCCATGGTGTCGTGGGCCAACTACCCGGCGCTCGACCCGGCGCTGCCGGCCGGGCTCTCACCGGCCATCATCCAGGGCGAGCTGGAAGGACGCCTGGGCTTCACCGGCGTGACGATCACCGATGCGCTCGGAGCCGGCGCCCTGCGCGCCTATGGCTCGCTGCAGGAACGGACGATGCTTGCGGGCCGAGCCGGGATGGACGCGTTGCTATGCACCGGACTCGATGCGCTGCCCGGCTGGAGATGTGTCAAGGGACTACGGGATGGGTATACGGACGGCGCTTTGCCGAAGACGGCGTTCGAGGCGCAGCTTGCCCAGCTCTTGCAACTGCGGCAGAGCCTGCCTGCCTGACGGCCGCGCACCGGGCCGGCCTTCGCTGCTGCCGTGCGCCGGGCAATACGATGGTGAGCGAGGCCGCCCCGGCCACGCAGGAAGGCGAGCGCGCAGTGAATCCGCAGCTATTGCGCAGAGTCGGCGGCGCGTCCGTGGCCGTCGCCGTCGTTCTGCTGGTCGCCGCGAACACGGCGGCCGGCCAGCGCCCCGTCTCCGGTGCGACCTCTCAGGCCGGGAACGCGGCAGCGTCCGCTAGCCGAGTCGGCAAGGCCGCGGCGGACACGGCATCGGCGCAGCGCACTGAGGCCGCGCTGGCTGCGACGCTGTCGCCGGCCCAGCTGGCCGGCCAGCGGGTCATCTACAGCTACTCCGGGCTGGCACCGCCGTCCGCGCTGCTGAAGCTCATCCGGCACGGCGAGGTCGGCGGCGTCATCTTCTTCGGCGGGAACTTTGCCAGCTACACGCAGTTCACCGCTGCCGTCGCGAAGCTGGTCGCCAACAACAGCCTGGCGCAGAACCCGGCGCACAATTTCCCGCTGCTGCTCATGACGGATCAGGAAGGCGGTCTGGTCAGGCGGTTGCCCGGAGCTCCGGTGGACTCGGAGAAGGCGATTGGTTCGCTTCCCACGCCCCATCAGCGGGCTGTTGCGGCGACCGCGGCCGGCCGCGGCGCGGGGCAGAACCTGCTCAACTTCGGCCTGAACGTGAATCTTGCGCCTGTGCTTGGCGTGTTTCGCGCCCCCGGCGACTTCCTCGACCAGTTCCAGCGCTCGTACAGCATGAACCCCGTTACCGTGTCCCGGCTGGGGTCGCTCTTCATCACCGCGCAGCAGGCCACCGGCGTGGCCGCGACGGCGAAGCACTTCCCCGGCCTGGGTGCCGCGACGGCGAGCCAGAACACCGACGTCGCGCCCGTCACCATCACGCTGTCGAAGTACACCCTGCAAACCGTCGACGAGCTGCCCTACCAGTCCGCTATCGCCGCCGGGGTCAAGCTCGTGATGGTGTCCTGGGCGAAGTACCCGAACCTGGGCTCGGCCCGGCCCGCCGGGTTGTCCTCGGTCATCGTTCAAGGGCAACTGCGGCGCCGGCTCGGCTTCACCGGCGTGACGATTACCGACGCGATCGGCGCCGGCGCGCTGAGGTCGATCGGATCGATCCAGAACCGCTCGCTGCTCGCCGCGGAAGCCGGCATGCAGCTGATCCTGTCCGCGGCGCAGACTCCGGCCGAGGGCGAGAACGTCCTGGCGGGGCTGCAAGCCGGCTACAACGACGGCACTCTCAGCCGCTCGGCTTTCCGTGCGACGGTGACGCAGATCCTGACGCTGCGCAGCGGCCTGCCGGATGCGTCGATCGGGTCCGGCCGGGCCTGAGGCCTGCGGCCGCAGTGCGAGGCGGCCGCAGTGCGAGGCGGCGGGCTAGCGCCGGGCGATGCCGTCGATGGCCGCTATCTCGTCGGCGGTCAGCCCGAACCCGAACAGGTCGAAGTTGGCGGCGATCCGCTCTGGCTGGGCTGATTTCGGGATCACGATGATGTCGTGCTCCAGATGCCAGCGCAGAACTACCTGCGCCGTGGTGACGCCGTGCGCAACGGCGATCTTCGCGAGCACGGGGTCGTCCAGGTCGGTGTTCTTCAGCCCGCTGTAACCCTCGACGACGATGCCCCGCTCGGCGTGGCCAGCGAGCACATTGGCGTCGTACCGGGACGGGCTCCAGTCGATCTGGTTCACCGCCGGCACTTTCCCGGACGAGCGGATGAGGTCATCGAGTTCCGGGAGGGTGTAGTTGCTTACCCCGATATCGCGGACCTGTCCCTCCGCCTGGAGCTCGATCAGCTCGTTCCAGAGCTGGCGGCTGCCACCGCGGGCCGACGGCGGCCAGTGCACCAGCCACAGGTCCAGGTAGTCGGTCCCGAGCGCGGCCAGCGAGCGCTGCAGCACCGACCGCGCCTCACCCACGTCGGACGGACGGATCTTCGTGGTGATGAAAACCTCGGACCGGCCAACCCCGCTGTCGCGCACGGCGCGGCCGACGTCGGCCTCGTTGGCATACATGGTGGCAGTGTCGATGTGCCGGTAGCCAGTGGCGAGAGCGGCAAGCACCGCTTGGTAGGCGTTGTCGTGACGCATTCTCCAGGTGCCGAACCCGACGACAGGCATGCGGCCACCGCCTGGCAGCGAGACGGCCGGAACCTTAGCTGGAGATG
Organism: Actinomycetes bacterium; assembly: GCA_021792405.1. Lineage (GTDB taxonomy): Bacteria > Actinomycetota > Actinomycetes > Streptosporangiales > Streptosporangiaceae > JAJYUU01. The sequence continues at coordinate 8,892 of JAJYUU010000082.1, forward strand.
TCATTCGCTCATTATGCGCCGCGGTCAGCAGACCCGGATGCCGGAGGATGCCGTGAGCTCGGCGAACAGCCCGGCTAGCTGGCGGGTGACCGGGCCCGGCTTGCCGTCGCCGATCGGCCGGCCGTCCACCGCGAGCACGGGCGTCAGGCCGCCCATGGTGCCGCTGACGAACATCTCGTCGGCCGTGTACAGCTGCGCGAGGCTGTAGTCACCGACGGTGCAGCAGATCCCGGCGGCCGCGGCCAGGTCGAGCACCACCTGGCGGGTGATGCCTTCCGGGCAGGCCGCCGTCGTCGGCGTGCCGAGCGCCCCGCCGCGCGCCAGGAAGACGTGCGTCGCGTTGGTCTCGGCCACGAACCCACGCTGATCCAGCATCACCGCGTCATCCGCGCCGGCCACGTTTGCCTCGATCTTGGCCAGGATCGAGGTCAGCAGGTTGTTGTGATGGATCTTCGGGTCCAGGCTGTCCGGGCTGGTGCGGCGCACGCTCGAGGTAATCAGCGTGATGCCGTCGCCGTCATAGACCGGGGCCTTGTGCTCGGCCAGCACGATCAGCGTAGGGCCGGACTGGTTGAGCCTCGGGTCCATCCCGCTGGTGATCTTCACCCCCCGGCTGAGCGTCAGCCGGATGTGCACGTTGTCGGTCATCTTGTTGGCCGCGAGCGTGCGGCGGATCTCGGCGATGATCTCCGCGTCCGACGGGATCGTTTCGAAGGCCAGCGCCATCGCGGAGCGCCGCAGCCTGGCGAGGTGCTCGGTCAGCCGGAAGATCCTGCCCTGGTAGAGCCGCAGGCCTTCCCAGACCGCGTCGCCGCCCTGCACAACCGAGTCGAACGGGCTGACCGCAGCCTCATCGCGGTGCGTCAGCCGCCCGCCGACATTGACAATCAGGTCCCGGTTGCGCTCGTCGAACTTCTGCAGCACGCCCCGAACATATCGGTCAGCAACCGGACTCGGGTAGCCGGGTCGTCAGCCGGCTCCCAGGGCTGGGCTGCCTCCGGCGGGTCAGCAGTTCATGGGTTCGGCCCGGCGTTTCACGGGGTTGATACGGCAGTCGCCCCGGTTTGTCACTCGGTGACCGCCGGACAACGTAATCTTGGGCATCATCCGGGATGAATCAGACAGGAGGACGGGGTTGGAGCTCGACCCGAAGCTGGTCGCAAGCCTCAGGAGGGCTATCGACGCGATGCCGGACGATACCGAGCTCCGCCTGCACCTCGCCGCCTTGCTGATCGGGGCCGGGCAGCGCCATGAAGGCATCCGCGAGGTCGGCGCCGTCCTGCAGGCCGATCCGGCGAACGCCGCAGCGCTGGCCCTGATCGCGACGGCGCAGTCGGCGGGCACTCAGCCAGACGACCCGGAGACCCGGGCCGAGGGGGAGCCGACCGCAGCCGCCGGGGCCGGTGAGCCGCGGGCCGAGGCTGGCCCTGCCGCGCCCGGAACCGCGCCCGCGCCCGGATCCTCACCCCCGTCCTCGCCCTCGCCCGCGCCCGGAACCGTGCCCGGAACCGTGCCCGGAACCGTGCCCGGAACCGTGCCCGTGGCACCGGACTTCGACTGGAGCGCCGCCGAGTCGCAGCTCGCTGACGTGCTGGGGCCGCGGTTCGTGGGCCCGGACGGCGGATCGGAGCAGCTGGGCATCGCGGCCGAAGGTGCGGCACCGCAGGCGGCTGGCGAGTCCGGCTCCCGCGCCTTCGACGTAGAGCACCTCCGGCTGCGCCTGGCCGACGTGGCCGGCATGACGGACGTGAAGCAACGGCTCGAGGCAGGCTTCCTTGCTCCGATGCGCAATCCCGAACTCCGTAAGCTCTACGGCAAGAGCCTGCGCGGCGGCCTGCTGATGTACGGGCCGCCCGGCTGCGGTAAGACCTTCGTCGCCCGCGCGGTTGCCGGCGAGCTCGGCGCGCGGTTCCTGGCTGTCTCGTTCGCTGACATCGTCGACAGCATGCTCGGCCAGAGCGAGCGGAACATTCACGAGATCTTCGAGGTCGCCCGCAAGAACGCGCCGTGCGTAGTGTTCCTCGACGAGGTGGACGCGATCGGACAGAAGCGCACCCACCTGCGGCATACGCCGATGCGGGCCGTGGTCAACCAGCTCTTGCTGGAACTCGACGACGTCACCGGCGGTAACGAGGGCGTCTTCCTGCTCGCCGCCACCAACCATCCGTGGGATGTGGACAGCGCGCTGCGGCGGCCAGGCAGGTTCGACCGGATGCTGCTCGTGCTGCCGCCCGATCAGGCCGCCCGCGCCGCGATCTTCCGCTATCACCTGCGCGACCGGCCGGTCGAGCGGGTCGACCCCGAGCGGCTCGCGAAACTGACCGACGGGTACTCGGGCGCTGACATCGCGCATGTCTGCGAGTCGGCCGCTGAGCTGGCACTGCTCGACTCGGTGCGGCGCGGCGAGCCCCGGATGATCGGTCAGGCTGACCTGGAGGCAGCGCTTGGCGACGTCCGGCCCTCGCTCAGCCCGTGGTTCGACGCCGCGCGGAATGTCGCCCTGTTCGCCAACGAGGGCGGCGCCTACGACGACCTGGCGGCCTACCTGAAGAAACGCCGGATGCTTTAGCCAGCCACCTAGCGTCGTCCCGGCCGGCTTACGGGCGGAGGCGATGCGCGGCTAGTCCGGCGTAGAACGGCTCGCACTGCGCGGCCAGGCTGGCCAGTTCCGGCGGCAGGTCGTCGTCGGCGGGCGGCCGGTACGGGCCGAAACCCGTCGACTCCCACACGCTGTGGTACCAGTACCGGGCCCAGATGCCGTCGCTAGCCCGCGGCCCAGCCGGCCAGGCCAGCATCGCTTCGTCGAACGCCAGGCCGAGCGCATCGCACAGCGCCTCCAGCGCGGCCCGCGGATTCCGCAGGATGTCAGCGGAGTCGATCACCGGCCCGCCGAACGCCGCGAAGATCTCAGCCTGCTGCGCCAGCCCGAGGTCGGCCAGCACCGGTGCGGACCTGACGCGTGCGTAGGACGCCAGCAATTGCCGCGGGTCGCGGATGAGAAAGGCGTGCCTGAGCCCGCTCAGTGCCGACCGGTCGACCTCGGGCAGCAGGTGGTGGGTCATGTGCTTCTGGTAGTAGACCGACTTGCCGTCCGGCAGCGGCGAGCCGGAAAGCTGCGCGAGCACCTCGCGCCAGTCCGCCGGCATGCTGGCGATGATCTCCGCCCGGCCGGGATGGTCCACCGCGCTGTTCGCCAGGTAGTAACCGTAGAGCGGTTCGTCAACGACGACGGTGTCGGCCCTGTTCCCGAACGAGCGCATGAGCGCGGTGGAAACGGTGCGCGGCCCGGACCACATCGCGATCCGGGCCACCGTGCCCGTCTCCGGCGTTGCGGCCGTCACAGCACCACGACCGAGCGAAGCACCTCCCCGCGGTGCATTTTCGCGAACGCCTCCTCGACCGCGTCCAGCGCAATGGTCTCCGAGACGAACTTCTCCAGCGGCAGCCGGCCCTGCAGGTGCAGGTCCACCAGCATGGGGAAATCGCGGCTCGGCAGGCAGTCGCCGTACCAGGAGGATTTGAGCGACCCGCCGCGGCCGAACACGTCGATCAACGGCACTTCCAGCCGCATTTCCGGGGTCGGCACGCCGACCAGCACGACGGTGCCGGCCAGGTCGCGAGCGTAGAACGCCTGCTGGTAGGTCTCCGGGCGGCCGACGGCCTCGATGACCACGTCGGCCCCGTTCCCTTCGGTCAGGTTCCTGATCTGCTCGACCGGGTCGGCCGACCGCGAGTTGACCGTGTCGGTCGCGCCGAAGCCGCGAGCCCAGTCGAGCTTGTGGTCATCGACGTCGACGGCGATCACCTTCCTGGCGCCGGCCAGTGCCGCACCGAGGACGGCGGCATTGCCGACGCCGCCGCAGCCGATGACCGCGACCGAGTCACCGCGGCTGATTCCGGCCGTGTTCAGCGCCGCGCCGAGGCCCGCCATCACGCCGCAGCCGAGCAGTCCGGCGACCTCGGGCTTGATCGCCGGATCGACCTTGGTGCACTGTCCTGCCGCGACCAGCGTCTTCTCCGCGAACGCGCCGATGCCGAGCGCGGGCGACAGCGGCGTGCCGTCGGCTAGCGTCATCTTCTGCCTGGCGTTATGGGTGGCGAAGCAGTACCAGGGCCGGCCGCGCAGGCACGCGCGGCACTGGCCGCAGACCGCGCGCCAGTTCAGGATCACGAAGTCGCCGGGCGCCACGCCGGTCACGTCCGGGCCGACTGCCTCGACCAGGCCGGCTGCCTCATGGCCGAGCAGGTAGGGGAAGTCCTCGCCGATGCCGCCGTCGCGGTAATGCAGATCGGTATGGCACACGCCGCAGGCCCGCACGGTGACCAGCGCCTCACCCGGACCCGGATCGGGCACCAGCACTGTCGTGACGCTGACCGGTTCGCCTTTGGCGCCGGCCACGACGCCCTTGACCTCGTGTGCCATGCTTGCCGCTCCTTCGAAAAGCCGCCATCACCACGGGAACGCGCACTCGCGTGCCGGTCATGCTCGCACGCCGGCCGTCGGCGGGCGGCCGGCCGTGTGCCGCGATGATACGCCGCGGCTGGCGTCCTGCGCCGGGCGGAGGAACGCCGCGGCGGCCGGCCTAGTACTGCTGCGCAGGCGGTGCGAACTCCGGGCCGACATCGGACATCGGGACCCTTGCGGCGTGCCCGTTGGCCGCGGCGGCCGCCGGGAACACGTGGCAGCCAGCGGGATCAAGCCGCAGGCCGACGGTGTCACCGCGCTGGGCGCGGAACGGCGCGAAGACGCCGGTCAGGCGGCCATGGCCGGAGATGTCGATGGCGTGCTCGTAGCCGCGCCCGCGGAAGGCCACGTCCGCGACGGTGCCGGTCAGGTGGTGATCGCCGGCGCTGATCCCGCCGAGGTGGATGCCGGTGGGCCTGACGAGCAGCACGCCATCGCCGCCGGCCGCCCAGGACACGGAGGTGCGCGCCCGGCACGGCCGGAGCAGCGCCGAGCCATCGTGGCCGATCTCGACCGTGCTGTCGGCGCTGGCGGCATCCTGCCCGGCGACCCTGACCGCCAGTTCGCCGGACAGTCCGGTGAACCTGGCCACAAAGGGCGTCGCCGGCTCGGTGTAGATCTGCTCCGGCCGGCCGAACTGCACGAGCCGCCCGTTCTGCAGCAGGCCGATCTGGTCCGCCAGCGCGAACGCCTCGGCCTGGTCATGAGTGATGTAGACGGCGGTGGCGCCGGACTCGCGCACCAGTGCCGAGATCTCCACTCGCATCCGCTCGCGCAGGTCAGCGTCGAGGTTCGAGAGCGGCTCGTCGCACAGGATCAGCCCGGTGCCGGCCACCAGCGCCCTGGCCAGCGCGACCCGCTGCTGCTCGCCACCCGACAGCTCGTTGGGGTAGCGGTCGGCCAGCCGGCCCAGCCCGACCCGCTCGAGCATGGCCTGCGTCCTGGCGCGGGCGTCGGGCTTGGCGAGCTTGCTGCGGCGCAGCGCGAACGCGACGTTATCCCGTACCCTCAGGTGCGGCCACAGCGCGTAGTCCTGGAACACCATGGACAAGTTGCGCTTGTCGGGCGGTACGTGCAGCCGATCGTGGGCAACCGTGGTGGCGCCGATGGTGATCGTGCCTGCGGTGAGTCGCTCGATGCCGGCCAGGCAGCGCAGCAGGGTGGTCTTGCCCGATCCGGATGGGCCGAGCAGCACCACGAAGCTGCCCGGCTCCACCACCAGGCTGACGTCTGTCAGGGCCAGGTTGCCGCCTGGGTACTCCTTGGAGACGGCCTCGATGGAGATGCTCTCAGCCACGGCTCGCCACTCCTATCCTGCGCCACCCTGCCGGTGCCAGCAGCCGGTAGCCGCCCAGCACAACGCCGACCGCGGCCATGGCAATGGCGGCGGCGAACACGGACTGGGCCATGCCGACGCCAAAGTTGGTGGCATAGTTACTGAGGTTGTCTTCGATCGCCACCGACAGCGGCGGGTTGTTCGGCGCGTACAGCAGCTGAGAGATCGGCAGCTCGAGGAACACGCCGGTGAAGGTAAGCAGCCAGGCCATCAGCAGCGGCCTGGACAGGATGGGCAGCACGCCCCTGGCCCAGGCCAGCATCTCGCCCGCGCCGTGTGCCCGCGCGGCGTCCCGCAGCGATGGCTGCAGCTGGGAGACTGGCCCCACCAAGACCCTGGCATTGGTCGGCAGGCTGGCTGCGATGTAGGCGATCACCAGCAACGTCGCGGTCTGGTACAGGTTGATGCCGAGCCGGGACATTATCGGCAGGTTGAACGTGAAGATGTAGCCGGCCGCGAACACGACTCCGGGCAGTGCCACCGCGGCCAGCAGCAGGAAGTCGAGCAGCCGGGACGACTTCTGGCGGCGCTGCGACAGCAGCCAGGCGGCGATGAGCCCGCCGGCCACTGTCACGGTAGCCGAGATCGCGCCGTAAGCCAGCGAGCGATAGAGCGGGCCAAGCTGGTCGGCCTGGTGGAACAGCGCCCGGTAGTTCGCGAACGAGATGCTGAAAGACGAGCCGAAATTCTTCAGCAGCGACGTGCTGACCGCGCCGAACGCCGGCACGGCGAGCGAGACGGCGTAGAAGAGGCCGAGCCCCGACATCGCGGCGATCTTCCCGCGCGTCGTCAGGCGACGGCGGACGGCCTGCCGGGTGCGGCCGGACAGCATCTGGTACGACCGGCCGCGCAGCGCCCTTGCCTGGAGGGCAAGCGGGATCGCGACTGCCGCGACCAGGAGCACGCCCATCGCCGATGCGCTGGGGAAACTCGGCGGGAAGTTGTTGATATCGGCATACAGCTGGTAGGTCGCCAGCGTGAAGTTCGACTGGTAGGCCAGCGTGGCGGCGACGCCGAAGTCGCTGATCGCCTCGGCGAAGTTGATGGCCAGGGCCGACCAGATCGCCGGGGCCAGCATCGGCCAGATCAGCCGGAGCGTGGCCGCCCGCCCGGCGCCATGGACGCGCGCCGCGTCCTCGAACTCCTGGCCGAGCCCGGCGAGCCCGGCGGTGATCGCCAGGTAGGTAAACGGCACCGACCGCATTCCGAGCAGCAGCACCACGCCGAACGGCCCCATGATCAGGTGGGTCAGCCACGGCCAGTTCAGGCCGAGCTTGTAGATCACGCCGTCCACCTGGACGATCCGTACCCAGGAGAGCGCGGGGAGCCAGGATGGCAGCAGCAGGATGAGCCACATGCTCGGGAACACGAACTGGCGGCCGGGCAGGGTAGTGCGGTTGGTCAGCCAGGCGATGGGGAAGCCGATCACCAGCCCGAGCCCGGCGGCTGCACCGCTCACCCACAGCGAGTTCGTGATGGCGATCGCGGTCGCGCCGGTAAGGGCCTGGCGCAGGTAGGTCAGCGTGAACCACTGGGCGCCCCGGCCCGGTGCCTGCTGGTCGAACAGGTGCGGCGAGATCGTGAGCAGCAGCGAGCTCGCGCAGGGCACCAGGATGAACAGGATCAGCAGGATCCAGAAGATCGGTTTCCCGATAAGGCCGCCGACGGATCGGCCGCGGAGGAGCCGGCGGGCATGGCTGGCCAGCTTTCCCCGGCGGCCTGGCCCGGCGTCAGCCGGGCCAGGCCGCTTCGTGCTGACGGATGCGGTCAACTGGCCGGCCCCTGGTCGGCTGACCATGCCGCACGCGACGCCATCAGCGTCAGGCAGAGCGTCATCGGACGATGTTGGCGTCGAACCAGGTGTTGATGGTGCCTTCCTGCGGTCCCCAGGTGTAGGGGTTGATGCTCTGGGTCTGGACCGAGGCCAGCGACGGCAGTTCCGGCAGCGGGTTCACGCCCTGCAGGACCGGGTAGTACAGCGAGTCGCCGTACGGGTCGCCCGACTGCATGACCTTCTGGCCGGCCGGGGACAGCACGAACTCGATGAACTTCTCGGCCTCCTGGCGCTCGGCGAGCGGCGCCTTGGCGTCGATGCCGATGCAGCTCGGCAGCAGCGTGACCGGGTTGAGGTACTTCACCGCGAGCTGCTTGTCGCCGCTCGGGCCGAACGTGGCGCCGATGCCAGCCGAGCTCTGCACTAGCGCGAGCTGGATGCGGCCGCTGGTGAGCGCCTGCAGGGTCGGGCCGTTGGTCGGGTTGACGACCAGGCCGTTCTGCTTGAGCTTGGTGAAGTATGCCTCGCCCTGGCTGACCCCGCCGAGGTAGTTCATCATGCCGGCGATGAACGGGTAGGTCGGGCCGGACTGGGACGGGTCGTTCATGCCGACCGCGCCCTTCCACTTCGACGACAGCAGGTCCTGCCAGGTGGCCGGCGGGTCGGTCACCTTCGTCTTGTTGTAGACGACCGCGGCCATCAGCGTCACGCCGGTCGGCGTGTAGCTCTTGTCGGCCGGCACCGACGCGGTGCCGAGGCTGTTCCACTGCACCTTCGGCTCGAAGCCCCTCTGCAGCAGGCCCTGGGTGTCCAGGCCGGCGAACGCGGTGGAGCCGTCGACCCAGAGCAGGCCCCATCTCGGGTTGTTCTTGGATGCCTCGATCTGAGTCAGCAACGGTCCGGTGGAGTTGTCGTCAAGCTGGACCGGGATGCCGGTGGCCTTCTGAAAGGCGGCGGTCATGGCGTGGTCGTAACCCTGGGCTGAGTAGACGACCAGGGTTACCTTGGCCGGCTTGGATGAGCCCGACGGGCTGCCAGACGAGCCGCAGCCGGCCAGGGCCAGGGCCCCGATGGCAAGGGCACCTGCGCAAACGCGAAGTTTGGTAGTAGTAGCGAAGGAAGTCATGGCCGCGAGTCTGAGGCAGGGCGCGAAATCACAGCCGACGGTCAAGTGTCCGGCGGGCGAACTGCTCGTCAACATCTGCCAATAACTGCGGCCAGCTAGTTACGGGTGACGGCCGTCCGGCCAGGCGATTACTCAGGCAACCGGTGCCGGGGGCTGCGGGCTTACCGGCTTACCGGGCGCCGACAACGTGGAGCGCAGCACGAATTTCTTCGTCAGCGTTCGTACCGGCAGCCCGGCCGGCTGCACCGCCGCCAGGGCTTGTCTCAGCTCAGCCGCTGTCAGGCCGCAGATCTGCACCCGGTAGCACGGCGGGTTCGACACCGGCATCGTCAGTGCCGGCCTGCCGCGGCCGAAGGCGAACGGCATGACCAGTGCACCCAGCAGGATCATGGCCTGCGCGCCCGATCCCCGCCGGTGCGCGACCGCCGCGGACGGGCGGAGCGAGATCTCCAAGAGCACCCCGTAGCGCCGCCGCACCAGCCGCAGTTGCGCGACGTCTGGCCACGGAAGGTACAACTGGCGCAGCTTGGGGCGCTTACGGCGGGTGCTGACGCCCAGCACGATCCCGTGACTGTTGGCACGGAATGCGTACTGGCGGACAGTTGCCAGCACGCAGAGCGCTGTCACCGCGGCCAGCGCAAGTCCGCCGATCTCGGCCAGGCCGAGCCAGAGCGGCAGCCCGCCGCCACTCTTGATCGACACGGCTGTCACGACCACGGCCGCGATGATGAACCAGGCCGGGATGAGCCACCGGAATCCTCGCGGGTACCGGCTGGCTGGCCCCCGGACCAGGCAACGGACGGTGTCACCCAAGGCCGCCTCCCCGCGTGGTCCCTACCGAGGATCTTGCGTTGCCGCCGCCTGGTAGGGCAAGTAGCAGCTGAATTTGTCACCGGAACGTCATCGCCCGCACGGGCCGCGAGCCGGGGCTTCGTGCCCTAGCCTGATGGGCAGCCAGCGCCGGCTCTAGCTCCAGGGAAACAGCATGCAGATCGCCGAGATTACCCGCGCCGAGACCAGCCAGCGGGCCGACCTGCTCACGGTCGACTCCTACGCCGTCGAGCTGGATCTGACTCGTGGTGACAAGGTGTTCCGGTCGACGTCGGTGATCGTCTTCGAATGCGCGCGGCCGGGGGCGGCTAGCTATGCCGACCTCGTTGCGCAGACCGTGCACGAGATCACCCTGAACGGAACGCCGATCGATCCGGCCACCGCTTACGCAGGCGGCCGGATCGCGCTGCCGGGCCTGGCCGCGCATAACGAACTGCGCGTCGTCGCGGACTGTCAGTACACGACCGACTCCAAGGGCATGCACCGGGCGGTGGATTCCGCCGACGGAAAGGTCTACTGCTACACCAACTGCGAGCCCGCCGACGCGCGCAGCGTGTACGCGAACTTCGAGCAGCCGGATCTGAAGGCGACGTTCGCCTTCTCGGTGATTGCCCCGGCGAACTGGACTGTGCTGTCCAACCAGCCCGCAGCCGAGCCCGAACCCGAGCCCGAACCCGCAGCCGAGCGCCAGGACGCTGGTGACGGCGTTGCGACGTGGCACTTCCCGCCGACGCCGCGGATGTCGACCTATCTGACGGCCATCGTGGCCGGCGAGTACCACGTAGTCAGGGCGACGCACACCACGCCGGCCGGACAGGTGATCCCGCTGGGCCTGGCCTGCCGGGCGTCACTGGCCCCCTACCTCGAGACCGCCGACATGCTCACGATCACCAGGCAGGGGTTCGACTATTACACGGGCCTGTTCGGAACCGGTTACCCGTTCGAGAAGTACGACCAGGTGTTCGTGCCGGAGTTCGCGGCGGGGGCGATGGAGAACGTCGGTTGCGTGACGATCTCCGAGCGGCTGCTGTTCCGCTCGAAGGTCACCGACATGATGTACGAGCTGCGTGCCACGGTGATACTGCACGAGATGGCGCACATGTGGTTCGGCGACCTGGTGACCATGAAGTGGTGGGACGACCTGTGGCTGAACGAGTCGTTCGCAGAGTTCTGCGCGGCGTTGTCGAGCGCGGAGGGCACCCGGTTCACCGACGCCTGGACGACGTTCTCCGGATCGCGCAAGGTCTGGGGATACATGCAGGATCAGCTGCCGACCACGCACCCGATCGCGGCCGATGTCGCGACGCTCAGCGAGGCGATCGCGAACTTCGACGGGATCAGCTACGCCAAGGGCGCTTCCGTGCTCAAGCAGCTAGTAGCCCACGTCGGCCGGGACAACTTCGTGGCCGGCATTCGGGCGTATTTCGCCGAGCACGGCTGGGCTAACGCCACACTGTCCGATCTGCTGCGCGCGCTGGAGGCCAGCTCGGGCCTGAGCCTCGGCGACTGGTCGAAGGCCTGGCTGCAGACGGCCGGGCCCAACACCCTGCGCAGCGACTTCACTGTCGGTGCCGACGGGAGCTTTGCCGAGTTCGCGGTGCTGCAGGAAGCACCGGCGGAGTACCCGGCGCTGCGGCCGCACCACATCGCGATCGGCTTGTATCACCGCGATGCTGGCGAGGGCACGCTGGTGCGAACGCACCGGGTCGAGGCTGACCTGACCGGCCCGCGCACGGAGGTGCCGGAACTGGCCGGCGTCGCGCAGCCCGACCTCGTGCTGCTGAACGACGACGACCTTACCTACGCGATTGTCAGGTTCGACGACCGTTCGCTGGCCACTCTCATCGAGTCGGCCGCCGGGTTCAGCGACTCACTGGCCCGTGCGGTGTCGTGGAGCGCTGTACTCGACATGGTGCAGCGGGCCGAATTGCCCGTTCCCGCGTTTGTGAAGATCCTGGCGGGCGGCATGGGCGCCGAACCGGTCGTCTCGGTGCTGCAAATCCTGCACCTGACCGCATCCCGGCTGATGGCCCTCAATGCCGACCCGGACTGGCTGCCTGAGGGCAAGACCGAGCTGGCCGCGGCGGCGCTGGAGCTGCTCAGGTCGGCCGAGCCCGGCAGCGACCATCAGCTTGCCTGGGCGCAGCTGCTGGGCTGGACCGCTACGACGGCCGGGCAGCTGGACTTCGTGGCCGGCCTGCTGAACGGGACGCAGACGGTCACTGGCCTGACCGTCGACACCGAGCTGCGGTGGTCGTTGCTGCGCCGGCTGGCAGCCACCGGCGCAGTCACGGACGCGGAGATCGATGCCGAACTGGCCGGGGATCCGACCGACGAGGGCCGGCGCCACGCCGCGGCCAGCCGGGCGTCGATCCCGGATGCGGAGCACAAGGAGGCCGCCTGGCAGCTGCTCACCCAATCGGCAGAGCTCGGCCACGAGGGCGTGATGGCGGTGGCGAGCGGCTTCGGCCAGCCAGAGCATGCCGCGTTGCTGGCCTCCTACGTCGATGCGTACTTCGCGGTGCTGCCGGACCTGTGGGCGAATCGGGGCGATCACATGAAGCGCGTGCTGGCGGACGGGCTGTTCCCGTACTGGGCCGCGTCGCCGGAGTTGCTGCGCCAGGTCGACGAGTTCCTCGCTGCCGAGCAGCGCGATCCGGCGCTCGTGCGGGTGCTGGCAGAGCGCCGCGACGTCGTCGAACGGGCATTGCGGTCGAGGTTGTTGTCGGCGTGAGCGCCGTCCGGCGATCTCATGACGCGGATTTTGCCTTCACTATGGGTAGCGTTACGGCGCCGGAAATCCGGTTGCTAGCTGGGGAAGGTTCGTCTGCGTAAACCCTCGATAACGCCAGGTGATGAACTGAAATTTTGATAACGTGGCGGTCACGGTCGGCTGTGACGCATGATGTTTTAGTCAAAACCGGGCAGAGACGCCGAATCAGTCTCGGGAGTACCAGCCGTTATGACCTCGGGTTGGCCGCAGAACCAGCAGGACCTGAGTCGGCCCTACTCCGACGCCGATGACGCCAGGCCAGGTAGCCGGGCAGGCGGACGAGTGGCCACCGACCGTGAGCGTGGCGATCGTTCGTCCGACTCCATCTGGCCTGACCATCCGAGCGCGCCGCTGCCGGTAACCCGGGAGCCGCAGCGCCGCGGCCGATCCGGCCGCAAGTCACGTGGCGGCAGTGAGCCGGACGACACTCTGCGCGATGCCGATTACGACTGGATCCAGTACCTGGGCGAGGCCGGGCCGGCCCAGGAACACTCCAGGCGCGCGGCGGATTCCCCGGCACCGAGCAGGCGGCCGGTGAGCGACCCGCCGGTGAGCGACCGGCGTGCCGGTGCTCCGCCGGTGAGTGACCGGCGTGCCAGTGCTCCGCCCGCGAGCGTGCGGCCGGCTGGCCCGCCGGAGCAGGACACCCGCCGTTCCCGGCCGGACAGTCTGGCCCGGCCGGACAGTCTGGCCCGGCCGGACGACATGCGTCCACGGCCGGACAGCCGCCCGCGGCCGGATCGCAGCCCGGCAATGCCGGCCGAGGGGCCGGCGCGGCCACTATCAGGACCTCCTGCAGCCGCACGTATTGCCGGTCGTGCGCCGGACTCCAGCGCAGCGTGGCCGGCCGCGGCGCAGCCTGCCGACGCACGGCTTGCCCCGCCCGATCAGGCTCGGCGTCCGGTTTCCCATCGCGGCGCTGACACCGGCCGCCGCGAGACCAGCGCCTTCCAGCGCACCGATCCGGGCATTCCGTGGCCGCGGCCCGATCAACTGGAGACGCCTGACTCCGACACGGCAGTGCCCGCCGGGCGGACTGGCCGGGTGAAGCCGGCTCAGCCCGAAGCCGAGCCGGACCGGCGCGCGCGGCGCTCCAAGGGGCGCAAGAAGGGCCGTTCGCACCGCACGCTGGCTGCGTCAACTGTGACCCCGGTCGAGACTGCGCCGGTCGGGACCGCGCCGGCCAGAACTGCCCCGGTCGGAGCACCGCCGGCCAGAACTGCCCCGGTCGGAGCACCGCCGGCCAGAACTGCCCCGGTCAGGACGGCCCCGGTAGAGACTGCGCCGGTCAGGACGGCAACAGCGCCGCAGCGCGGCAGCGACAACCGCGGGGCTTCCACTCGCGGGGCTTCCACTCGCAGGGCGACCCGGCGCAAGCGCCGGCACCCGGTTCTGCTCGGCCTGGCCGGCGGCGGCGTGGTCGGCGCACTGGTGGCCGGCGGCATCCTGGCGAGCACGGTCCTTACCCACAGCGGACCGAACCACGTCATCGTGACGCCGTCCAGGCTGGGGTCCTACGTGCAGGATCCTGCGCTCGCCAAGGGCATGGGCGCGCAGGCGTTGCGAGCCGAGATCCTGTCCAAGGGCAACGGCGAGGCCAGCCATGTCGTCGACGCCGTTTACCAGCAGGCGGCTGGCCAGGCGGGTAAGTCAAGCCCGCAGATCCTGTTGTTCGTCGGCGGCAACCTGTCCGGTTCGGCGCAGTCGTTCATCTCGAGCTTCACCAACCTGCTGCCGGGCGCATTCGTGATCAAGGCTGGTGCGCTGGGCGGCCAGGCTGCCTGCGTACCGGGGGTCGGCGGGCACCCGGCCGAGTGCGCCTGGGCGGATGGCGATACGTTCGGGCTCGTCGCATCGCCCGCGCTTAGCGCGGACACGCTAGCCGGAGAACTGCGGGCGATAAGGCCGCTGGTCGAGCGGACTGTTAAGTAGCGCGACGTTACCCGAGGTCGGCGGCGGCAGGCTGCCTGGGCCGGTCAGGATTTCCTGGCCTCAGCGTCCGCGCGCTCCGGCGGCTTGGGCGTCCGCAGCGACAGGCGTGCTATGGCCATCATCACCGCGCCAGCGAGCACGGCAAGCCCGGCGAGCTGTCCGCCGATGAGGCGGGCGTCCAGCGGTACCGTGGCCGCCGCGTCTGCCGCACGCACGCGATTGGCCGGCGGGCCGAGCGAGCTCGGGCTCGGGTTCGGGCTCGCCCCCACAGTGGGGAACAGGCCCGAAGGATTGCTGGGCGAAACACCCGTTCCCGGAATAGTCGGGAAGCTGGATTGCGGCGACAGGCTGGGAGAAGAGCTCGGGACGACCTTGTGGGCCGCGACGACGATATCCGACGCCCTCCCGGTGAACTTTCGTGCGCCTTTCCCGGTTGCCTTGGCGGAGATGCGCACGAGCGCGCCGATGGCAGCGGTGTCGCGCACCCGGACGGCTACTTGCAGTTCGTCCGCCTGGCCGGCCGGCAGGTTCCCGATATCGCACGTGGCCCGATGAGGCGCCGGGCACACGGTGAATTTCACCGCGCCGACGTGACGCGTCGACCCGGTGCTGGCGCTTACCATTACGGCGCGGCTGGCCGCCTTCGTGGACCAGACCCATACGACGAAAACCGCGTCGTGGCCGCGCTTGACGTCCCGGCTGCCGGAGAGCGACTGGATCCGCACGCACAGTTGCGCGGTGACCGGTTTCGGCGGCGGACTGGACGAGCTAGGTTGCGGAGTCGGCGAGGTCGAACTTGGGCTCGGGCTAGGGTTCGGTGAGGTGGAAGTCGGGCTAGGGCTCGGTGACGTGGAAGTGGGACTAGGGTCCGGGGTCGGGGTTACCGAAGTCTGACTTGGGCTCGGGTCGGCGCTGACTGACGCCGACGGTGTCGGGGTCGGGGTGCCTGTGGGGGTCGGGGTGCCTGTTGGGGTCGGGGTACCCGACGGCGTAGCGGTGCTCGATGCGGACGCACTCGGTGTGACGCTGTGCCTGGCCGGCCTGCGCGAGGACGCGGGGACGCTCGCTGAACGGGATTTGCTATCGGCGGCTCGCTGATCTCTGGCAGCCGAAAGCACGGTACTTTTCGGCCTCAGCGGGCATATCGCCGAGCGCACAATTGTGTGACTGCTCGGTGTTGCTGCCTGAAAGCCGCCGAACGCGGTGGAGCCAATCAACGCGAAGCCGGCAAGCACCCCTAGCGTGGCAGGCCTGAGGATGAGCGCCCTCACCTGTGCGTCCTCCTCTGCATCCTGCTCTTCTAGGCGTGCCGAATCGCCCGGCTGGCGCTCATGACCGGGGCCGTCATGATTCTCACATTATGCACTGCCGGCCTTTCGGCTCACAGGTGCGCGCAATGGCAATTTGACGTCAGTCAATGCGTCAGCGCGG
>JAJYUU010000241.1 GCA_021792405.1 Actinomycetes bacterium
GGAAATAGCCTGAGCCTGCTCGGCGGTGTCCGCCTCGTTAGCCTCGAGCGGCGGCTCCGGCACCTCGGGGACCTCCTCAGCGTCGCTGTCCGCTGGCAGTGCGTCTGCGTGCTGCTCTGCCGCGTCGGCGTCCGGTGTCTCGAGACTCATATCGCTCATTGCCGTGCCTCCGGTAGAGATTAGCAGTCGAACATATTGCCGAATAGAGTAATGCGGACAACACTGGTTGTATCAGTACCCGGCCAGGGACTGACATTCGCGTTCGGCCAGCGTCAGAATTAGTAGCCGATCCAGCGCGGGGTAGGGAGATGCCATGCACAGCATGTGGAAGGGGGCAGTCTCCTTCGGCCTGGTCATGATCCCGGTGAGGCTCTACGCGGCGACAGAGACCAGGGATATCGCTTTCCGGCAAGTCCACCGGCAAGACGGCGGCCGGATCAGGTTCCGCCGATTCTGCACGATCGACGATCAGGAAGTGCCCTACGAGGACATCGCCAAGGGATACGAGCTGCCGGGCGGCGAAATGGTCATCCTTACCGACGAAGACCTGGCCGAACTGCCGCTGCCGACGACCAAGAACATCGAAGTTGTGCAATTTTGCCCGATCGAGCAGCTTGACCCGATCTTGCTCAACCGGAGCTACTACGTCGAGCCGGAGGCCGCGGGCGCGCGGGCGTACTGCCTGCTACGCGACGCGCTCGAGCAGTCGGGCAAGATCGCCATTGCCCAGGTCGCCCTGCGGCAGCGCGAGTCGCTAGCGGTCATGCGCGCGAGAGACGGCGTGCTGGTGCTGGAGACCCTGCTGTGGCCCGACGAGATCCGGGACCCTGCGTTTGCTTTCCTCGCCGACGACATCGAAGTCCGGCCACAGGAGCTGCGCATGGCGAGTTCCCTGATCGAGTCGATGACCATGGACTTCAACCCGGACGAGTTTCACGACAGCTACCGCGAGGCGCTGCAGGAACTTGTCGCGGCGAAGACCGAGGGCAGGGAGGTGGTTCAGCCAGCTCTCGGCGAGGCTCCGGCCGGGGAGACGACCAGCCTGGCGGACGCCTTGCGGGCCAGCCTCGCAGCGGCCAGGGGCGGCGGGCAGCTCGGGGCCGTGCCCGACGTTGCCGGCGGCGCGGACGAAGCGCCCGAACTCGGGCGAGCGGCCGCAGCGAAGGGGACGGTCAAGTCCGGCGCTCGCGCCAAGGCCGGGTCCGGCGCTCGCGCCAAGGCCGGGTCCGGCGGAAGCGCTCCGGCAACGGCGGCCGCGGACGGCAAGGCCGGCCGCGGGCGGACGAGCCCTCCTGGCAAAACTCGTGCGTCCGGCGAATCCGGGGCTAAGCGTCCGGCCACGGCCAAGGCAGGATCGAGCCGGGCCAAGGCGCCCTCGGGAGACGACGCGAAGACGGCCCAGCGGCGGCCACGCCGCGCCAGCTGACCGCGCGACGGAAACCGGCAAGACGACGTAAGCCGGCAACGAGAACCGGGTAGTGCCTGACTGCGTCCCTAGCTGACGGCCTCGTGAGCCTGCCCCGAAGGCAGTGGCGGGCGGAGCAGAGCCGGTGTCGGCTACCGGCGGGTACCATATTCGCTTATGACTAACCCGCTCGGGCTTGGCGAGCTGCTCGCCGGCGGGGTGACCTCAGCGCCAGGCACGCCGGGCGGGGCAGCACCGATCCGGCCATGGCCGGGCGAACTGGCCCCGCTGACAACCGGTGAAGTCTTCGTTCGCAGTACCCCGGCGGTGCCGGGCGGGGAGCCGGCTGTGCTCGTGCACGGTCTCGGCGGTTCAGCGCTGAACTGGACGGACCTGATGGGCCTGCTCAGCCAGCCAGCGGCGGCGGCACCGCCGATGACATGCGATGCGCTTGACCTGCCGGGTTTCGGGTTCTCGCCGCCGCCGCCGGACGGCGACTACTCGGTCGGGGCGCGCGCCGCGGCGGTCATCGCACTGATCGAGCAGCGGGGCTACGGGCCAGTGCACCTGATCGGCAATTCGCTTGGCGGAGCTATCAGTACCCGGGTTGCGGCGCGCCGCAGCGACCTGGTCCGGACGCTGACGCTGATCTCGCCGGCCCTGCCCGACCTGCGGCCACGGCTGCTGCCGACCCGGCTGGCCGTCGTCGCGCTGCCCGGCGTCGGCCGCTGGCTGGTGGGCAAGATGCTGGCCATGACACCCGAGCAGCGGACCGATGCCTCGATCGGAGAACTGTACGCGGACCCGAGCCGGCTTCCTCCTGAGCGCCGGGCGGAGGCAATCGCTGAGGTAGTCCGCCGCGACGGGCTCAGCTATGCGGTCGACGCGCTGCTCGGCTCGACAAGGGCGCTGGTAGCTGAGTATGCGCGGCCCGGACGGGCTTCGCTCTGGCAAGATGCGGCCCAGGTGACGGCGCCGACGCTGCTGATTCACGGGAGTCACGACCGCCTGGTCAACCCGGCCACGGCCGGGCGGGCGGCGCGCACCTTCCGGAACTGCCGCGCCGTCGTCCTGCCGAGGATCGGGCACGTCGCGATGATGGAGCAGCCGGACCTGGTCGCCGCGGAGATGCGGGAGTTCCTGCGCCGGGCGCTCGGTCAGCAGCAGCTCGGCGAGACGATGCCGGCGCGCGGTTCCCGGCGCGAAGGACCCGCGTCAGCCGGAGGCCGCGGCACCCTCAGCGCGGCCAGCCCCTGACTGCGCCCGTCAGATGCTGATTGCCGCTGAGCACCTCCTGACCGCTGACCAGTTGGCTCCGCCCGTTCCCGGTCCGGGTTTCGTCGCCGTAGCCGACGGTGTGATCAGCGCGGTCGGAACCGGGCTGCGGACGGCTGACGTACTGCTTCCGGACGGGTACCTGCTGCCGGGCCTTATCGACCTGCAGGTCAATGGCTACTACGGCGTCGAGTTCCAGATCGCCGACGCGCAGTCCTGGTCGCGGGTGACCGCCAGGCTGCCGGCCACGGGGACGACCGCATGCCTGCCGACGATGATCACCGCGCCGCTCGGCCGCCTCGCCGAGGCGCTGCGGACTGTCGCCGGGTTCGCACCGGACCTGCCCGCCGACGGCGCTCGGGTGCTCGGGGTGCACGTTGAGGGCCCGTTCATAGCGCCGGGCCGACGCGGCGCGCACAACGAGAAATGGATCACCGAACCCACTCCAGGTGCGGTCGCCGAACTCAGCGACGCGGGCCGCGGGGTACTCCGGCTCGTCACCATCGCGCCGGAACTGCCCGGCGCGCTCGCGGCCGTCGAGCAGTTCTCCGCCGCCGGGGTGCTGGTCAGCGTTGGCCACAGCGACGCGACCGCAGCTCAGGTCGCGGCTGCCGCGGACCGCGGGGCGCGGATGGTGACGCACTTGTTCAACGCGCAGCGGCCACTCGGCCACCGAGAGCCGGGCGTCGTCGGGCAGGCCCTCACCGACGAGCGGCTGACCAGCGGACTGATCGCCGATCTGCACCATGTGGCGCCGGCCGTGTGCGGCCTGGCGTTCCGGGCGGCACCAGGGCGGATCGCGCTGGTCACCGACGCGGCAGCAGCGGCTGGCATGCCGCCGGGCGAGTACCTGCTCGGTGCCGAGATGATCACGCTGCCGCCCGGAGACAGCCGGCCGCCGGTGCGCCATGATGGCACCCTGGCCGGATCCGCGCTCCGGATGGACCGCGCGGTGGCCAACGCGGTGCGGTGCGGCCTTTCGCTGCCGGCGGCGGTCGCGGCTGCCACCCGCATTCCGGCAGACCTGATCGGCCGTCCCGACCTGGGCCGCCTCCGGCCCGGCGCGGCAGCCGACCTGGTCTGGCTCAGCCCGCAGCTTGCCACCCGCGCGACCTGGATAGCCGGCCGCCTGGTGTTTACCGATGGCACCGCCAGCACCCTGGCAGCTGTGCACGCGGACACAGAGAGGACCTAACGTCATGCAAGCTGGCCCGTCCTTGATGCGCCAGGAAATCGGCCAGCAGCCGGAGTCGCTCAGGGCGACGATTGACGCCCTGCTGCCGCGCCGGGACGAGGTGGCCGCTCTCGCCGCGCGGACTTCTACCGTGCTGTTCATCGCGCGCGGAACCTCGGACAACGCTGCGGTATACGGCAGCTACCTGATCCAGGCACACGCCGGCCGGCTGACCTCGCTGGCCGCGCCGTCGATCGCGACGACCTACAAGGCGCGGATTGACCTGTCCGGTGTACTGGCAGTCGCGCTGTCCCAGTCCGGCCGGACCGAGGAGATCGTCGAGACGCTGGCCTGGGCAAAGGACTGTGGTGCGCGGACGCTCGCGGTCACCAACGGCGGCGCCGGCTCGCCGCTGGCGAAGGCTGCCGATGTCGCGTTGGTCACCCAGGCCGGGATCGAGCAGGCGGTGCCGGCTACCAAGACCTTCACGACCGAGCTTGCCGCGCTGGCTGTGCTCGGCCTCGGCCTGGGGGCGGCACTTGACCCGGGTCAGTTGCGGGCAGTGCCCGACGCCGTCGCGGAAATGCTGGCTCGCCCGGTCGACCTGGAGCCGATCCTCGCTCCGCTGGCGAAGGTGCAGGGCGTGGTGGTGTCCGGGCGCGGCATGGCGTACGCGGCTGCTCTCGAGCTGGCGATCAAGCTGAAGGAAGCGTGTTACCTGCACGCCATGGGCTTGTCGTACGCGGATCTGCTGCACGGCCCGATCGCGGTGGTCGATGCGGAGACGCCGGCCATCGTGGTGGCCGCTGATGCGGGACCGACCCTGGTCGGCACGGTCGACTTGGCCCGTCGGGTCAGCGGAGCGGGTGCGGCCGTGTTCGGCATCGGCGGCGGCGAGGCGCTCGCGGCGGCGTGCACCGCCGCGCTGGCCGGTCCGGCGCTGCCAGAGTGGCTGGCGCCGATCGGGCTGATCGTTCCCGGCCAGCTCGTGACGGAGGCACTGGCTCGCCGGCTCGGAGTCAACCCGGACCGGCCGAGGGGCCTGTCCAAAGTGACCCAAACGGACTAATCGACTGGTCAGTAGCGACTTGGCATCGGAAACGCCCGGCGCAAAATGTCTAGCGGGGCTTCGCCCCAGCCCGATAACGCGTGCGGGCGCTGGCTGATGTAGGCGAAGAGGGCTCCGGCCAGATCAAGACGGTGACACTATGTGCCCCGTTATATGGCCGCCTGCTGGCGACTG
>JAJYUU010000242.1 GCA_021792405.1 Actinomycetes bacterium
AGATCATCCGGGTCGGCGGGCGAGGCGAGGCGCAAGCGCGCGGGCCGCCCGCGCCGTACTGTGGCGAATGCCCGGTTTGACTTAGCCCCTGGGGCCAGCGTGAGCCTGATCGTGCCGGGCAGCCTGCTCGACGACGGCAAGATCACCGCTGCGGAGATCGCCTCGCACCCGCAGCGCAATCTGGTGCTGCGAGCCCTGGTCGAGCAGGGCGGTTACGAGCCTGACCTGCAGCTGCGCGATGCCGAGGTCGGTGACCGCTACCTGCTGTGCTCCGACGGCCTGCACGAGGTCGTGGACGCGCAGTCCATCGCCGCGGTGCTGCGCACGGTTGACGATCCCGACCAGGCCGCGAAGGATCTCATCGCGCTGGCCGTCGATGGCGGGGCCCCGGACAACGTCACGTGCATCGTCGCGGATGTCCTGCCGCAGCCTGCGCCAGCGGCCGCGCCGGCCTAGCCAGCCAAGCCCGGGCATCGGGACTGCGCCGACACGATACGCAACGCCCTGCTAGTGGCGGGTCAGCCGCGGGCGAGGGATGCTGTGAGGGTGGAAAGCGGAGCAATCGATACTGGCCTGGTTGCCGCCGGGCTCGCGGCCGAACTGACCGGAATCTGCGGTGTGGCGAACGTCATCACCGACCCGCAGCAGCTGCGCACCTATGAATGCGACGGGCTGACAGCGCACCGCAGCACGCCCGGCCTGGTGGTGCTGCCGCGATCGGCTGACGAGGTCGCCGCGATCGTCCGGACTTGCGCGGCCCGCGGAGTCCCGTTCGTGGCCCGCGGCAGCGGGACCGGCCTGTCCGGCGGAGCGCTTCCACGCGCCGACGGCGTGCTCGTCGTCACCTCGAAGATGCGCGACGTCATCGCGATTGACCCGGTGAGCCGCCGCGCCATCGTCGAACCGGGCGTCACCAACCTGGCGGTGAGCAAGGCCGCCGAGCCGTACGGCCTGTTCTACGCGCCAGACCCGTCCAGCCAGGTCGTCTGCTCGGTCGGCGGGAACGTGGCGGAGAACTCCGGCGGCGCACATTGCCTGAAACACGGATTCACCGTCCATCACGTGACCGGCCTGGAGATCGTCACCCCGCAGGGCGAGCTGACCTGGCTAGGCGACGGGACCGGGGCCTCGCCGGGCTACGACCTGGTCGGTGCCTTCACCGGCTCGGAAGGCACCCTCGGCATCGTCACCAAGGTCGTGGTGAAGCTGACGCCCATCCCGGAAGCGGTCACCACGCTGCTCGCCGCGTTCACCACGATGGGTGCGGGCGGCGCGGCGGTGTCGGCGATCATCGGCTCCGGCATCCTGCCCGGTGCGATCGAGATGATGGACGCGCTTGCCATCGAGGCGGCCGAGGCAGCGGTGAACTGCCGCTACCCGGAGGGCGCCGGCGCGGTCCTGATCGTGGAACTCGACGGCCCGGCCGGGGACGTGCAAGCGCAGACCGAGGCAGTCCGGGCGATCTGCACGGCGCAAGGCGCCTACGAGATCCGGGCCGCACAGGACGCGGCCGAGCGAGCGGCGATCTGGACCGGCCGCAGATCCGCGTTCGCCGCCGTCGGCCGGATCAGCCCGGCGTACATCGTCCAGGACGGGGTCGTGCCGCGGACCGCGCTGCCGGAAGTGCTGGACCGGATCGGCGAGCTGTCGGCTGAGCACGGCATCCGGGTCGCCAACGTGTTCCATGCCGGCGACGGCAACCTGCATCCGCTGGTGCTGTTCGACGACACGGCGCCCGGTGAGCAGGAGCGGGCCGAGAAACTGTCCGGCCTGATCCTGGACTTGTGCATCGAGCACGGCGGCTCGATTACCGGCGAGCACGGCGTGGGCGTCGACAAGTCGCGCTACATGCCCCGGATGTTCGGCGCCGACGACCTGGACACCATGCAACTGTTGCGCTGCGCCTTCGATCCGGCCGGCCTGTGCAATCCGGGCAAGGTGTTCCCCACCCCGCGGCTGTGCGGGGAAGTACCCGGGGTTCGCCACGGCCCGCACCCGCTGGTGGCGTCGGGTCTGATCGATCAATTCTGATGGGAACGGGCAGCCACGGGCTAATCCCTTGAGCAGGCCGAAGGAGCCATGACAGTGCTGAGCGTTCCAGCGGAACTGGCCAGTGCCTGCGCGCACGTGACGCCGGCCGGTCCGGCCGACGCGGTGGCAGGCGAACCGGCCAGCTATGTGGCGGCACCGGCCTCGGTCGGCGAGGCTGCTGCGGTGCTGCGCGCCGCGGCGGGCCTCGGGCTGACGGTCGTGCCGCGCGGGACCGGCGGCCGGCTGGACTGGGGTCCCGCGCCGGCTAGCTGCGACCTGATCATCGATACCGGCCGCCTTGACCGGATAGTCGAGCACTCAGCTGGTGACCTGGTGGTCAGCGCTCAGGCCGGGGTACGCCTCGACGACCTCGCCAAGGTCCTCGCGCCGGCTGGCCAGCGGCTCGCGGTCAACCCGCCCGCGACCGCGCCGGGCAACGGCGGCGGCACTATCGGCGGCCTGATCGCCGCGGGTGCCGCGGGCGCGCTTCGCTACCGGTACGGCTCGCCCCGCGACCTGCTCATCGGCATCACGGTCATCAGGGCCGATGGCACTATCGCCAAGGCTGGCGGCAAAGTCGTGAAGAACGTGGCCGGCTATGACATCGGCAAGCTGTTCGCCGGCTCGTTCGGCACGCTCGGCCTGATCGCCGAGGCGACCTTCCGGCTGCACCCGCTGCCTGAGGCCACCGGCTGGATCGCGCTGAACTGCCCGGACCCGGCCGCCGCGGCCGCCGCGGTACAGGCAATCGCCGAGTCGGCGCTGGCTCCGGCCGCGATCGAGCTTGCCTGGCCCCGTGCGACAGCACCGTTGACCGTTTCGGCGCTGCTCGAAGGCGATGAGCACAGCGTGGCGGCGCGCGCCGAGCGGATGCGGTCGCTGCTGGGCGAGCGCGCGACGACCGGCCAGTCGCCGGAGCACACGAAACGCTCCAGCGACCGACCCGGTCACCGCACGCTCGCGGATGCGACGGATGCCAACCAGCCCGAGGAGCTGCCAGGTCGTCGCGAGCTTGCGGACGGCGGAGCGGCGGCAGGAGCGTTTCGTGTGCTCCAGCCGTCGTCCGGCGGTCGCGAGCGCCCGGCAACTTTGCTGCGAGTCGCGTTCTGGGGCGCGAAGCTCGCAGATGTGCTCAGCTCGATCCGCGAGGCGGCCGGGCAGCACGGGCTTGACCCGGGCATCAGCGGATCGGCTGGCGCCGGGGTACTGGACGTCGCTGTTGCCGACGATGCCGACCCGAGCGCGGTCACCGGGTTCGTCGACGATTTGCGGGTCGGCCTGAAAGCGCTGACTGCGGGCAGTCTGCTGCCCGCGACGGCCAGTGCCGTGGTCGTGCACGCGCCGTCGGCCGTCCGGGCTGCGGTGGACATGTGGGGGCCAGTGCAGTCGCTCGAGCTGATGCGAGCAGTCAAGAACCAGTTCGATCCGCAGCGCCGGATGGCGCCCGGCCGGCTGCCCGGAGGAATCTGATGACCGCTGACGACGCCGGCATCGTGGCGCCCATCGCGCATGGCGACCCGGTTGCCAGCGCGCTGGATCCGGACGGATCGCTGCGCGGACTGGCCGGTGATTGCGTGCACTGCGGTTTCTGCCTGCCCGCTTGCCCGACCTACCAGTTGTGGGGCGAGGAGATGGACTCGCCGCGTGGCCGGATCCACCTGATCACCCAGATCCTGGACAGTGGTCACGGTAGCGCGGCCGCGGCTAGCCATTTCGACCGGTGCCTGGGCTGCATGGCCTGCATGACCGCATGCCCGTCCGGCGTCCAGTACGACCAGCTCATCGAGGCGGCCAGGACCTGGGCTGAGCCCGGCGAAGGCCAGCCTGGGCAGGGCCAGCAGCCGCAACTGCCTGCCCCGCTGCCCCCGAGGTCACTGCGGGACCGGGCAGTCCGGTCCGCCATCTTCGCGACGTTCCCCTATCCGAGCCGGCTCCGCGCGGCACTCCTACCGCTGCGCGTTGCTCAGCGAACCGGGCTGGACCGCCTTGCCGCCGGCAGCAAGCTGCTGCGCCGGGTCGTCCCGGAGGCCGCCGCGGCGCTCGCCGTCGCGCCCGCTCCGCCGGCTGCCGGCCGCGGCGGAGTGGTCGAAGCCCGTTCCCGCCATGACGGGAAGCCGCCGGTTGCGGCCCGGAGCCTGCCCGCCCGCGTCCCCGCTCAGGGCGAGCGCAGGGCCGTTGTCGGCATGCTCACTGGCTGCGTGCAGCAGGTACTGTTCCCGCAGGTCAACGCTGCCACGGCGAGGGTGCTGGCGGCCGAGGGCTGCGACGTCATCGTGCCGCCGCGGCAGGGCTGCTGCGGCGCGCTGTCGCTGCACGGCGGGCGCCGGGCTCAGGCGGCGGACTTCGCCCGGGCGACGATCGAAGCGTTCGAGCGAGCCGGCGTCGACGCGGTGATCGTCAATGCGGCGGGCTGCGGCTCGGCCATGAAGGAATACGGGCACCTGCTGGCCGGCGACCCGGACTGGGCAGGCCGCGCCGCCGCGTTCAGCCAGACCGTCCGCGACTTCAGCGAGTTCCTGGCCGATCTCGGACCGGTAGCACCCCGGCATCCGCTGGCGTCCGGATCGGGGGCGGGGGTCACGGCCGCTTATCACGATGCCTGCCATCTGGGCCACGCGCAGCGGATCACCGCCCAGCCGCGGGCACTGCTGCGCGGCATTCCGGGCCTGATGCTGGCGGAGATCGCCGACGCGGGGACCTGCTGCGGCTCGGCGGGCATCTACAACCTCGTGCAGCCGGAGGCCGCCGCCGAACTCGGCCAGCGCAAGGCCAGGGCGGTCGCGGCCACCGGCGCCGACCTGCTGGTCTCGGCGAATCCTGGTTGCTCACTGCAGATCGCGCAGGCTCTCGCCGCTGCCCGGGAGGCCGACGGTGGCAGTGGCCGGCCGATGCGGGTGGCGCATGTCGCCGAGGTCCTCGACGCCTCGATCCGCGGCGTTCCGCTTGAGTCGCTGCCGGGCTGACAAGGAGCCCGCACCCGCCCTGGCGGTGCATGGCGTCAGGTAGCGCCAAGTTTGACG
>JAJYUU010000083.1 GCA_021792405.1 Actinomycetes bacterium
CATCATGATCGCCGGCCCTCCGTAGTCAACACGACACGCTGGGCCGGCTCACAGAAGATCACGCAGCCAGGCACTCACAACAGGTAACACCCGCACGCCAACCAGTCAGGTGACCTGAATGCTTACCATCGAACGCTGCTTCGGGTCGGTGGCCGCGCTGTTCTGCCAGTTTGTCTCCGGCTATGCCGGCCGCAGTCCCGACCGGCGGGGCCGACACGTTGAGGACCAGCCGCTGTGGTCGATGGCCGAGCTGCAGGAACTGCTGGATGAGTGGCTGGTCGCGCTCTTTACCGACCGGAGAATCAGATTTATCCCTCTGACCCGATTCGGCGAGTAGGCCGGTGACACGCCCGCGCTAATGCTGATAGGTGCCGCTCTTAGCTGGGATGATGATCATTGCAACATGACATTCATCTCGGCGGGAGAGGACACCTATCAGGTGATGAGCATACGCGGCAGGAAGCGGAAGCGTCAGCACGCGAGGGTCGGCGCGCCGGACCCAACTTTAACTGCGAGTGCCGGGCTGGCGGCGGTCACCGGGCTGTGCGACCGGCTGGGCGTGATCGGGGCGATCGATGCGCGGTCGGGCCGGTGAAGCAGCGTGACCGCGGGTTCGGCGCCGGGGAGTTGCTGGCCGGGATCGCGGCGGCGCAGCTGGCCGGCGAGGACTTCCTCACCGGCCTGGACCGCCACCGCGCCGATGCGGCCGGTCAGCAGCTCACCCCGGTGCCGGGGCTGGCCTCGACCACGGCGGCGGGCCTGGCCCGGCGGATCACCCCGGAACAATGGCTGAAGGTCGAGACGGGCCTGGCGGCAGCGACTGCCCGGATGCTGGACCTGCTGAGCCCGGAGCGGGCGGCGGCGCTGACCGAGGGAGCGGTCACCATCGACCTGGATGCCACTGACGTGGAGGTGTACGGGTCAAAAAAGCGCGGGGTGGCCTATAACCATCAGGGGCAGCGGGCCGGCCGTCCGCACGTGGCGATCTGGGCGCAGACCGAGACCGTGCTGGCCGCTGACCTGGGCAGCGGGACTGATGACGTGACGCCGTCGGTGAACGGCGGCCGGGACCGCTGGACCACGCGCCCGGCGGCGGGCATCGCGGTGATGAAGCCCCGGTCCAGGCCGAGCCTGCCCGCCTCGCCGGACTCCAGCGCCCCGCGCAGGAGCCGCCGGGTGCGGTGGAAGACGGCCTGCCTGGTGTGAGGGGTCACGATTGACGGCTTGCCGTGAACGCCCTTGGCGCCCAGCGAGGCCAGCCCGTCGAGCTCGCGCTGCCGCTGGTCGGCGGCGAACTTGTGCATGTGCCCGGCCGTGAGGGCCCGCGGGTCGTGGCCCCCGCCGGGAGCGCATGCCTCCAGGAAGGCGCTCAGCTCGAGTCCGGCCCGGCGGGTGTGGTCGAAGGTGCCGCCGGTGCGCGGGCATGACGGGGACCGCAGGACCTCGGCGAAGTGGTCCCAGACAAGGTCTCGCAGCCACCGCTGGGAGATCCGGTCCAGGTCGATGCGGCTGCTGCGGTCGGTGAGCCTCCGGCCGAAGTGCTCGGTGAGGATGTAGCCGGCCTCCCGGGTCTCCTCGGGCGTGACGTAGAGGGCATGCAGACCGGCCGCGATGCCGGCCGCGATGCCGGCGCCATCGCGGCCGGCTGCCTCACGCAGGCCGGTGTCGCCGGGATCCAGGTCGGTGAGGGAGCGCACGCCGCGGTCGCGGCCGTAGTTGGCAAGGCGCTGGATCGGGGACAGTTCCCACTTCCCGTGCTGCCGCCGGGCGTGCCAGTGCATGCCCCACTGGATCTCGGCCCTCAGCAGCGGGTGCAGGCCCCGGAGGTTGACCTGGTCGGGCCGCAGCACCGGCGCGGTCGCCGCGCACCAGCGGCGGAAGGCCGGCTCGTCGGCGTACCCGACGGGGACGGCTTTTCCGGTGCGCCCGTAGCGGGTGCCCCACTGGCCCGGCAGGACGGCGCCCCCCCCGGGCGGCCTTCCCGCTGGTAGCGCGCGTCGTGCCGTGAGCACAGCCCCAGCGGCGAGAACGCGGTCTCCGGGCAGACGCGGACGCGGCACCGGCCGTAGCCGGCGGCTTCCTCCTGGCCGGCCAGCCACCGGGCGAAGTCGGCGCCGTCGCCGTGCTGGCCTCGGTAGCTATACCAGCGGTGCTCGTGATAGTGGCAGAGCCGCAGCGTCAGGTGGCAGGCCGGGCGGTCCGGGCAGATCCGGCACGGCCGTTCCTCGATCCCCTCGCCCGGCCCGAGTGCCTGAGCCGCCTGCAGGAAGCCGGCCCGTGTCCCGCCCTCGTCGCGGTGCCTGCGCCAGAGCGCCTGGTGGGCGCCGCAAAGATCGCCGTGCCCCATCACGGTGCGCTCGCATCCTGCCAGGCAGTTCCACCGGTAGACAGGGTGCCCGGCGGGGACCTTGACGATGTCGCCGCGGAACAGCGGGTCGAACGACGGCGCGCTGATCAGCGCGGACAAGATCTCCAGCCGGTCCCGGCCCTCGCGGGCGTCCGGCTGCGGCAGCAGCGCGAGCGTCACCGGCCCTCGCCCCAGACCGCGCGCAGAGCCGCGTCGAACGCGGGATCGTGCACGTCGACGTGGCCGTAGACCTCGTCGACCATCGCGGCCGACGCCCACCCGCCGGCGTCCCGGGCGATCACCAGGTTCCCGCCGGAGGCATCAAGCACCGCCGAGGTGAAGGAATGCCGGAAAGAATACGGTTTCACGGCTCCGAGGTCGGCGCGGTTCCCCGCGCGGGCGAGCATCCGGCGTGCGCCGACCGGGGCCAGCGGCTGCCCGGCGGCCGGGCCGCGCAGCTGGACCAGCAGCATCCCGTGCCCGGCTCCCCGCGGGTACTCGCTCGTCATGTACTCGAAGTACGCGTGCACCATCGCGGGGCTGACCCGCTTGACCAGCCCGCCGGTCACCGCGCCGCCCTCAGTTTTCCAGGGGTGCTTCGTCTTGGCCTCGGCCCCGTTCGGGTTCCCCGGCCGGTGGCAGACGTGCAGGTGCGGGTGCCGGCACTCCCCGCAGGCCGCGTTCTGCCGCAGGTGCAGGTCAACCAGGTGCAGGCCGCACAGCTCCCCGATCCGCAGGCCCCCGTCGGCCAGCCAGGACACGATCAGCCGGTCCCTCGCCGAGTCCACCGCCTCGGTCATCGACTCCCGAGCGCCGTCCGGGAGCATCTTCGGGTGACGGCGGTAGCGCCCTTTCGGGGCCAGCGGGTTCGCCGGCATCTCCGTCTTCACGTGCCCCAGCAGCGCTCGCCGCCGGTCCGCCCAGGTCGGCAGCCTCGTCCGGTCGAGCGCCCCGCCCAGCTCCGTGTTGATGCCGAGGGACGCCTGGTGCAGGTAGAAGCCCTTCAGGCATGCCGCCGCCGTCGACAGCGCCGCCCGCCCGTAGGGACGCCTGCCCTGCCGCCACGGCTCGCCCAGCGGCATCATCACGTCGGCGCCGACGACGCCCATGTAACGCTCCAGGTCCCGCAACCGGGCGCCTTCGAGCGGCAGGCACTCGCGGTCGAGCCACCGAAGGTGGTCGACCAGGTAGTACGCGTAGGTCCTCTGCGTGCCCGACCCGTCGTGGACGCGCAGGAAACGGTCGGCCTCCTCGTGAACCGTTCCCTCGGGCCACACGATCGTCCACGACCGCAGCCCGTTCCTCCGGTCGAGCCGCTGGACCCGCAGGTCCCCGACGACCAGCCGCCGTGTCATCCGTCCTCCTGGTGCCGACCCCCCACATGGACGACGCCCCGGACCAGGTCGGTAAAGGAGTCTAGGACGCCCGGCAGCCAGGCTCAGGAGAACAACACGGACACTCAGAAGTACGGTCGGTAAAGCGCTCTGGCACAACCGCCCGCACGACGGGCTGCGCGATCCCGAGCATCCGGGGCGGGCGTTCACCCCCAACCAGAAGTACGCCGCCCTGGTCGAGTCCGCCGGCTATGTGCCGGTCGCGCTCGGCCCCGCCGATTACATCGAGCTGCTGCCGGTGTCGTGGCGGACGATCAACGCCTACGGGATCAGGCTTCACCGGCGCAGCTACGACAGCGAGGAACTCAACCCGCTGCGGCTGCAGCCTTCAGGTGTGCGGGAGAAGAAGAACCTGTGGGAGGTCCGGCACGACTCCTACGACGTCTCCCGCATCCATGTCCGCGGTCCGGACGGCTGGATCACGGTTTTCTGGAAGCACCTGGGCCGGGCGCCGGTGCCGTTCGGCGAGCTGGCCTGGGACCACGCCCGCCGCAGCCTGGCCGGCCAGGACGCCAGCGAGGAGCAGATCGCCGATGCGGTCGCAGGCTTGCTGCGCCGCGCCAGCCGCGGCCCCGAGGATCAGGAGAAACAGAAGATGAGCAAACGGGACCAGCGTGTCGCCGCCCGCACCAGGGCAACCGCGCTGCCCGGCGTGCACGAGCAGCCCCAGCCCGAAGAGCCGGCGCCAGCGCAGCCCGGCCCGGGCGAAGGCATCGCAGGGCAGGGCGACGACGACGCTACGGCGGACGTGGTCCCGCTGGGGATCTTCGACCCGTTCGCCGAAGCGGACAAGCGGTGGTGACCGCGGCTGCCGCCGCACTTGCGGCACCGGGCGGCCAGGACGCCGGCGGCGCCGAGGGCGAGGGCGGAGACGGCGGCGCGCGGCAGCTGACCACGCTGCGCGGCTGGCGTGAGTTCGTCGCCGCCCGGCCCGCCATCCCCGAGCTGCTGACCGAGGACGAATGGCGTCTGCAAGACGAGGGCAGCCGGCTGAGCTATGACGAGATGCGGCTGGCTCACCACTCCAGGCTCCTGGTCGTGGCCACGCCCACGATCCAGCAGGTGATCACCGAGGGGCGTCGGCTGCAGTACCTCAACCGGCACGCCGACGCCGGACGGTGCGGGCTGATCCTGTCCGGGCCTGCCCGGACAGGGAAGACAACCTGCCTGACCCAGCTGGGCAAGACGATCGAGACGATGCATCACCGGCGCCACCCGCACGCCGCCGGGCACATCCCGGTCGTCTACATCACCGCGCCGCCGGCGGCGACGCCGCGGATGATCGCGGTGGAGTTCGCCCGGTTCCTGGGCCTGCCGCTGACCCGCCGCTCGAACGTCACCGACGTGCTGGAGGCGGTCTGCGGCGTCTGCCTGGACGGCGCCACGACACTGATCTGCGTCGACGAGATCCACAACGTCAACCTGGGCACCCGGCACGGCGCCGAGGCATCCGACACCCTCAAGTACTTCGCTGAGCGGCTGCCGGTCACTTCGTCTACGCCGGCATCAGCGTCGAGCGGGCCGGGCTGCTCAATGGCACCCGGGGCGAGCAGATCGCCGGCCGGTGCTCGATGATCCGCACCGGGCCGTTCGGCCGCGGCCAGCAGTGGCAGGCGCTGATCGCGGCGCTGGAGGGCAGCCTGCGGCTGCACTGTCACCGCGACGGCACCCTGACCGGCCTGGCGCCCTACCTGCACGACCGCAGCGGCGGGATGATCGGCAGCCTGCTGCGGCTGGTCCGCGCCGCCGCGGTCCAGGCCGTGCTGGACGGCAGCGAGACCATCACCAAGGCGACCCTGGAATCCATCCCGGTCGACATCGCCTCCGCCGGCGAGCACCAGCCGCGGTGATCCCCGAGCAGACCGCCCGGCGGGCGATTGAGCTGGCCGGGCAGGGCTGGAACGTGTCACAGATCGCCCGCCACCTCGAGCACGAACGCAAGACCATCCGCGTCTACCTCAACGGCCTGCGGGCACCCGGGCAGCCCCGCCCGCACGCCGGTTACTTTCCGCCGTTCGCCGGCTACATCCGCCAGCGCGCCGGCGACGACGCCCATCTGCGCGGCACCGGCCTGCACCGCGAGATCACCGCGCTGGGTTACGCCGGCAGTTACCCGGCGTTCACCAGGGAACTGCGCGGCCACAGCATCACTGCCTGCCACGTCTGCAGTCCTCGCCAGGCGTCCATGCCGCGACCGCAGCGGCGGCCCGCGCCACTGCCCGTGCGCGTCGCGCCCCGCTCGCCGGGGAGACGATCGGCTCCTACCTGTCCCGTGTGGCCGCCGCCTGCCACCTGCCGGCGAGCGCCATCACTGATGTCCTCCCGCAATGGTTCGCCAGCCGGGCCGCTGCCTGCGACGACCTGGCCGCCTCAGGCCGGCTGCAGCCCGGCGACGCCGGGTGCCTGGCCGCGCTGACAGGCGTCACCGAAGCCGTGCCCTGCAGCGCGCTTCCTGCCCTTGCCGGCACTAGCGATGGCCGTCCGCCTGTCCGGGCCACACGCGCGTGCTGGCGCTGCGCTGCCCGGACCGGTTGCAATGGTCCTGTCCCGGTCCATCTGCCAGCCCACCAGAAAGCATGCGCGCGGCACAGGATCTGGACCGGGCGCGCCATCCAGGCCGACCTGGCCAGTGCCCCCGACATCATCCGGGCCTGCCAGCATGCCTGGCGCCTGGCCCGGTGGCACGGCATCACCTGGCTAGTGCTCGCTGAAACAACCGCGCGCCAGCAAGCAAACGACGCAGCTCACAACCGCGCCATGGTCAGTCAGCGCGCCGCAGCGCTCGCCGCATCCAACGGGGTGGACCCCGAAGACCCGGACATCGCCGAAGCAGCCCGCTACCCCGAGACCATCGCGAGGGCCGCCGTGATCCTCCGCTCCGCCGCACGCCCTGGCGGGCCGGAATAAGTGGCAAGACCGTGCGCGACGTGCCGCCGGGCCAACTTCGATGACAAAGCAGTCACCCGCCCGTTGCCATCCAAGAAGGCCCGCGCAGGTCAGACGGGGTGGACCGGGCCGAGATAACTGTCACCGGACAATAACCCGGTACATGGGGACGGACTCGAGCACAACCGCATACACCAGCACGGCCCCCCGGCTCCCGTTTCCCGCCCGCCAGATCATCGGGCTCCCGGCCGGTCACCTCAAGGACGCCTCCGGCGCCGCCCCTGGCGGCCAGGCTCCGCCCGGTCCTTGACCTGCCCGGCCACTCGCCACAGACATTGGCAGCTGCACGGAAACAGCAGACGCCAGTCACGCACGCCCCAGCGCGTCCGACGAAACCTCAAAACCCCAGGCCAGGCCCCACTTGACACGGCACCGCTCCTTCAGGGATGAATAGCTACCGCTCATGAAGGGAGGCGATGCCTAACGCTCCGACTTTGCAAATGACCTGTCCTCCACCCGGCCAATCTATTGACTTCAGTCAATGATCATGTTAATCAAGTAGTAGTAATAACTTTTGTTATGTCCAGCGTAGGGTCGATTCATTGTGATAACCGCAACCCACGTCGCAGTCAGAGTGCCGTCTCTCCTCGCAGTTTCAGCACTTGCTTCAGCATTACGGCAGGCCACGGCGGCGGTCGAATTTCAGCGCGCGAGACCTTCCGGCGTCCACCCGGAGCGGCAGCCCCAACCGGCGACCATCAGTGGGCATCGGCGTGTCTGTCGGCGACTGGCCTTGGTGATCGATCAGCTGTTAACGATCCGCCGATTCGCGCAGTTTCGACCGTGATCATCAGATCCCGCGGTTGGGCGGGCGGTCAGTCAATGGCCGTCGTCCCCGACCGGGCACCCCACCAGCGAGCGGGAGGAGGTGACTTTATCAATGACGGACGACGCGCTTGCCGAGGCCCTGGAGGAGGTCCTGGCTTCGTTCAGCACCGACGTGGACGACGGCCTGACCGAGCGTGAGTACGAACTCGCGCGGGTCACGAAGGACTGGTGATCCGGAAGTCGTTCCGGTCCGTGCGGTCTACGGGCCGGAACGGCGCCCGGCTGGCCGAAACCATTAATTCATTTTTCAGCCAAAAGACCTGAGGCTGGCAAATAAACGGAGCGCGCTCAACCCGGCCGAACGGAGCGACTATGACCGTCACCATCGACGAGCCGAGGGCGGACCTGCCGTGGCGCCGCGACCAGCGCATCTGGTGGCAGCCACGATCCGGCGGGTTTGTGTTGTGCAGTGTCGGCCATGACGCACTGGACTGCATCCGCGCTGAACCTAGGGCCATCGATGAGCAGCCGTTGGGCCGGGCGCGCAGGCTGGTCATACCGCCGCCCACGCCCGGATTTGACAACCTGGCCGGGTTCGATGCCCTGCTGTCGGTACTGCTGCCACTGGTACGGGCCGAGTCACCTGAGTTGCTCTCCGCGCACGCAGCCGTGATCGATCTGCTGACAAATCAGGGTGACCGGCACGAGCTTGGTCGGCTGGTCCCGATCTCTGAAGCCGCAGCGCTCGGCACCACTAGGCGGGTGAGCCGGGAGTCGCATACCGCCGCGCTGTGGCTAGATGACGCGGCCCGCTTGGTCGCTGGCGCTGCCGCCGCCTTGGGCGGTGACGGGGCAACGTTACTTGATGTCAGGTCGATCGACTTGTGGGACCGGCCGAGCTTGCGGATCTTGTTTCGCGCGGTTATCCATGCCGGCGAGGCACCGGCTCGGCTGTGGAGTGTTGGGCAGGTGCAGCATTACCGCCTGGACGGTGCGTCGCCAGCGCCGTTCAGCACCGAAGAGACGGTCGCCACTATCGCCAGCTTGCGCGCCATCTTCCTGCGCGGCCTGGGCGGCCGCCGCGCCGGTCGCCTGCACCTTGGCGGCACCACGGTCGATCCGTCGTTGGCCGCGTCACCGTCGGCCCCGCCGCTTCCCGATCTGAGTTCGCTGATCGAGGCCGCGCGGGCACGCGGGCCGGAAAGCTTGCTAAGGCTGATCGGTGACGCGCTGGCTTTGCAGAACTTCGAGCGGGTCGAATTGCTGATCGACACGGCCTGGGCGGGCAGTGATCAGCCGATGCGGGCGCACCTGATGCGGCTGTCGGCGATTTCCCGCGCTCAGGTCGGCGAGATCGCCGCCGCCGACGTGCGGCTGGACGAAGCGATTAGCGCAGCCATCCGGCCCGAAGACATCGCGCACCTGCACTACCTGCGCGGTCTCATCGCTACCAAGCGGCACTACGATCTCGTGGCGGCCACGAAGGAATACGCGGCGGCCAAGGCGGTGCTTGACGTGATGGCCGAGCCGAGCCCGGACGCGCTAGTCGAAGGCGCGTGGGTACGCAATGGCCTCGGGCTCGCGGCGGCGATGCGGGCGCGGGAGAGTTCATCCGAGCAGGAGCGGGAGCGGCACTACGCCGAGGCATTCGAGCACGAGTTCGCCGCCTTCGCCACAGTGCGGGATGTGCCCGGATCGAGCGCGTTCTACCTGCGCTATAACCTCGGCTACAACTTGTCGTTCCTGCTGGAGATCACCGGCCGGTACCGGGAGGCCGAGGCATTCCTTACGTCGGTCTCGGCGGTGCTGCTGGCGGCAAACCGCGCCGACTTCGGCGCGCTTTACAAGTACGCGATCGGGATCTTGCAGTCCAAGGCCGGCGAGTCTGACGCGGCGGCAGCGACCCTCGGCGAGGCTGTCGACCTCGCACATCACCTACGAGACCCGTTCTACCTGGAAAAGCTCTTCGTGGCGATTGCCTACGTGGAGCATCACCGGGGGGCGCACACGGCCGCTGCCGGGCGTTTCCGCGAGGGGGCCATGCTGGCACGATGGCTGCGGGATGAGGACGCGTACGCGCAGCATCTGGCCGGGTTGCTTTGGTCGATCGCGCTCGGCGGGCTGCCCTATCCGGCTGACGTCGCGCAGGCGGCGGCGCAGTGGTATCCGACCGTGGCGCAGGTGTTCAAGACCACGGACGACTCGTGGCTGCGCGCCGATGCCCTGAACGAGGCGCACGCTCAGATCCCGGTGCCCTCGTCCAAGCTGCCGTCCTACATCCCGAGCGTGGACCTGGAAGGCACTCCCGGCCGCGACCTCAACCGTTATCTCACCGGCGTCGGCGTCACCGAGGCGCCGGCCGCGCCCGCAACGGGTCAGGGCCGTGCCGGGTCAGCGCCGAAAGGCTCAGGAGGGGCCAATGAATAAGGTCACACTGCTGTGTGGCAGCCGCAAACCCGCGCCAGGAGTTGACCGGCCGTCATCGAGCCGGGAACTGCTGCGGGCGGTGGTGGCCGGTATCGAGGATGTTGGTACTGATCACACGTCGCTCGACTTGCGGGATCTTGACCTGCCGCAATTTGACGGCCGCAACCCAGGTGAGTACGAATGCGCCGATCTGGACCTGGTGCGCAAGAGCATCGATGCCACCGACGTTCTGGTGATCTCGGTGCCCGCCTACTGGGGCTGCGCGTCCGGCCCGCTCATCAACTTGTTCAACGTGCTCGGCGGCGCCAACTACGATCACGTGGACACCGGTCCTGGACCGCTCGGCGGACTCGTAGCCATGCTGGTCACCGTCGGCGCCGACGAGGCGTCCGCCTATCTTGGCGCGGCTCAGATGCGCGGCCTGCTTGGCTTCATGGGCGCGTGGGTCGCGCCGTGCGAGGTTACAATCGGTAACCCGCGCCGAGTTGGCCGGATCAGCGACGTGGTCCGGTCGCTGCGCGAGCTTGGGAAATACGCCGCCACTGTCGTTATACCGGGCGGTCAGCGCCGGTGAAGGTGGCGCCGCGGCTGACCGTCGGGCAGACCGATGCCCTGGCGACGAAGCTGCTTGAGTTCGCCCACGGCGCCGGGGTGCTCCGGGCCGGACCGCCGGATGGGCTCTGGTCCGAGTTCCACAGTCTGCGGGACCGGCTGTACGAGACCTTTGACGTGCCCGACACCACCTTGACGCCGCTGGCCGCGCGGGTGCTCTACGGCCTCGCCGCCATCCACCGGCCCGGTCACGTGGCGGTGCTCGGCTCTTATGCGGGGAACTTGATGGCGTTCACGACCGGTCCGGTCTGCGGTCCGTTCGCGTCCTATCCTGGCACGGCACTCGGGCTCGACACCGACGCTGCGGCGATCGAACTGGCGCGAGCGAACTTCCGCCGGGCTGGGTACACGGGCGCGCGAGTCGCCTGCGGTGACGCCTTTGAGGCTGCCGAGCACGTCGGCTCGGCACCGGTCGATCTGCTGCTCGTTGACATTGACGTGCCTGGGGCCAGGAAGTCGGGCTACCTGCGACTGGTGCAGGCGTGGCTGCCTTACCTAGCGCCGGGAGCGCTGATCATCGCGCACGATATCGCGCATCCCAAGTTCACTTGGGATCTGCGCTGCTACCGGGATTTCGTGCTTGAGTGCGGCGCCGAGCAGAGCACCAGTTTGCCTACCGATGAGTGCGGTCTTGAGGTCACCAGTTGGCGGGGCCAGATCCAGGGCGACCCGGCATGGGCATGACGCAGGCCAGAGTGCTGATCGCGGGAACCGGCCTGATCGGATCGGCCGTCGCGCGGGTCTTTACAAGGATCGGGGCGGCGGTCAGCTGCGCCGACCTGGATGGCGATCGGGCGGCGGCCTGCGGCGCGGCCGCGGCCGCCGTGGACCTGGCCGATGCCGACGCGGTGGCTGCGCTGCTTGCGGAAGTTCGGCCTGCGCTGGTGATTCACGCCGCGGGGCATCGGGCGGCAGCGCCTGGACAGTTGCCGGCTACGCTGATCGCCGACGCAGCGGCCACGACGTGGACGCTGGCGGAACAGGCGGCGCGGGCTAAGGTCAGCCGGGTTGTGCTGGTGTCCAGCCTTGGCGTGTATGGCGGTAGCGTTGCGCCGGTCACCGAGTCCACACTGCCGGTCGCGGTGACACCGTATGGCGCCGCGAAACTTGCCGCCGAGGCGGCGCTCACCGGGGCGATCGCGGGCACCCCGACCCAGTGGTTCATCGCGCGTCTTGCTGGTGTGTACGGCGGGCCGGTGACCGGCGGCGGCGGGCGGCTGAACGAGACGCTGGCCGGGCTGCTGCGGCGTTACCTGAGCGGCGTCGAGGTAGTGGTGCCGGCCGGGCTCGGCGGCCGGGAGTTGCTGCACGCGTCCGATGCCGGCGAAGCACTCGCACGGGTCGCGGCCCACGGTCGGGAAGGGGTCTACAACATCGGCACCGGATCGCCAGTCCGGACGCAGGACATCGCTGCCGCCTTCGCAGCGCTCGGCGCGAACGCGCGTGCCGAATCCGACCACCGGGCCGTGTCCTGGCTCGACGTCAGCAAGGCCCGTCACGAGCTCGGCTTCACCGCGCGGATAGCGCTGGCCGAAGGGCTGAGCGCCTGGGCCACTGTGATGGCCGATGACCTGGCCAAGGAAGGAGAGCTTGACCATGCCTGAGACCGACGCTGGCCGGTCACTCCGGATCATGGTGATCATCGGCAGCAACCTGCCGAACAGCCGCACCAGGGCCGCAGCCAGATTCGCGGCCGGCTGCATCGTCGATGCCGGCCATCAAGCGTACGCGCTCGACCCGCAACGGCAGGAACTGCCCATCGCCGACCCGGTGTACCACGAGAACCCGCTGAAGAACCCGGACAAGCGAGCCCGCACGCTGGTCATGGCGGCCAGGCGAGCGGACGGCTTCCTGCTCGCGAGCCCGCTATATCACAACTCGTTCTCCGGAGTGATCAAGAACGCGCTCGATCACCTGACGATCGACGAGTTCTGCCACAAGCCGGTCGGGCTGATCGTGCACGGCTCCAACCTGACCGCCGTACAGGCCTGCGATCAGCTCAGGATCGTTACTCGCGGCCTGTACGGCATCGCGGTGCCAGAACAGGCCGTCACCGTGCCGTCCGATTTCACCCTCGTCGACGGCACCTGGCAGCTCACCGACCTGGAGAAGCAGGAGCGGATCAAGTCAGTCGTGGCCTCGGTGCTCAAGTTCGCGCGCCGGTGAGCGACGTGACGTCCGTACTGCCGACCGGTTCGGCGCCCGATCCTACACTCGCTCGGGCCGAAGGCGTCGGCTTGATCAGCATGCACAGTCCGTACAGTCAGACCGCGTGTTGCCTGCTGTTCCTGTCTGCCGGATCCTGGCTCGACCCGCCGGGCCGGTGCGGGCTCGCGCACGTTTACGAGCACGCGTTCTTCGCCGGCGCGACCGGCGTGCCAACCGCCGCCCAGGTCGCCGATGCCGCCGCCGGCCTCGGCTGCCGACACAACGCGCACACCTACCGCGAATACATGTACTTTTACCTGTCCGGACCCGCCACGACCGGGCGGGCCGCGATCGATCTGCTGCTAGACTGTTACGACCAGCCTGAGCCGACGGCGGCCGAACTCGACAAGCAGCGCAAGGCGATCTTCAGTGAGCTTGCCTTGTTCGCCGAGCAGCGCGAGCGACGGCTGCGCGACCTGGCCGCGCAAGCGCTCTACGCACCTGACGGGCTTGGCCGACCGCCGCTCGGCATCGCCGAGGACATCTCCAGTATCGGTGCGGCCGATCTGCGGTGGTTCGCTCGTCAGGCGGCCAGCGGGTCGAGGATCACGCTGATTACCGACGGCCCGGACGAGCCGGATGGGCTGGCGTTCGGCGCGGAACTCGCTGAACTGCTGCGCGGCGGGCTAGGTCAGCCCCCGATATCGACCGACGCGGTGTCGGCGGGAAAGGGGGCGGCCGGCCAAGTGGTGACCGAGCCGACTCCTAACTATGGTCCGCTCGCCAATGTGCTGCTGTCGGCCGACACCGACGCGGTCTTGGTTGCGTTGATCATTCCTGGGCCTTGTTACCTGCTGTCGTCCCGCGAGACTTACGCGCTGCGGATGTTCCACACGATCGTCGGCGGGAGCGCGTCGGCCCGGTTGCAGCGGCGGTTGCGTGATCAACTCGGGCTGGCGTACCAGGCCAGGACCACGCTGGAGATGCACGCAACGACCGGCGCCCTGCTCGTCGTGCTGTCCTGCCGCCCGGGCGACTTCGCCGACGCGGTCAAGGTCGCCGCCGCCGTCGTGATCGACGCGCTCACGGCGCCGATCGAACCCGGCGAACTGGCCAGGGCCAGGGAAATTAACCGTGGCACCCACGTCCACGACCGGGAGACCGCGGTCGGCCGCTGCTTGGTCGCTGGGCTCGAACTGATGCGCCGCCAGCAGGTCGGCCACGACGCTGAACTCTTCGACCTTTGGGGCGAAATCGACGCCACCGAAATCGCCGCCGTGGCGGGCCGGGTGCTCCGTCCAGACCTGGCCAGGGCGGCGGTCATCGGCCCGCCCCGGATAGCCGACCAAGTTGGCCTGGCCCCGCTTCCCGATAGCTGGCGGCTGCTGTGACCGATCTGGCCGCTGAGGTGCGCGACCGGGTTGCCCGCGCGCCCGTGCCATGGTCGGTCCGGCTCGATGGGTTCTACGCCCACGCCAAGCCTGCCGGGGTGCGGTTGCCTGACCAGGGATGGAAGATACACGTCTCGACCAGACCAGAAAACGCCAGGCAGACGCTGATCCGCTGCGCGGACGTGCTGATCAGGCGAGGAATACCGTTCAAGTTCGGGCAGGATATCGGGGTCGCCTACACGTTGGTGTCTGCTCGGTATGAGCGCACTGGAGCGGCCAAGTTCCTGGTGGCCTACCCACCTGACCCGGAAAGTTGCGCGAAGCTACTGCACGACCTAGCGGCGGCCACAGTCGGCTTGCCGGGGGCCAGGGTGATTGGGGACCGGCGTTACAGGGCCGACGCGCCGGTGTACTACCGCTTCGGCGCGATCGCCCTTCCGGCCTCACTCGCGGCTGACGGCAAGATTGTTCACCCGCTGCGCGCGCCGGACGGATCGTTAGTGCCCGACGACCGGTTGCAGTTCTGCCCGCCGCCCTGGGCGCCGCCGCTGCCGATCGAATCCGCCTGCGCTCGTGTGGCGCCGGCCGACGCGGCCGTGGTCGGCGGACGGTACCGGATCACCGCGCCGCTGCGCTCGTCCGCACGGGGCGGGGTGTTCCGCGCGGTCGACCTCAAGTCGTCCGAACTGGTCGTGATCAAGCAAGCCCGTGCACACACCGGGGTCGGTCTGGACGGCAGCGACGCGATCGACCGGCTTGTTGACGAGGCAAGGGCGCTGCGCGCGCTTGCCGACACCGGCCTGGTCCCACAAGTCCGCGACTTCTTCAAGGCCGGCGAGAGCGGCTTTCTCGTGCTGGCGCACCTACCCGGCGTTCCGCTGCGCCGATGGCTTCGAGACCGATGGCGGCCGCCGACCGGACCGCCGCCGGCCGCGTTCGCCGTGGCCGAGGCGCTGGCAGCCGGCCTGGCGGCGATCCACGAGGCCGGCTGGGTACTCGGTGACGCCTCGCCCAATAACTGCCTGGTCGCCGAGCCGGCCGGCGAACGCCGACCAGTCGTTTGGTTCGTCGACCTCGAGGCCGCCATGCTCATCGGCGAGATCGCAGACACGCAGTATACGCCAGGCTACGGCATGCCCCCGGACGGCCGTGCCGACCAGGGTGTGGCGCAGCCAGCCGCCGACCTTTACGCGCTCGGCGGTATTTTCAACTTCCTCGTTACGGCGGCCGATCCGTCGTCAGATCCATGGGACGAGTTGCTCGACGGCGCCGACGGCAACGTGCGAAAGATCTGGTCGGCTGGGCTGGCCCTGCATGCCGCTGACCCGCAGGCCCGCCCAAGCGCGGCCACCGTGGCCAGCAGCCTGAGTTTGGGCCGGGCGAAAGCAAGGTCGGCCCGCCGCTACCGGGCGGCGGTTCCTTGCCACGAGAGCTGCGTTGACTTGATGGCCGACCTGGCCGGGGACGGGCGTCGCCACCTGCTCGCGATGATGGAGGAGGGGTCGGCCGAAGCGTTGTGGCCAGCGCCGGCCTGGCTGCCCTGCTACGACCCGGCGAGCTTCGATCACGGCGCGGCAGGTCCGTTGCTGGTGCTGGCTAGCGTGGTCCAGCCGGATTCCGTCTCGGTGGAACTGGTGCTCGACGCCGCGGACTGGCTCGCCGACCAAGCGGCCCGATCCGTCGCGGTGCTGCCCGGCCTGCACTCGGGCCGGGGCGGTGCGCTCTGGGTGCTGGCGCAGGCGGCCGACTTCGCCGGCCAGGCGGAGGCAGCCGGGCTGGGCCGCTCTGGCCAGCGGCAGTTGCTGCTCGATCAGATTGGTCGGCTGGCCGGCGACCTGCCCGCCGACGGCCGAGTCGACCTCGCGCACGGCCTGGCCGGGGCCGGCCTGGCCAGGGTGCGACTTTGGCAAGCAACCGGCGCCGAACACTTCGCGGCGCA
The DNA here is from genome assembly GCA_021792405.1 of Actinomycetes bacterium. Lineage (GTDB taxonomy): Bacteria > Actinomycetota > Actinomycetes > Streptosporangiales > Streptosporangiaceae > JAJYUU01. Next base: position 15,973 of record JAJYUU010000083.1, read on the forward strand.
GGCACAAGCGCTCGCTGCCCGGCTGGCGACAGATGCGGCAGTGCCTTCAGATTTGACCACAAGGACCGGCCTAGCGACATTCCTTGGCGCGGCGGCAGGTCTATCCGGAGTGCCCGCCGCGCGTCTGGCCGCGCAATGTCTCGTCGGCGAGGTCGCCGAGGCGGCGCAGCGACTGCTCGACCGGGTGCGGACCATGCCGGTCGAATCGGCGCTGACCGCACTCTCTGCGGAACGCGGTATCGCCGGGGCGCTGCGATGCGCCTGGGTCGCTCGCCAAGTGGGAGTGCCGTGGCCGAGTGAACTGGACGCGCAGGCGGCGCAAGCGTTCATCTGCTACGCCTGCGCGGCGCCTTCGGGATTCGCCTACGGCATCGCTGGCTGGATGGACGGGTTGCTGAACGCGATCGGTCCCGGCCGCTATGCTGCCGATCCGGCTGTCTGTGCGGCCGCCGACCGGCTGGCGGCCTACCTGGCCAGGCGTCGGCGCCTGCGGGCTGGGCTTTCGCTGGTGCCGGATGACTCAGGGCACGGCTGGTGCGCCGACTTCGCCCACGGCGTGGCCGGCGTCAGCTACGTCGCGGCCCGCTACGCGGCCGGTGGCCGCCCGCTCTGGGACCTGGCATGCTGACCGCCGGCCGGTTGGTGTGCGGTGACGACGGCGATGGCCGTCCGATGAGGCACCTGCCGTGCTAACCGCCGGTCGGCAGGTGCGCGGTGACGAACGCGAGTTGCTCGCGCACTTGCCTGATTCGCTCGGGGCCGCCGGGCGTGCCGTGCCCGCCCGGGTAGCTGATCAGCCGGTGCGACGCGCCCCGCTGGGCCAGAGCCTCGACATACCGCTGTACCTGCTCGAACGGGCAGCGCGGATCTTCGATACCCGCAATGATCAGCACCGGAGTGCGGACTCGGCCGACGAACGTGATCGGATTGCCCGCCGACCAGACCTCGGGCCGCTCGTCGGGCGTGCCGCCAAAGAGCACCCGGTCAAGCGCGCGCAATCGCTCGGGTTCGGCCGTGTAGGCGGCGACGCAATCGGCAATGGGTGCCTCGGCGATCGCCACGGCATAGTCATCCGGATGACGCCCGATGGCCAGCAGCACCAGGTAGCCGCCGTACGATGCCCCAGCGATCGCGATCTTGGCCGGGTCGATGACGCCGGTTTCGATCAGGTGCTGCCGCACGGCAGCCATATCGTCGAGCGCGGGCAGGCCGCCCGCTCCGTCGAGGCCGGTGCGCCAGGCTGTGCCGTAGCCGGTCGAGCCTCGGTAGTTGACTCGCACGACGGTGTAGCCGTGGTCGACCCAGGCCGCAACGTAGGGGCCGAACGAGTCGGTGTCGCAGGCGGATGGGCCTCCGTGGAGGACGAAGATTGCCGGGCTTGGTCGGCCATCTACTACCTTTGGGGTGCTGATCAGCGCGTGCACTGGTCCAGCCTGGCCTGGCGCCCATACATCGGAGGTCAGCGCAAGCGGGGTCGGCGGCTCGTTCGGGCGGCGGAGCAGCAGGCGTTGCCGACCGGCGGGGCTGATCCGATAGCAGCCGGGCGGATCGGCGGGGGACGACCAGATCAGGTCCACACTTCCGTCGGCGCGTGTGGTCGCGTCCCGCACGAAGCCTTGCGCAGGTCCGATTGGCACACTTGCGCCGCTCGCCAGGTCGTGCCGCAACAGCGTGCTGCGCGCCTGGTAGATGTGACACACAAGCAAATGGCGGCCGTCTGGGTACCACTCGGCTCGTGTCTCGCCGACCAGACCGAGATCGACCGGCGCTTGTGTGCCTGTCGCCACGTCATAGATCAGCGGCATCGCCCGCCCGGTCGGCTCGTGCAGCACGAGCAGCCGATGATCGTCCCGGCCTGGGCAGAACCCGGCCGGGTGCGCCCCGCCGGGCAGTGCGAGCATGGCCGCGACCGAGCCGTCGGAAGTCTGGTAGACGGCGATCTCTGGTCGCCTCGGGTTGCCCGCGACCGGCCTAGTCAGGCACAGCAACGCCCCATCGGCCGACAAGCCGCCGACGAACAGGTCATCCTCGCTGTCCAGCAGCAGATCGGCCTGTCCATCTGCGGCGATCAAGTACACCTGGCTGCGCCCGCCGTCTCTCACCCCGAGCGCAGCTGTGCCGTCATCGGCGAACGCCAAGCCGCCCAACGGCTGCGGGCCGGGCTGCGAAGCCAGCGCCTGCACCGTCGGCCCGCCGTGAAACGGCGTGATCATCCACCGGCCCGGCCCGCCCGTCACGGCCCGGTTGAACCACCAGACCTGCTCGCCGTCCGGGCTGATCGCCACCCGGCTTACGCCGACTGCGTCGGTGAGCCGGCGCGGCCGGTCCTCGTCCAGTACGTAGACCTGCGGCCAGCCGCCAGTGCCGCCGAGGTAGGCACCGCGATCTGGATCATGCCTGGCCGACGCGGGCAAGCTCAACCGCCCGGCGACGAAGCGCTGCTCCCAGGCCGGGTTATCCGACATGACATTAATTATATCAGATAAAGGGGTATGCAAAATGCTGCGGCTTGATGTGGCCATAGACACACAAATATTCACGGAGACAGCGGCCGCGGCGGAGCATTCGGCCAATGCTGACGAACTAGCTGACGCACTCAGCCAACTCGCCGCGAGCCACGCCGAGTTCGGCCCGCGCGGCCGAGACATCGCGGCCGACCCAAGCGCATTCTTTCCGCTGGAAAGAATGGGCGAACCGCTCTTCTGGACCGAGGAGGAGCGCCTGCGCGACTACCTGGCATCGCACCTTGATCAGTCGGTGCGCGACGTGCTGCCGTTCCTGCCGCCGGTCGGTGACGATCGCCCAGTCTCGGTAACCGTGTATCCGGTCCCCGGATTGAACACCTGCTACGGCGCTGGTGATGGCGGGCAGGTTTTCGGTCTCATGGACGGCGCCGATCCAAGGGAGATGATGCTGTTCTGCTCGCACACTTACCTGCACGAAGTCGCCGGGCACATCAACACCACTAGATCGGAGCGGGCCGAGGCCGACCCGACCGTGCCCGGCGCGCTGGTGCATATGTTGCTGTCGATGATCAGGAACGAGGGCCTGGCCAACGTCGCCGTGCTCGATCAGCTTGAACCGCTGATTGCCGAGGGTATCAGGCTGCCTTACTTCGACTACGCCCACCTGCTTGGCGACGAGAGGGCGATCGGGTTCGCGATGACCGCTTGCCGCAAGCTACTAGGTCAGATCGGGGCCAGTACGGCCGACAGCCTTATCGCCAAGGTGACAGCGGCGTTCAAAAACCCCAAGCTACCAATTATCAATCTGGTTGGCACGCACCTTGCCAAGGTCATTTGCGATCAGCTCGGGCCCCAGGTACTCATCGATGTGGCCGATCGCGAGCCGCAGGAATTCTTTGCATGCTATAAAGCTTGTCATGATTCGCTGGCGATCGAGTTGTTTGATGCTGATGGCGTGTTCGATCAGATCATCGCGTCAGCGCAGGCACAATTTGACTTAACCATTGCTGGGCGAGGTGATCGCAGAGTGGCGGCCGGTGGTCTGATCGATTTGTCGCTCGGCGCTCCGGTGTACCCGCAGGTGGTTGATGTGGCGGCGGCGCTGAACGATGCGCGGGTCAACCGGTATGCGCCAGTGGGCGGCCTGCCCGAGCTGCGGTCGGCGGTCGCGGACCAGTTGAACCGGGCTCGGGGCGTCGACGCCGATCCGTCGGACGTGGTGATCGCCGCCGGAGGCTCCGGGGCGTTGTTCGCTAGCCTGCTGTGCTTGGCCAGGCCGGGGGAGGCGGTTGCGGTGCCCGAGCCTGGCTTTCCTTTGTATCGGCTGGCGGCGGCGAGCCAGCGGCTGAGGGTGCTGCCGTACCGGTTGGCGCTATCAGATGGCGGGTTTGAGCCCGACTTCGCCGAGCTGGCGGCCGTGGCCCGGCAGGTGCGGGTGCTGGTGTGGAACTTCCCATCGAATCCGCTGGGCGCGGTGGCCGACCGCGACTGGATCGAACGGCTGTTCAGGCTCATGGCGGAGGTTCCTGGGTTGCAAGTGATCTGCGACGACGTATACGCCGACATCGTATTCGACGGGCAGCACGTCGCGGCCGCCTCGCTGGTGCCCAGCGACCTCGCGCCGCGGTTGTGGTCTCTGTACAGTTTCTCGAAGTCCGACGGCCTGGCCGGCTGGCGGGTTGGGTACCTGCATGCGCCTGGCGGCCGTGCCGGTGAGGTCGCCCGCGTCGGGTGGGGCATGACCATGTCGGTGTCGACCGCATCGCAACTGGTCGCCTTGGCGGCGTTGGCGACCCGGGATGCCGATCGTCGGGAGCGACTGGGTCTGCTGCGGGTTAACCGTGATCTCGCCGTAAGCGCCTTGCGGGAGGCTGGGTTGCCGACGCTGACGCCGGCGGGTGGGTTGTTTTGCTGGCCGGACATCTCGGCGACCGGGCTGACGCCGGACGAGTTCGTTGAGCGGGCCGCTGCCGAGTGCGGGGTGCTGGTTTCGGCGGGAACCGTGTTCGGCCCGGCGGAGACTAATCGGGTGCGGTTGTCGTTCGCAGCTGAGGGCCCGTTGTTGCGGGCCGCGCTTGACCGGCTCAGCGAGTGGGCTGCTGGCCGCGGTCCTGGGCCTCGACGATCTCGCCGCGGCAACCCCCCGGCTGGCGCACACCCGGTTGGGCCGGGACTCAGGTCGCCGTACTCCCGCCCTTGAGCCGGAACGCACCTCCTGGACGGCGCCGCTGGACGCGGTGCGGCTAGGAGCTTGACTCCTTCGATCGACAAATTGTTGTCTATGCGGCTGGTTCAAGGGAATCGCGGGCTGTGATTCCGAGGTGGCTGAAGAGAGTCTGCATGGCTATGCGGAGGTGTTCGTAGTCGCGGTCGACAGCGGTCCAGTGCGCGGGCTTGCGGCCGATGCGGGGACTTCGGACCCCGGCGATGATCGGGGCGATGACCTACCTGGTCGCGCAGGACGAGGAGCGCGGCGATGGTGCGGGCGGCCTCGGGCGGGATGTGGTAGCGGCGTGAGCGGCCGGGCTTGACGGCGAGGTTCTTGCCGCGCAGCTTGCGGAGATCGTAAGCGGACTGGCGGATGGTGTAGCTGTCGAAGCCGGTGATGCGCTGGACTGCGGCAGCGTGGCCGGCGACGGTGAACCCGTCCGGGGAGGCGGCCAGGGCCAGGGCCGCGGACAGGGCAGCGCGGACGCGGGGCTTGTGAAAGCGCCGGGATAAACCGGCATGGAGGAGGAGATGGAAGAGCTCCACACTGAAGGGCTAGCGACCCGCAGTGACCCCGAGTCATGCGTCGACGACCCGCGAGGGCGTGGCGAAGCGTTGGCAGGGGTACGTGCAGGCCGGGCTATTGAGCCGCGAAATCAGCTTTCCGGGGTGCCGACGTTGTACAAGCTGCGGAAGGCAACATCACCGGCGGTGCTATCGCGAGTCGCCGGGGGACCCCGCGCGGTCAGAGAACCAGGGCATGTACGGAACCTTCATGCGCGAGAACCGGGAGATCTGGTGCCTGCCCGTCGGCGTGATCAGCGGGCGGGACGCTCAGGGAACGCCGTGGCGGTAATCCTGAGATGAACGGGCACGGGCAGTCGGACGGTCCCGTAGTACCTGCGAACCTGCCGAACAAGGCTGCGGCTGCGGAGGCGGGGGAGGAAAGGGGATCGGCCAAGGGGAACGCGGACGGCAAAACACGCCCCGGACGCAGTGCCGGGCCAGGTGTGTCAAGTGCGCTGGACCGCGTGCGGCAGGTAGCACGACAGGATAAGGAAGCGCGGTTCACCGCGCTGCTGCACCACGTGACGGTGCACCGGCTGATGCTGGCGTTCGATGACCTGAAGAAGGACGCGGCGCCGGGTGCGGACGGGGTGACGTGGCGGGACTACGAGCAGGACCTGATGGAGAATCTGCGGGGCCTGCACGGGCGGGTGCAGTCGGGGCGCTACCGGGCGTCGCCGAGCAGGCGGGTGTACATCCCGAAGGCGGACGGGCGGCTGCGGCCGCTCGGCATTGCCGCGCTGGAGGACAAGATTGTCCAGCGGGCCGTTGTCGAGGTGCTCAACGCCGTCTACGAGGAGGATTTCCGGGGTTTCTCTTACGGCTTCCGGCCAGGGCGCAAGCCTCATGACGCGCTGGACGCGCTGGCAGCCGGGATCTACCGGAAGAGGGTGAACTGGGGAGCGCCGGGATAAACCGGCCTGAAGAAGGGACATGAAAACGTCCTGCATCGAAGGAGTAGCGACCCACGGTGACCTCGAGTCATGCGTCGGCGTCCGTGAGGGCGCAGGCGAAGCGTTGACAGAGGGAGACGCAGGCCGGGTTATCGAGCCGCGAAATCAACTTTCCGGGGTGCCGACGCCGTCCCAGTGGCCGGAAGGCAACATCGCTGGCCGCGCTAGCGCGAGCTGCCAGCGGACCCCGCGCGGTCAAAGAGCCTGTGCATGCGTTGAGTCTTCAGGTGCGAGAACCGGGAGGTCCCGTGGTCGCCCGCCTGGCTGTGATGGCAGGGCGGGCCGCTCGGAGAACGCTGAGGCGGTAAGGCCGGGGTGAACGACCACGGGAAGTCAGACAGCCGCGTAGTACCTGCGAAGCTGGCGAACAAGACCGGGCAGCCGGTGGCGGAGCCGGTGGAGGAAAGGCGGCTGGCCGAGGGGAACGCGGGCCGGCAAAACGCGTCCCGGACGCAGGGCCGGGATTATGGCGCGTCAAGTGCGCTGGACCGTGTGCGCCAGGTGGCGCGGAAGGACAAGGGAGCGCGGTTCACCGCGCTGCTGCATCACGTTGACCTGGCCCGGCTGTGGGCAGCCTACGCGGCGATCAGCCCGAAGGCCGCTCCGGGAGTGGACCGGGTGACGTGGGATGCCTACGGGCAGGATCTGCGGGCGAACCTCGAAGACCTGCACCGCCGGGTCCATAGTGGCGCTTACCGGGCGAGTCCCTCCCGCAGGGTTTACATACCCAAGCCAGACGGGCGGCTGCGACCGCTTGGCATAGCCACGCTGGAGGACAAGATTGTCCAGCGGGCGGTGGCTGAGGTGCTGAACGCTGTTTACGAGGAGGACTTCCTGGGCTTCTCCTACGGGTTCCGTCCGGGGCGCAAGCCCCACGACGCGCTTGATGCGCTGGCGGTCGGGATCGAGACGAGGAAGGTGAACTGGATACTCGACGCGGATATCCGTGGGTTTTACGATGCCATCGACCACGGGTGGCTCCGCAGGTTTGTCGAGCATCGGATTGCGGACAAGCGGGTCCTGCGGCTTATCCAGAAATGGCTGAACGCGGGAGTGATCGAGGACGGGACGTAAACATTCAGCTCCCTACTTGCGGTTTGGCTGGTTGTTCGTGACGTGGCGTGATGGCCTGGGTGCGTGGTGATCTTTCCGGAGCCGGCCCAGCGTGTCGTGTTGACTACTGTCGGCCGGCGACGATGATGGCGGCTTATGGCCGTTCTGCCACCACCCGCCCCGGGTTGCGCGTCGTGTGCCGCCCGGGACGTGGTAATCGCGGAGCAGGCGCGGGTGCTGGCGGAGCAGGCGGCGGCGATTACAGAGCTGCGCTCGGATGTCGTCGCGCTGGCGGCCGAGGTCCGGGACCTGCGGCGCCGGCTGGGCCGCAACAGCGGCAACTCCTCGATGGCCCCGTCGGCGGACGACCTGCCCGGCCGCGCAGCGCCGGAGCCGAAGCCGAAGCGGGAAAGAGGCGGGCGCAAGCCGGGCGGGCAGCCGGGAGCGCCGGGATCGCACCTGGCCTGGAGCGATGACCCCGACGACACGGTGCCGCATTTCCCGGCCGGGGCGTGCGCGTGCGGCGCGGACCTGGCCGGCGCGGCTGACCTGGGCGTGGCCGCCAGCCACCAGCAGGTCGGCATCCCGTTGTCCGCGGCCCGCGTGACCCAGCACGACCTGCACGAGGTCGCCTGCGGCTGCGGCCGGGTGCACCGCGCGGCCGCGCCGGCCGGGACCGGCGCGGCGGGCACCGTAACCTACGGCCTTAACCTGCAGGCGTGGTGCGTGTACCTGATGGCGGCGCACGCGATCCCGGTGCACCGCTGCGCCGAGCTGATCGAGTCCCTCACCGGCGCCAGGCCCTCGGCCGGGTTCGTGCACGGCATGATCCGCAGGGCCGCCGCCGCGGTCGCTGCCGCGAACAAGCTAGCGGGGCTTCGCCCCAGCCCGATAACGCGTGCGGGCGCTGGCTGATGTAGGCGAAGAGGGCTCCGGCCAGATCAAGACGGTGACACTATGTGCCCCGTTATATGGCCGCCTGCTGGCGACTGGG
>JAJYUU010000084.1 GCA_021792405.1 Actinomycetes bacterium
CGGAGGCTAGAACCGGCACAGCGAGGAGGCCACCCCAGCCGGGGTACCTCCTCGCTGCCGCTCAACCCTCACCCGGCCCGAATCGCGGCGCAGCCGCGAGCCTCGGCGGTATGAGGTTGCTCGCTACGACTAGGCAGCCGAGGGTCAGGACGCGATGGCGAAGAGCCGGAGCGGCTCGCCGCCTGCAACTTCGACGCCGGGCGGGACGATGGCAGCGGTTCCCCGGTGGGCGCTCGCGGCCGCGGCCATCTCCTCGGTGCGTGCCGCGACCAGTGTCGCGCCGGTCAGCAGCGCATGGTCGATGATCGCGGTGTAGGACCTGCCATCACCGATCGGCGGCGCAGCCAGCACAACATCCGCTGCGCTCAGGCAGGCGGCGTCGCGCAGTTCCGCAATCTCCGCGGCCATGTCGATGTGGCTCAGGCTGGCCGGCTGCAGCGCCCCGCCGGGGCCGCGGACGTAGTGCAGCAGCGCGATGTCGTGCGGGCGGGCCGACGGTGGGCAGAGCGAGCCCATGCCGAGCAGCGAGCCGAATGGCGTCGCCGCAGGCGCGTCGCCGAACGAGATGACCTGGCGCACCCACGACTGGTCAGCTGCGGCGATCCCGGCAGTCGCCAGCGGCTGGGCGGTGAGCAGCATCCGGGCGCCGCAGTCGGCAAGCTGCCCGGCTGTCTCCGCGATCGTTAGCTGGGCGCTGACCGGGCACGGGATGCCGCCGGCGGCACTGATCGCATGACAGGCGAGCACGTACGCCGCCGCGTCCGGCACGTAGACGCCGACGACGTCACGCGGCCGCAGCCCGCGCCAGGCCAGGCCAGCCGCCGCGCGCTGGATCGTGGACGCCAGTTCCGCGAATGAGTACCGCTCAGCCGAGTGCCACGGCACCAGCGCCGGCCGGCCGCCGTAGCTGCTCGCCACCTCGACGAGCCGCTGCGTCGCCGTCAGTTCCCCGTTCAGGCTCGAGTTGGCCACCCGACCGCGTCCGCCTCCCTGCTGCAAATCCGCTGTGCGCGGCATCACCAACGTATGCAGCCCCGGCTGCCGGGCACATCGGCAGCAATGTGTAGCCAGGTATGTATCCAGTGGCTGCGCCGGTCCGCGCGACCCGGCCTGCCCGGCAGGTCACCGGGCAGCCAGCCATCCCCCTCCGATGGCTGGCTGCCCGGTGACCCTTGGGCCTCGCCCTTAACGTTAGGTAAATCGTGACTTGCGTGCATCGGCTGAATTGCCCATTCCGGTATGCATGCCGGACAGCCTGACTGTGTAGATGACCTCGCGCCGGGCGGGCGCGGTGCGGCTAACTGCCGGGCCGCAGCACTTCAGGCTTCGGGCCGTCGGCAGCTGACTCATGCTCAGCCGTCCAAGCTGCGACCTGCGCGCGCGCGCTCAGCCCGAGTTTGCCGAGGATATTGGCGACGTGCCGGGCCGCCGTTGCCGGGCTGATGACGAGCTCGTCGGCGATGGCGCGATTCGACAGCCCGCGCATGATGAGCTTGGCGATCTGCTGCTCCCTGGCGGTCAGGACCGAGGCCTGCAGCGCCGCCGTGGCCGGGCCGCTGCCATTGACCGGCTCAGGCCGAGGGTCCCCGGCACTGGCCGAGCTCAGCGCGTACCCGGCAGCGTCGTGCATGCTCAGCCGCTTGCCCTCGGCCAGGTGGCTCGCCGTCCTGGCCGGACCGAGCCGCTGATGCGCGGGCGCGAGCGCGCCGTCAAGCCGGCCCTGCGTTGAGGCTGACTTGACCGGGTCGACGGCCTCGCGGATTGCCGCTGCCGCGCCCTCGAGCCGGACGGCGGCAACGTCGTCGCGCCGGGCCGCCGCCAGCGCCGCGAATGCCTCCAGGCCGCGGGCGATCGCGAGCCGCTGGCCGCTCGCCATGCTGAGCTCGAGGCTCTCAGCCAGGCTGGCGGCGGCGGCGGGGAGGTCGTTGCTGGCGAGCCGGATCCAGCCGATGCCCGCCAGGCAACGTGCCATCTCGGTCCGGGCGCCGATCTGCCGGAACAACTCGAGCGCGCTGGTGAAGTGGCGTATGGCCGCCGCGTTGTCGCGGCGGGCCCTGGCCAGGCTGCCGAGGCCGGACAGGGTATGGGCGACGCCCCATCCGTTGTTTCCGGTGAGCAGGTCAAGCGCGGCCGAATACGATTCCTGCGCACTGGCTAGCTGGCCGCTTCTGGCCAGGACTGTTCCCATGGCCGACAACCCGAGGCCCTCCTCCCACTCATCGGCGTACTCGCGGGCGGCCGCGACGGCGGCGCTGGCCTGCGCCAGTGCCTCCTCGCCACGGCCAGCGCGCAGGCTGATCAGGGCGAGAATGCGCAGCGCGCCGGCCGGGCAGGCGCCCCGGTACGCGGTGCTCATCGCGACGGCCGCAGCCGCCCGGCCGCTTGCCTGCGCGTAGTCCTGGTGCTCGAACGCCAGCTCAGCGGCAAGCATGAGGGAACGGGCCCGGACCTTGGCCGGCACCTTGCCGGGCCGGGCCAGGAACATGCCGAACCAGCGCAGGCCTTCGGCCACGTCGCCGTGCACTACCCACGGGGACCGCAGCGCCGAGCACAGCCTCAGCCCGGACTCGGCGTCGGCGCTGTCGGCGCAGTACGCGAGCGCAGCGCGCAGATTCGCCTGCTCCGCCGCCACCCGATGGAACACCTTGACCTGCTCGGCCCAGGGCAGTACATCGCGCACGAACGCCTGCCCGGTCGCGTCTTCCATCAGGCGCAGCAGGCAGTCGCGGTGCCGTCGGCGGATCTCGTCCTGCTCGCCTGCCGCCGCCAGCCGTGCTGATGCGTATTCCCTGATGGTGTCAAGCAGCCGGTACCGGGCATCACCCGCCAACTCGTCGTCCAGCGTCACGAGCGACTTATCGATCAGCGCGGCTAGCAGCCCGAGGACCTCCTCGGAGCTGATCCGGTCGTCCGAGCACACCTGCTCGGCCATGCTCAGGCTGAAGCCGGCGAATACCGACAGCCGCCGCAGCAGGATCTGCTCGTCCGGTGTCAGCAGGTCGAAGCTCCAGTCGACGGTCGCCTGCAGTGTCCGCTGCCGTGGCGGCGCTGTCCGATCCCCAGAGGCAAGCAGCCTGAACCTATCGCCGATCCGGGTGGCAAGCTGGTCGACGGACAGCGCCCTGATACGTGCCGCTGCGAGCTCAACCGCCAGCGGCACGCCGTCCAGGGTCCGGCATAGCCCGACGATCGCGGCGTAGTTGCCGGCGGTGAGCGCGAAGCCGGGCCGAACGGCGGCAGCCCGGTCGATGAACAGCCGGACGGCTTCGTGCTCAGCGGCCGCGGCCCGCTCGGCTTCTGCCGGGGCGGTTACAGCAGGCTGCACCTGGCCCGGCAGGCCGGATCCGGGCAACGGCACCCCCCGCGGCAGTGAACCTGGCAGCGCCGGGGGCGCCAGCGAAAGGGGCGGCAGCGAAAGGGGCGGCACCCGCCATACTGTCTCGCCCCGGACCTTTAGCGGCTCCCGGCTCGTCGCGACGATCCGGATGAGCGGGCAAGCGGCGATCAGGTCTCGAACCAGGCCGGCAGTCGCGGCCGCAAGATGCTCGCAGGTGTCCAGGATCAGCATCAGCTCACGGCCGCCGAGCGCGTCCGCCAGGGTAGCGGCAACGGGACGGCCCGGTTCTTCGCTGATGCCGAGCACGTTCGCCACCCGTGCCGTGGCATGCGCGGGCTCGCCCTGATCTGCGAGCTCAACCAGCCAGACGCCATCAGGGAAGTCCGGCGCGAGCTGCCAGCCGAGGCGGACAGCGAGCCTGGTCTTGCCAATGCCGCCCGGACCGCAGAGAGTGAGCGCCCGCACGTTACGCAGGAGCAGCGTAAGGTCGACGAGGTCCCGCTCGCGGCCGACGAAGCTGTTCGGCTCCGCGGGGAGATTGCCCGGCCTGGGCACTGTGTCTGCGATCATTGCAACTTCGGTAGGTCCTCGGGTGGTCGAGGTTAGTCTCTCACCCGGCACCCGAAGCTAGCCGAGTATGCACAAAGGTGCTAAGCAGTCAGGGTCGCCCAGGCGCGTTACCGAACGGTCACCTCGGCCGGCTCGGTGTACAGCAGCCTCCCGAAATACATCACTTTCACGATTGCCCACCAGCGCTCGCCGGGCCGGGCGGCCGCCGGGATGTCGACGGTAAACCGCAGCGTCTTCTCGCTGCCAGCCTCGATGGCGAAGCCGGCTGTCCACGGCGCGGTCTGGCGCCAGCTGCCGAACGGAGAGATGAGCTGCGCTTCGCCGTGGATCACCGAGTCGGCCCGGTTGCGCACGGCTGCCTCCAGGCAGCCGGACTTGCCTGGGCGCAGGACGAGGGAGGGGCTGATCAGGCTGACATCAGCTTCGCCGGCCAGCGCTGTCTCCGCTGCCCGCTGCATGGCCAGGACCTCCTCCAGCGGCAGGTCCAGCCTGGGTGCCGGCGGCTGGCCGATCGCGATCAGTGCGCTGTCCTCGATGACCTGACCGGAGCGATCCTCGATCTGCGCCAGCGCGAAGCGGCGGCCGGGCCCGGCACCGGGCCTTGCGGTCACTGTCACCTCGAAAGCCTGATGACCGAGCGGGGCGAGCCGGTAGCTCAGCGGGCCGGCCGGCGTCAGCACGAGGTCGGCTGGTGCAGCGAGCCGGACCAGGCCCTCGGAAGGCTCCGGGCCGCAGGCGACCGTGAGGCGCAGCACGCCGGGCTGCCCGTCGTCAAGCGACACCATGCGGGGCGACAGGTGCACCGCGACGGGCATGTTCCCGGCCGGGGCGGGACCCTTCCCGTGCAGCCAGTACCGTGCGAAAACGGGCTGGGCTGGCTCAGCGGCACCCGTTCTTGGCATGGCTGCCGCCGTTCCGGTGGCCGGGCCGAGATCGGGCTGGCCGCAGCCGGCCAGCCCGGCCCGGCCTGGCCTGACGACAATCGTTGTCAGGCCCGCACGGGGGACTGTAGTCAGCGCACGGCCGTCCACGACTGGCGTGGGCGGGCCTTCGCTGTCCTCGCAAAGGCTGCTTGCCCTCGCGGCGGCGATCCCGGTGAACAGCCCGACCCTCGCCGCGACCGGGCCGGCACCGCCGACGTCGCGCAGTCGCACTGTGACGCCGTCGGCGGCATCGGGCTGGCCGCCCGGCGCCAGCGGGTTACCGTACGGCTTCAGTGCCGACAGCAGGGCCGCGGGCGGCTCGACCGCCGCCAGCCGTCCGGCGGCGGGCAGCGTTCCGGAGTGCAATGGTGCCGTCACCGCGAGCAGGTCGTGGTTGTAGTCCTGGCCGGCCACCGGGAAACCGGCGGTCCGCCAGGTGCCGGGACCCGCGGTCAGCGCGTACTCAAAGGTATGGCTCCAGCGCTGCCAGGCGAAGCTGGACCCGTCGGGCGTGGTACGCCGCTTGCCGTCGATCCAGACTCCGCACGGCCAGCTGCTGCAGGCGCGCATCAGGGCCATGGTGAGCAGGCCATCCGGGGTAACGAGGCCGCTCGGGGTGCCCCGGTTGAGTAGTGCGACGCTGTGGCCGCCCAGTGCGGTGCCCTGCCCGCCAGCCTGGCCGTCAGCGTCGGAATCGGCCGGGCTGATCGCTTCGATGACGGCGTCCGCCAGGTCGGCCACCAGCCGGGCGGTCTCGGCCGCCAGGTCGTCAGCGGCGACGATCAGCACCGGCAAGTCGCGAGGTCCGCGCACGTCTGCGCCGGCCGCGAACGCCTCTGCGCGGCTGCGGTCGGCGGGCAGCCACAGCCGGGCCGACCCGCGCCGGGCCAGCTGCCCCGCCAGTTGGGCGGTCACGGCCGGCCCGGCCGTGGCGAGCACCTCGGCGGTCAGCTCGTTCTCCGCGGGGCCGCCCAGGCAAATACGGAAGTCGGGGAGGTTGGAGTCGAGCTCGGAGTATCCGTAGCGAGGGCCGCCGGGGACTGAGCAGGTTGCGGTGACGCCCTGCCCGGCCAGCGCGGCCATCAGGGCACGGACCGGGCCGCGCAGCCCGGACGGCGCGACGACCTCGGCCACTCCGATGGCCTGCAGCTGCCGCCTGCCGTCTCGGGCGGTCACCCCGACGGCGGCAGTGGACCCGATCGCCAGCCACTCACAGGCAGGGCTGTCCAGCGTGTAGGGGTGATCGGCCACGTCGGTGTCGACCGGGCCTGGTGGCCGGCCGATGACCGCGACGGCAGTCTGGTAGACCGGCAGCCCGCCCGGCGCGTTCGCCGGAAACACCACCCGGAGGAGGTGATCCTGCGCGATGGCGCCGTCAGCGTGGGTGCGGAACTCCACCCGGTCGGCACCGTCCCAGAGCAGCGTCTCCAGGGTTAGCTGCAAGCCGCCGAGCTCTAGCTCAGCGACCAGCCTGCCGCCGATCGGACAGCGCTCGGCGCGCACGGTCGCGGTCCGGCCAGCGCTGCCGCTGCCGGGCCCCGCCGGGCACAGCAGCCACGGGCCTTCCGCCCAGCGCGGGTGCGCCGGATGCTCTGGCTGGAGCACCAGCTCGTTGCCGCCGCCCGCCGCTTGCAGCAGTTCGGTTCCCGACCGCTTGTCCAGGACACGCGACAGCGTGCCGCCGCGGGCAGGGTCGGCCTCGATGACGAAAACCTCATTTTCGAGGCGGAACGCGGCGCTGGCCTCCTGCGGCTGCCAGCCGTGCCCGGTGCCCCCGGCTTCCGCTGGGCTGACAAGAAAGGTGCGGTAGCCAACGCCCGGCACCGTGGCACGGAAGGTCATGCTGACCGTCCGCAGGCCGCCGCCGGCGGCCCAAGTGCCGCCCTCAGCCAGGAAGGGCACTGCGGCGCCCGAGTCGTCATGCACGGTCAGCCAGGCCGGCCAGCCAGGCGGCAGCTTCAGGTCGGCGCGGACCATCGCGCTGCGGTCCAGCGATAGCGAGTTGACCACGAAGATCGCCAGCCCGGACGGCGCTGTCATGCCGTCGGCTGCTGCCGTGCCGCTGGCCACTGTCATGCCGCCGGCTGCCGCCACGCTCGCGGTGTCGGCCTGGCTGGCCAGATACGAAACCGCGGCAGTGCGAGCCTGGTCGCCGCGTTCCCAGGCCTCCCGCCAGCCGCCGAGCAGGTCGAGGTACACCTGATCGCCCTCGCTGCCGGTGATCGCATCATGGTGCGCGCCGAATACCAGCAGCCGCCAGGCCTTGTCGATGCTCGCGCCCGGGTACTCCGCCCCGGCCAGCCAGGCGAGCGTGGCGAGCCGCTCGCCGTCGAGCACGGCGGTCTCGGCAGCGCGCTGTGCTTGCTTGGTGTCGATGTAGCTGACGTCCTTGCCGGTGTACACCGGGTTCATGTCCCTGGTCTGCGGCGTGATCCAGATATCCCGGTCGGCTGCCTCGGCGCGGACGGCAGCGAAGAACTCGCTCGGCACGGCGGTCACGAACCGCGGCCAGACATATCGGGAATTCCAGTCCCGGTGCACGGCCGTCGCCCAGCGTGCCGGAATCACATGGTCGGCGCCGACCGGCAGCAGCACGTTGCGCGTCGCGGCGACGGGCGCAAGCTGGCGAAACTGCTCGTACGCAGCTGCCTCGGCGTCCGCCAGCGTGCTGGCCTGGTGCAGCACCCAGCCGGCCCCGTAGTGATTAGCCAGGTAGGCGGTCAGCAGCCCGGTACCGTCCGGTGACAGCCACTCGAACTCCGAGGCGAATTGCATCAGCGTCTTCTCGCCCACCGACCGCCGCGGACCCCACTGGTGGAATGGGCCGCGGGCCCAAGACGAGCTGGTCATCCCGGCCGCGGCCATGATGCCGGGATAGCCGGGATCGAAGCCGAACGCGTCCAGCATCCAGGATGTGCGCGGGTTGCCGCGAAGGACGTCGCGCTGGTAGGCGATGCCGTAGACGGCGTTGCGGATGGTGGACTCTGCGCAGGTCAGGTTCGTGTTCGGCTCGTTGTAGCTGCCGCCCACCAGCTCGATCCGGCCGGCCGCGATGAAGTCGAGCAGATCGGCCCGGTCCTCTGGATGAGCGTCGAAGTGCGGCTTGAGGTAGTCGAGCTCGGCCAGCACGAACTTGTAGTCAGGATCGCGACGGGCCGCGTCGAGATGCAGCCGGACCAGCTCGAACGCCGTGCGAACCTCGGGCATCTGGCCTGCTGCGTCGGGCAGCAGCAGTCGCGCCTCCGTGAACTGGCCCTGCGTGCTCCACCACACCGGGTCGTAGTGAAAATGACTGACCATCCACATGATCCAGCCAGGCTCGGCGACGACAATGGCGGCCTGCTGGCTGGTGCTGCCGCCCGGCCAGGAGACGGTGGCTGTCACCGGCAGCGATGTCCGTGGCGCGGCCGCGGTCGCGATCGCCACCTCCGCGGTCACTTCGGCGCCCGGCGTCAGCCTGGTCACTCGGGCAGGCTCCGGGGTATGCACCGCCGGGCCGTCGACTCGAACGGTGGCCACCGTCGCGGGGTCGGCGATCAGGCCGGGACCGTCGTTGACAAGCCGGACCCTGATGATCTGGCGCGCTTCGGCCACGGTACCGCCGAACAGCTCAGTGGACTCAACGCCGCCGATGCGCATGGGATCATGCTCGCACGCGAGCTGGCATTCCGGCCGGCCAGAGCCGCACTCCAGGAGTGGGGCAGCAGGCGACGGCTCGTACTCGGCCAGGTCGCAGATCAGCTGGTAAATGGCCGGCACATCGGCTGGCCGGGCGGCCGGATCATGCCGACGCGGCGAGCAGGCAGGCCGCCTTAATCGCTGCCTTCCTCGAGCAGCAGGTGATAGCCGTTAGGCGTTCTGGCATGCAGGACCCGGTACTGCCAGTCTGGGCTGGGCGCCATCAGCTCCTCGCGGTAGCGCACGCCTGCCTCGGTCAGCCGCTTCTTCGCTAGCTCCAAGTCGCTCACGCCGAATTGCCAGGTCAAGACCCTGTCCGGCGCGGCCGGCGAGAAGTCCTGCCGCCACTCGATGCCGAACTCGACCTGGCCGTGACCAAGTGCCAGGAAGTAGGGGTACTCCGGGCCCTCGTAGGTCACGTGGAATCCGAGGTCAACGTAAAAGTTGCGCTCTGCCTGAAGGTCACCGACAAAAAGGATCGGAATTATCCGGCTGAACAATGCCGCCATAGCGGGACATGGTACCGACAGGACGCAGCCGAAGTGACACTCTGCAGCGAGGATGTCGGGGGCGCGCTACACGATCGTGCGTAATGCGCCATCTGGTGGCTGGCCCAGCTAAGGCAAAGACCGGACTTTGAGACCCTCCGTGCTGGGTAGTTCACGCTTGGTAGCTGCGCAAGGGGAAGGGCGCCCGCTTCGGGCGTTGTGCCTGCCTATGCGCGGCCAGGCCCAACAGACTCGGGAGGAGACGTCACCCATGAGGACGCAGGCCGAACAACTCCTTGGTACGCGAGTAACCGGATCCGACGGCAGGGTGGTGGGCACCGTCGAGCAGGTATTCAGGGACGACGTGGACGGCACGCCGGCGTGGGCTCGGATCCGGTCGGGCAAGACCAGTCGGTTTGTGCCACTTGGTACTAGCCAGGTCACGGCGGATGGCCTCAGCGTTCCGTTCGACGCCCAGAAGATCCTCGGGGGACCCAGCATCGAGGCCGGGCAGCACATGTCCGCAGCGCAGGCCGAAGAGCTCAGCCGGTATTACGAGCTGATTGTTCCGGCTCAGCAGGCTCCCGGACAGCAGGCGCCTGGCCAGCAGGTTTCCTCGGAGCAGGTTCCGTCCCAGCAGGTTCGCTCCCAGCCGGGCATGGCCACGCAAGCCGATCAGGATTGGCTCGTCCGCCAGGAGGAGCGCTTGCAGGTGGCCAAGGAGATGTTCGAGAGCGGCCGTATCCGGCTGCATAAGTATGTAGACGTAGAGCCCGTGGAGCAGGCAGTGCACACCTTCCACGAGGAATACGACGTAGAGCGGATCCCGATCACCGCCGAGGACCGGATCAGCGGCAGCATCGGCGAGTGCGAGCAGGAGATCGTGCTCCACGAGGAGCGGGCTGTTCTCCGTAAGGAAATCGTGCCCGTCGAGCGAGTGCGGCTGCGTACCAGGCGAGTGGAGGAGGACAGCACCGTCAAGGACGAACTCCGCCGGGAGCGCATCGAGATCGAGCCTGAGCAGAAGAAGCCTGGCGCCGCGCGCTAGCGCGAGCCACGTGCCTGGCGACGGCGGCTCTTCGGGTTACGGCACGCAGAGCCGGTCAGGTGTGCTTACGGGCCAGCGTGAGCCCGTCGCCGACCGGCAGCAGCACCAGCGCTACCCGGGCGTCGGCGGCCGCGTGATCATTGAAAACGCGGATGCCCTGGACGTCCGCGCTGGTGGCGCCAGGGTCGATCACCCGGCCGTGCGACAGCGTGTTGTCGACAAGGATTACGCCGCCTGGCCTGACCCTGGGGACCACCTCCTCCCAGTAGCTGACGTAGCTGCTCTTGTCGGCATCGATGAAGGCGAAGTCGAACGCCTCGCCGGCCGGCATCTCCCGCAGGGTTTCCAGGGCGGGCCGTAGCTGGAGATCGATCTGGTCGGCCACTCCGGCCAGCTGCCAGTACCGGCGCGCCACCGAGGTCCATTCCTCGCTGACGTCGCAGCAGGTGAGCTTGCCCGACGCGGGGAGTCCGCGGGCGACGCAGATGGCTGAATAACCGGTGAAGGTGCCGATCTCCAGCGCCCGGCTGGCGCCGGTCAACTGGGCCAGAAGGGTCATGAGCGTTCCCTGCTCCGGCCCGATCTGCATGCCCGCCGCAGCCGGGAACCGGCTCATGGTCTCCGCCGCGAGTTGCTCGAGTACCCGGTCGCGGGCGGTACTGTGCGCGACCAGGTAGTCGTAGAGCTCCGGGGTCAGCGGCATGCTGCGAAGAGTCATAGCGGGATGGTAGCCGCACGGCCGGAACAGTGCTCGCCGGCGGACAGTACCGGCCGCGCCGCCGGTGGTGCGCCGCTATAGCAGTCGGCCGGCCGCGTGAACCGCGAGCAACTATGGCAACTACCACCGAGCCTGCCTCGCCGCTGGCACCGGCTGAGACCGGCCTGCGGGCCAACGTCCTGGGCTTGTTCGACTCGATCGTGATGGCGGTAGCTGGCAGCGCTCCGGCGTACACCATCGCTGGCAGCACGGCGGCACTGCTGGGGGCCGTTGCCTTCGCCGGGCCGGCTGCCTTGCTGTACTGCGGGATTCCCATGCTCGGCATCGCCTGGGCGTTCAGCTACCTGAACCGGATCGAGGCCAACGCGGGGGCCAGCTACGCCTGGGTCGGCCGAGTGCTGCACCCCTCGCTCGGATTCCTCGCGGGCTGGGCCCTGGTGATCTCGGCGACGATCTTCATGGTGGCCGGCTCGCTGCCCGCCGGATCGGTGACCATCGGCTTGTTCGACCAGGCGCAGGCCAACAACACCGCGCTGGTCACCACGATCGGCTCGGTCTGGTTCCTGGTCATGGTCGGGCTGGTCATCATGGGCGTGCGGGTCACCGCGCGAGCGCAATGGATCATGTCCGGCGTCGAGGTGGCCATCCTGGTGCTGTTCGCGATCCTGGCGATCGTGCACTCGGCGGCGCACAGCGTGGTGCCGTTCTCCTGGTCCTGGTTCGGCTTCAGCCACTTCAACGGGATGGCCGGATTCGCGGCCGGCGGCCTGGTCGCTGCCTTCTACTACTGGGGCTGGGACGTCTCATCGAACCTCAATGAGGAGATGAAGGACAGCAAGCGGGCCGCGGGCCTCGGCGGCATCATCGGCGTCGTGATCGTGTTCGCGCTCTACGAGATCTTCACGGTCGCGACGAACCTGGCCATGCCGGCCAAGACGATCCAGGCCAACGCCGGCGACGTCCTGGCGGTTCTCGGCCAGGAAGTCTGGCCGGGAATAGGCGGCAAGCTGCTGGTCATCGCGGTCATGCTGTCGACGATCGCCACGCTGGAGACGACGCTGATTCAGGTCACACGGACGTTGTTCGCGATGTCGAGGGAGCGGACGCTGCCGGCGTTCTTCGGCAAGATCCTGCCCGTCCGGCAGACACCGTGGATTGCCACCATCGCGGTGGCGATCGTCTCGCTCGGCTTGTTCATCGGCTCCAACTACATCGGCTCACTGAGCACGATCCTGACCGACGCCATCTCCGCGATCGGGATCCAGATCGCGGTGTACTACGGGCTCGCCGGGCTCACCGTGGTGATCGCCTTCCGGAAGGTGCTCTTCTCGTCGGTCAAGAACTTCCTGCTGATCGGCCTGTGGCCGTTCGTCGGCGCCGTCTTCATGTTCTGGATCCTGGGCGAGTTCGTGGCCACGAACACCAGTGACGCCGTCGTCATCTGGGTCGGCCTCGGCGGTCTGGCGATCGGAGTGATCCCGCTGGTGATCTACTGGCTGCTCGGCAGCGCGTACTTCAAGCAGCGGCCGACGCTCGGCAGCACGCTGCCCGAGGACGCCATCTAGCGGCGGTCTGCTAGCCTGACTGGCATGAAGCGCGCTGGACTGACGACGACGCCGGAGCACGTCCCGGCGCGCTGACACATTTTCTCAGTCAAAGCCCCGGGGCGAGTGGCCCCGGGGCTTTGCCATTTTCGCGGTCACCTCGCTCCGTAACCCCGAACGCACGGAGACCGCCATGGTTGCTCAGTCCATGCCTGCTCAGTCCATGCCTGCTCAGTCCGCGTCCGCCCGGCCGCTGCACGACCACCGCAAGCTCGGCCGTGACCTCGGGCTCTTCGACACCGACCCGCTGATCGGCGCCGGCCTGCCGTACTTGCGGCCGGCCGGCGCGGCGATCCGGCACGAGTTGGAAGAGTACGTTTACCGGCTGGAGCGCGCAGCCGGCTATCAGCACGTCTACTCGCCGGTGATCGCCAAGCGGGAACTCTACGAGATCTCGGGACACCTCGAGCACTACCGCGATGGCATGTATCCGGCCATGGACGTTGGCGGCGAGCAGGTCCTGTTGCGGCCGAGCCTGTGCCCGCACCACGCGGTGATTTACCGCTCGAGAGCGCACAGCTACCGGGAGCTCCCGCTGCGGCTGGCCGAACTCGGCGGGATGTACCGGGCCGAGCTGTCCGGAGTGCTCGGCGGCCTCACCCGGGTACGGTCGATCCAGCTGAACGACGCGCACATCTTCTGCGTTCCGGATCAGGTGGCGGAGGAAGCCGCAGCGGCCCTGGCGATGATCCGGCAGGCGTACCGGGCGCTCGGTATCGAGCCGGCCCGGTACCGGTTGTCCCTGGCCGGCCCGTCGGGCAAGTACGTGGGCCGGCCGGAGATGTGGGATCGCGCCGCTGCCATGCTCCGTGACGTCCTGGACGACGCGGCGGTGCCGTACCAGGCCGAGGAAGGAGAGGCCGCGTTCTACGGGCCCAAGATCGATGTCCAGGTGGCCGACAGCTCGGAGCGCGAGGCGAGTCTGTCCACCGTGCAAGTCGACTTCTACCAGCCGGAGCGCTTCGGCCTAGAGTACGTCGGCGCCGACGGCGCCAGGCACCGGCCGGTCATGGTGCACCGCAGTGTCATCGGCAGCCTCGAGCGGCTGCTGGCGCACCTCATCGACGTCCACGGCGGCGCGTTTCCGGCGTGGCTGGCTCCACTGCAGCTGGTCGTGCTGCCGATCGGCGAGGATCAGGTGATGGCGGCGCGCGCCCTGCTCGGTGCCGCGCTGGCGCAGGGCCTGCGTGCCGAGCTCGTACCCGACGGCAGTCTGCGCGCCCGCATCCGGGCGCACCGGCTGGTGCCGTACCAGGCAGTGATCGGCCAGGCAGAAGCACGCGCGGGGACCGTCGCGCTGAGGCTGCGCGACGGCCAGCGGCTGCCGCCGTTGCCGTCCGCCGAAGCACTCGGTCGCATTGCGCAGCAGGTCAGCCAGCGGGTTCCGGGGTGACGGGACGGTCAGCGGCGCAGGCCGAGCTCGATAGCGTCGATGATCGCGGGCCGCAGCTGTGCCACGCTGATGATCGCGTCGACCGAGCCGACTTCGACCGCGCGCTGGATGGAGTGGATCCGGTCGAACTCCGCGGCCACCTCGCCCAGCTTCTCCGCCCGCACCGACGACTGAACCTCGGCGAGCGCCGCGTTCAGCGTGGCCCGCTCGGCACCGCTGGTCTCGGCCGCCCGTGCCTGCAATCCGGCCACCCGCGGGTCGGTCGCGGTGCGGTTCCTCACCTCGCCGGCGAACACCACGGCCGCTGCCGGCGCACCGCCGAGCACCGACGCGAACGAGCCCTCCAGAGCGAGCACTGTCATGTTCGGGTTGAGTGTCTTGGAGAACACCACGAACGCGCCGCCGTGATAACGGGAGATCACGCAGAACACTATCGGGCCGTCAAAATTCACCACCGCCCGGCCGATCTCGGCGCCGTACTCCAGCTGCAGCTTGCGCATCGACTCCGGGGAGCCGTCGAACCCGGACAGGTTCGCGAGGACTACCAGCGGCCGGTTGCCGGACGCCGCGTTGATCGCCCGCGCGGTCTTCTTCGATGACCGCGGGAACAGTGTGCCTGCGGTGTAGGTGTCCGGGCCGTCGGTGGGCGGGAACCCGCGCCGGGGCACCGCCCGTGACTCGATGCCGATCACGCAGACCGGCCAGCCGCCGATGTGCGCGTCCTGAACCACCGCCGTGTCGGCGTCGGCCATTCCGGCCCAGCGCTCGAGCACGGGGTGGTCCTGGTCGGACAGCGCTCGCATCACCGTGCGGATATCAAACGGCTTCTTCCGGTCCGGGTTATGCGAGGCCGAGAAGATCTCGCCGACCGTGGCGAAGTCGCTGCCGGCCACGGCGTGCGGGTAACCCGAAACGTCGCGATCCCGCGGATCCGTCGTGGGCGCGCGCCGGGGCCCCCTCTCACCCGGGGCTATGTAGGTGTGGTCGTAATGCGCCAGCAGCACATCGCGCGCGCCAGCCAGGTTCGGAGCCCAGTACTGGGCCTGGCCGCTCGGGCCCATCACCCGGTCGTAGCCGCCGATGCCGAAGTTGTCCTCCGCCGACACCCCGCCAGAGAAGTCCAGTGCCTGCTTCCCGGTGAGCACCATCGCCGAATCCGGTGTCATCACCAGGATGCCCTTGGTGTGCATGAGCATGGTGGCCTCGGCGTTCCAGTACGGCTGGGCTCCGACGTTGATGCCGGCGACCACGATGTTGATCTCGCCGCCCGCCTGGGTGAACTCGACGATCCGCTTGAGCGCGGCGGCCACCCAGTCCATGTTCTCGGTACCGGAGCTCATCGAGATGCGGGCGCCTGACGACAGCGCGAACCATTCGACCGGCACGGCCATGTGCTCGGCCAGGTCGAGAGCGGCAATGACGCGTGAGCACTCCGGCTCGGACAGCGCGCCCAGCGACTTGGTCGGATCGCCGAGCAGCACCACCCGGCTGACGCCTTCGGGGTGCCGCTTCGTCGGCGTGCGGACCACGCCGGCGACGATAGCCGCGGAGTTCTGCCCCTTTGGCCTGCTCACCGGGACGAGCGTCCCGGCCTCGCTCAGGTCATGCTCGGTGAAGTGGCCGTCCGGCCCGGCCAGGAGGCCCGTCAGCTCGTACGGGTACACGCTGCCGCGTCGTGCCGCGCTCAGCACCTTCTGCCGGTAATCGTCCAGCGGCTGCACCGGCTCGGTCGGTGACGGTCCGACATAGAGCCGCACGCTGCCGCCCGCGTCCGCGGTAACCCGCACCGCAGTCTCGGCCAGCTCGCCGGCCTCGGTCCGCAGCCGGGCCACGAACTGGACTTCCTCCAGCCCGGCGCCCGACACGCTGGGGCGGACGCGGTGCGCGAGGGACTCCAGTTCCGCGACGGTGAACTCGCTGGCGGGCCAGACATACAGCATTACCCGGTTGGTGTCGAAGCGCCTGTGCTGCGGCCGCTGAGACTGGACGATGCGGATCGCGTCGAGGCAGCCAGCCAGCACGTTCTCCAGCTCGGGCAGGGCCACCAGCCTGCCGTCTGCCTCGCGCAACGGCGTGAGGTCGCGAACCTGGCCCATCGCGACCAGGCGCTCGTCGGCCCTGTTGCTCTTCGCCACGGCCTTGAAGAGGTAGATCTCCTCGTCAGCTGACGGCAGCCGGGTCAGGTCGAACTCGCGCCACCGGTCCAGCTGCAGCGGCTCGGCGACCTGCGGATGCAAGCCCCGGATCAGCCGGTCCTCGGCCAGGCCAGCGCCGTCTGGGCGGAACGTGAAGTGGTGCTGCATGGGAGTGCCATTGGTGCCCGCGACCGTCACGGTGATCCGGGTGATCCGCTCGATCAGCACCGGGGACAGCCCGGCCGTCAGGAGCTCGCCGATGCCCGCGGCGATCGCGTCGGCGTCAGGCTGCGCCGCCCACGCGAGGTACAGATCGGCGACGAGGCCGCCCGCCGGTGCCTGTGCGGCGAGCTCGGCGACGCCGGCCATCGCGCCCGACAGCCCGGCGGCGCCGGCGGCGCCGGTGGCGGCGATCAGCAGCGTGACGCCGCCTGCGCCGCCGTACTCCGCGGTGACGAACTGGCGGCCGCCGACATCTCTGGCCGTCACGGCTGCCAGCCTGCGGTTGCCGTAATAGCGGCGGGTCAGCACCTCGAGCAGAGGCGCCTGGTCGACGGGTCGGCCGATCCGCTGGCCAATAAGCCGTACGAGCGGTTCAGAGCTGGCCACCATCGTCTGGATCCGCCGGGCGCGATCCGGCGCGTCCGGGTTGCGGTCGAGGTAGCGCAGGTCGCTGCGTACTGCGGCGTACACCCTGGCCCGGCTGCGGCGCAGCAGCGGCTGGGCGAACCAGCGGAAGACCACGCCGCGGGCGAGGTCCGAAACCGCTGGGAACCGCACCTGCGTCGCCTCGATGAGGTGCTCAAGCGTCAGCCCGGCCCGCTCGCGCAGCGGGTCGGCCGGCGGCGCGCTCGCCAGCCAGCGCCGCAGCAACTCGGAAACTACCTCGACGTTACTCGCCATCCGCTGCTGGGCCAGGAAGATCCGGAAGACCGCGGTCTCAAGTTCCGGCGACCGGTCCAGGCTGGTGACGCCGTAATGGCCGAGCATCCGCCTGAGCCGTGCCTGGAAGCCCTCGGTGATGCCGGCCCGATCCGCGTCGAGGGTCTGCAGGTAACTGTGGAAGTACTCGCGCGGGCTGTGCACCGCGCTGCCGGGCTCGGCCTCCAGGTCGTTACCCGGCCTGTTGCGGCTCAGCTCTGACAGGTCGGCGAAGACGGTCAGCAGCTCCGGCTCGCCGCTCGCCGGCTGCCCGCCGAGCTCGTCTCGGGCGGCCAGGTAGCCGGCTAGCAGCCGCTTGCGGTCGGCGGCGTCGCCGTCGAAGCCGAGCAGCAGGCCACGCAGGTCTTCCCTGAGACGTTCGGCCCGCTCGGCCGCGGGAACCTCCGATGGCGAGGCGGGCAGGTCGATCGCGGCGACCGGGCTGGCCGCCGGGGCGTCCTTGGCGCCGTCGGCGGCAACCGGCTCCAGCCGCAGCAGCGGCGCGCCTGTCTCGACCTGGCTGCCGACGCCGACCAGGCACTCCCGGACCCTAGCGCGGAACGGCGCTCGCAGTACCGTCTCCATCTTCATGCTCTCCAGCACGAGGACCGGAGCGTTCTCCTCGACCTCGTCCCCGACGGCGAGTGGCGTGGCGACCACCAGCGCGGGTGCGGGCGACCGGACCACGCCGCCCTCGTCGAGGCTGATCCGGTGCATGACGCTGTCGACCTCGACCAGGTGGATAGGGCCGTGAGTGGCCGTCGTCAGCCGGAACCGCCTGCCGTTGACGATGATCCGGCCGCTGTGCGAGTCAAACCGCTCGATCTCGATGTCGGCCCGGTGCGTCTTTGCGCCGGCGGCGATCCCGACCCGGAATCGCTCCGGGCCAAGACGAGCGACTCGCACGCGGTAGCCGGCGCCCCGCAGTTTCAGGTCGAGCGGACGGTCGGGATCGTGCTGTACCTGGGGACGGCCGCCGTGCGCGGTGGCCAGCAGCCGTTGCCGGCTGACCTCCTCCTCATCCTGGTAGGCCTCGATAGCGGCAGCGGCCAGCGCGACCGCGGAATGCTGGTGCGCGGTCAGTCGGCCGTCGGCCCGGACCCGGTCGATCCAGCCGGTGTCCGCACTGCCGTCGATTACCTCGGGCTGGTCGAGCAGGTCGAGCACGAAGCCCTTGTTGGCGGCGCCGCCCTCGATCACCACCGTGGTCTCCGCCAGCGCGCGCCGCAGCCGCGCCAGCGCCTCCTCGCGGCCGCTGCCGTAGGCGATGATCTTGGCGATCATCGAGTCGAAATCGGCCGGGATCGTGTCGCCCTCGCTGACGCCGGTGTCGACCCGGATCCCCGGTCCGGCCGGCAGCGCGAGCCGGGCAATACGGCCGGGTGCGGGCGCGAAGTCGCGATCCGGATCCTCGGCGTTGAGCCGCGCCTCCACGGCGTGGCCAGACTCGGCCGGCTTGTGCATGTCGAGCTTCCCGCCCGCGGCCACGTGCAGCTGGAGCCTGACCAGGTCCACTCCGGTGACCAGCTCGGTGACCGGGTGCTCGACCTGGAGACGGGTGTTGACCTCGAGGAAGGAGAACCGCTTCTCGGCCGGGTGGTAGAGGAACTCGACGGTGGCCGCGCCGCGGTAGCCGACCGTCAAAGCCAGCCGCTCGGCCGACTCTTTCAGCTCCGCAGCCTGCTGTGGTGCCAGGACGGGGGAGGCGGACTCCTCGATGATCTTCTGGTTGCGGCGCTGTATCGAGCAGTCGCGAACGCCGAGCGCCCACGCCGTGCCCTGCCCGTCCGCGATCAGCTGGACCTCGACGTGCCGCGCGCCGGTGACCAGCCGTTCCAGGAAGAGCGTGCCGCTGCCGAATGCGCGCAGTGCCTCCTGCCTGGTGCGCTCGAACGTGCCGGTGAGGTCGCCGGGCGAAGTGATGACCCGGATGCCGCGCCCGCCGCCGCCGGCGGCGGCCTTGAGCATCACCGGGTAGCCGATGCGGGCGGCCGCTGCGAGCGCGTCGTCGATGGTCGCGACCTCGCCGCCGCTCCACGCGGCAACGGGAACGCCGACCTCCTCCGCGAGCAGCTTGGCGCCGATCTTGTCGCCCAGCCTGCGCATGGCCTCGGCGTCTGGCCCGATGAACGTGACGCCGATCTTCTCGCACAGCTCGGCGAACGCGGGATCTTCGGCGACGAAGCCCCAGCCAACCCAGGCGGCGTCGGCGCCGGTCGCGATGAGGGCGCGCTCGAGTACGGCATGGTCGAGGTAGGGGCGGGCGGACGCCGGCCCGAGCGAGTAGGCCAGGTCGGCCTCCCGGACGAACATCGCGGTGCGGTCGGCGCTGGTGTACAGCGCGACTGTCTCGGTCCGCGCGCCGGTCTCCGCTGACAGATCCCGGGCGGCATGGATCAGCCGCATCGCGGCCTCTCCGCGGTTGACGATGGCGATACGACTGAACACCGGCGGAGCCTCCCGAGTGCCTACACGCAAAAGGCGATGCCCGCAGCCCGAGCGTCGCCTTCACCCCTGTCCATCCTGCTCGGTTCCGGGCATGCGGACCAGTGCTGGACAGGACGCAATCTCCGGGCGCCAGTTGTACGAACCCCACAAAAAGTCAAGGGCGCCAGCACCCGCTGCAGCGGTCTGGTTGTCCGCTGCCCTAGGTCGCTGCTCTAGATTTCGGCCGGCGGCGGTATGCACATCAGTGCTCGGAAGCGGCTCGCGGCACACTGGGCTGGTGCGGATCACCATTTTGGTCCGGCCCGGATCTGCCCGGCCCGGCGTGGGCGGCGTGCATGACGGGGCGCTGGTAGTGCGGGTGAGCGCCCGCGCGGTGGACGGCAAGGCGACGGCCGCCGCGCTGGCTGCGGTGGCCGCTGCGTTCGGCGTGCGGCCGCACGCGGTCACGCTGGTGTCCGGAGCCGCCAGCCGACTGAAGGTCGTCGAGGTGACAGGCGCGGACAGCGATGCCCTCGCCCGGCTCCTAGCGCGCTGAGGGTGCCGCGCTGAGGGTGCCGCGCTGCGCTACCGCCTCACGCCGATCCGTGGCCAGGACCTGGCGCCGCCGGAACGAACGGCATCCCGACGATGTGGGCTGGCGTCGGCTCGCGAATCTGCGGTGAGCCAGTGCCCCGGCGGACTGGCAGCTCAGCCGACCGAGGCCGGCGTGGCGACTCTGGCCCGCCAGTACTCCTGGCCGGCCTGCGGCAGCAGGTGAATCGGGTCGTAGTACTCATACTCGCGCTGCAGCGCCATCGGGTCGCCCAGCTCGACCGCGGTCCGGTAGTTCTTCGTCCAGTACGAGATGCCGCGCTCGCGGTCGTACCTGGCGACCTGGTGCACCCAGCGCTTGCCCACGTATGGCACGTCACAGATGAACCTGGGAGTCGCGAATCCCGGCAGATAGCCCATGATGTCGTGCTGCAGTTGCTGTGCCTCAGCCAGCGACAGCCGCCAGTGCTCGCTGCCGGGGACCATGTCGCACATGTAGAAGTAGTACGGCATGATCTTGGCGTCGTCGAGGAGCGCGAAGCACAGGTCGAGCAGCTGCTCGGTCTTGTCGTTGGTACCGCGCAGAAGCACGCCCTGGTTGCGGACGTCGCGGATGCCGGTGCCGAGCATGGCCTTGGCAGCGGCCGCGACAAGCGGCGTCACCGACTGGGCCGCGTTCACGTGCGTGTGGATCGCGATGCTGACATCCCGCTGCCGGGCCACCGTTGCCAGCCGCTCCATGCCGGCCCGCACCTCGTCGGTCAGCCAGTACTGGGGCAGGCCCATGAGCGCTTTGGTGGCGAGCCGGATGTCGCGGATGTTCTCGATCTCCAGCAGGCCGGCCACGAACGACTCCAGCCGGGGCCACGGCATATTGGCGACGTCACCGCCGGAGACGACCACGTCGCGGACGCCCGGGCTGGTGCGCAGGTACTCCATCATGGCGCTGAGCCGGTCGTCGCGGCCGAGCGTGAACTTGTGCTTGTCGACCACCGCTGTCGGGTTCCCGACCAGGTCCATGCGCGTGCAGTGGCCGCAGTACTGCGGGCAGGTCGGCAGCAGTTCGGCCAGCACCTTGGTCGGATACCGGTGGGTGAGCCCCTCGACCGCCCACATCTCAGCCTCGTGCAGGGAGTCTCGGGACGCTAGCGGGTGTGACGGCCAGTCGGCGTGCCGGTCGGTGAAGACGGGAATCATGTACCTGCGAACCGGGTCGGCGTAGAACGCCTCGCTGAAGCCGGGATCGGCGGGGGATAGGTGCGGCACCATCGTGTTGATCATCTGCGGCGGCACCAGCATCGACATGGTGGCACGCTCGGCCTGGTCGCGCTCCAGGTCAGCGTAGAACCGCTCGTCCAGGCCGCCGCCGACTACCTGGCGCAGCTGGCGGATGTTCTTGACGCAGTGCGCCCGCTGCCATTGGGCCGACGCCCAGTCCTGCCTCGATACGTCGGCCCAGCCGGGCAGCCGCTGCCAGTCCGGCTCCACCAGCTCCTTGTGCCGGTAGACATACGGCTGCTCGATCATGTCTGTACCTGCCCCTCAGGAATACCGCTACCCAGGATGATGATCTGCGGTTTCGGAACGTTACGCAAGAACCTGCTGTCGGTATAGTGTCAAGCAACAAAATCTATTGAAAGCCCATACTACCTTTGCGTCGCCGCAAACCGCCCTTATAGCCCGCGAGCCTGGCCTCGCCGCGGCGCGCGGACCCGCCGACCGGAAGGATCTAGCAATGACCCGATCGCGGCTGACTGGACGCGATGACGCCGGACACGAGCACGGTCTGGACGGCCAGGCCGGCGCGCCCGGATCACCGCTCGGCCTGCACCGGGTGCTGGAGCCGGCCGGGGTACTGCCGCAAGCTGCCTGGCGGCTCGACCCGCGGCCAGCGATCTGGCCGGACGAGGTGCGGGTGGCCGTTTCCCGGCTGAACCTGGACGCCGCGTCGTTCAGGCAGCTGCGCGAAGCGCATGGCGGTGACCCGGCCAAGATCAGGGCCTCGGTGCTGGAGATCGTCAGGACCAGGGGAAAGATGCAGAACCCGGTGACGGGCTCCGGCGGGATGCTGACGGGCACTGTCGAAGAGGCCGGCCCAAAGTCCCCGCTCGGCCTCACCGTCGGCGACCGGATCGCCACGCTGGTGTCGCTCAGCCTGACCCCGCTGGTGATCACGGACGGCCTGGCGACCTGGGACGGCAAGTCCGAGCAGGTGCCGTGTGCCGGGCACGCGATCCTGTTCGGCCGGTCGATAGCCGCGAAGCTGCCCGGTGACCTACCCGCCGAGCTCGCCCTGGCGGTGCTGGACGTCTGCGGTGCCCCGGCGCTCACGCACCGGGTCGTCACCGCGTGCGGTGCGCCGCAGCCGGTGGTGGCCATCATCGGAGCGGCGGGAAAGAGCGGCTCGCTGTCAGCCGCGGCCGCCCGGCAGGCCGGCGCTGCCCGGATCATCGGCGTGGTGCCGCACGAGGCCGAGGCGCAACTGCTGCGCGCCGCCGCGGCAGGCGACGCCCAGCCCGGCCAGCATGCACAGCCCGGCCAGCATGCACAGCCCGGCCAGCATGCTCACCCTGGCCTGGTCGACGAGATCGTCATCGCCGACGCACGGAACCCGGTCGGTCTGGCCCGGGCGATTGAAGGTGCCGGCGGTCCGGCTGACGTCACCGTGGTCTGCGTGGACGTGCCAGGCTGTGAAGGCGGTGCGATCCTGGCCACTGCCCAGGGCGGCACGGTCATCTTCTTCTCGATGGCGACCTCGTTCACTGCCGCGGCGCTCGGCGCCGAAGGGGTCGCCGCGGATGTCACGATGCTGATCGGCAACGGGTTCGTGCCGGGGCATGCGCAGCTGGCGCTTGACCTGATCCGGGCGCAGCCGTCCGTCCGGGGCATCTTCCAGCGCCGCATCGACGGCCATGGTGCTGCCGCCGATGGTGCTGTCGGCGACAGTGCTGCCGGCAACAGTGCTGTCGGCGACAATGCTGCTAACCACGGAGAGTAAGAGGCCACATGCACACTCGGCTCAACCTGGACCCGGCCGTGGTCCGCGAGGCGCGCTCGCTCGCCGCGAAGGCGGGCCAGCCGATCGTGGCGATGGCGAAGACTCATACCACCGTGTCGGTGGAGCGGGCGGTGCTGCGCCTGGCCGGGCTCGGCGGCGCTGATCCTGACGGCATGCCCTGGGTGAACCGGCTGGTCGACGCGGTTCGCGAAGCCACCGGCCTGGAGCACGGCGTCGCGTTGCCGGCCTTCGACGCGCTGCTGACCGGCGGTTACGACAACCTCGCGGACCTCGCGGCAGCGGCGGCGCAGGGCAAAGCCGTGTTCCGCATCCCGGCGGGCGCCGACGCCCGTGCTGCCCGCGCGGCGGCATCGGCCGCGCTTGCCACCGGGTTCGGGCGGATCGACGCGAACCGCGCGCACCGGCAGCGGATGATCGAGCAGACCTCCGAGCCGGGCAAGCCGTGGATCTACCTGATCGTCGCGACCGGTGACATCTACGAGGACATCCCGCAAGCCCAGGCCGCGGCCCGCGAGGGAGCCGACATCATCGCGGTGATCCGCTCCACCGGCCAGTCGCTGCTTGACTACGTGCCCGAGGGAGCAACCAGGGAGGGCTTCGCGGGGACGTACGCAACCCAGGAGAACTTCCGGCTGATGCGTGCGGCGCTCGATGAAACCAGCCGCGAGCTGGGCCGTTATATCCGGCTGACCAATTACGCCTCCGGCCTGTGCATGCCGGAGATCGCCTCGCTGGCGGGCCTCGAACGGCTGGACATGATGCTGAACGACTGCATGTACGGCATCATCTTCCGCGACATCAACCCCCGGCGCACGTTCATCGACCAGCGGTTCTCCCGGCAGATCCACGCTCGGGCCGGCATCATCATCAACACCGGCGAGGACAACTACCTGACCACGGCTGACGCGGTGGACGCCGCTCACACCGTCGTGGTCAGCCAGTTGATGAACGAGTTCTTCGGCAAGGAGGCCGGTCTCGCCGATGGCCAGCTCGGCCTCGGCCATGCGTTCGAGATCAACCCGGCGGTCCCGGATTCCTTCCTGCTCGAGCTGGCCCACGCGCAGCTAGTCCGTGAGCTGTTCCCGGACGCGCCGCTGAAGTACATGCCGCCGACCAAGCACATGACCGGCAACGTGTTCGCCGGTTACCTGCTGGATGCGTTCTTCAACCTGTGCGGCGTGATGACCGACCAGTCCATCCTGCTGATCGGGATGATGACCGAGAGCATTCATACCCCGTTCCTCTCCGATCGTGACCTCGCGCTGGAGAACGTGCGCTATGTCCGGGACGCGGCCGGACGCCTCGGCGAGAGCTTCGTGCCGGCCCCCGGCGGGCTTATCGAGCAGCGGGC
>JAJYUU010000243.1 GCA_021792405.1 Actinomycetes bacterium
CCTCGCACCATCGTCGCGGTGATCGAGCCGGATGCCGACGGGCTGTCCTGTCAGCGCACCCGCAGCTCGTCGGGCCTGCCGGAGTACACCCTGCGGCTGGACGACACTCCGGCGCGGTACGTTCTTGACGGTTGCGATGCCGCCGCGCTGTACCAGATTGCCGTAGCCGGTGCCTGCGCGGTCGCCGACGGCGCCCTCGCCGGGGCGCTCGAGCTCACCACCGGGCATATCCGCACCAGGGAGCAATTTGGCCGGCCGCTCGCGACGTTTCAGGCGGTGGCTCAGCAGATTGCCGATGTCTACGCGACCGCGCGCACGCTGCACCTGGCCACCGTCTCAGCCTGCTGGCGGCTGGACACCGGGCGAGATGCCGGGCCGGACACCGATGTCGCGGCATACTGGCTGGCCGAATATGGCCCGCAGGCCATGCGCACCTGCCACCATCTGCATGGCGGTCTCGGCATGGACATCGCCTACCCGCTGTCGGCGTACTCCTCGCTGCTGACCGACCTGATTGCCCTCGTTGGCGGCGCCGACTACCGGCTGGAGCGCCTCAGCTGGCGGGAACAGGCGTGGCCGGAGCAGGGCCAGCGGGAACAGGGCCAGCGGGAACAGGGCCGGCCGGAACACAGCCGGCCGGAACAGCCCGCCACGCAAGCGGCCGGTGCCTGATGTTCATCGACCTCACCGATTCCCAGCTGAGGCTCCGGGATGAGCTGCGCGCCTATTTCGGCACGCTGATATCGGCGGCAGAACGCGAGGCGATGCTGACGCAGCGGCACGGCAGTGTCTACCGCGAGGTCGTCCGCCGCATGGGCCGGGATGGCTGGCTCGGCGTCGGGTGGCCGGCCGAGTACGGCGGGCGCGGCCTGGGCCAGGTCGAGCAGCAGATCTTCGTGACCGAGGCCGCGCTGGCCGACGTCCCGTTGCCGGCGGTGACGCTGCAGACCGTCGGGCCCACCCTGATGCAGCACGGCAGCCAGGAGCAGAAGGACTTCTTCCTGCCTCAGATCCTGGCTGGCGAAGTGCATTTCGCCATCGGCTACACCGAGCCGGGTGCGGGCACCGACCTGGCCTCGCTTCGTACCAGGGCCGTTCTCGACGGCGACCACTACCTGGTCAACGGCCAGAAGATCTTTACCACTGGCGGCCACGACGCCGACTACGTCTGGCTGGCGTGCCGTACCGACCCCGAAGCGCCACGGCACAAGGGCCTGTCCATCCTGATCGTCGACACGAACGATCCTGGGTACTCGTGGACCCCGATCATCACCCACGACGGAGCGCATCACGTCAACGTCACCTACTACGCCGATGTACGGGTCCCGGTGACCATGCGAGTCGGCGAGCAGGACGCCGGATGGCGGCTGATCACCGCGCAGCTCAATCATGAGCGGGTAATGCTCGGGCCGTCCGGCCGGATCGGCGTGCTGCACCGCCGGGTACGCGACTGGGCGGCAGGGCAGGCTGGGCCGGACGGCCGCCCGCTGCTTGACCGCCCGGACGTCCGTCGCGCCCTTGCCAGGGCGAGCGCCGCCGAGCGAGTCAATGAGCTGCTCAACTGGCAGGTCGCAATGACCGAGACCGTGGATGTCGCGGACGCGTCGGTGACCAAGGTGTTCGGGTCGGAGCAGGTCCAGCGAATCGGCGCTGACCTGGCCGAGATCGTCAGCCGGCACGGCGACCTTAGTGACCAGCAGACGGCCGAGCTGGCCGGGTGGCTGGATGTGCAGAACAAGCGCAACACGGTCATGACATTCGGCGGAGGAGTTAACGAGGTGCAGCGCGAGCTGATCGCAACCTCGGGCCTGAAGCTGCCGAGGGTACCGCGATGACGACCAGGGCGGAAGAGCCGAGCGCGCCCACGCGGAGCGCAGGCGAGCAGCGCACAGGCGAGCAGCGCACAGGCGAGCAGCGCACAGGCGAGCAGAGCGCGATGATCCTCGCGACCGCGCAGAAGATCCGCGCCGCCGGGCCGAGCTCCCCCCGGTTTGCCAGGGACCCGGTGAACCTGCCGGCCATCCGGAACTGGACCGACGCCATTGGTGACGCGAACCCGCTGTACACCGACGCCGAGTTCGCCGCCCGCTCGGTGCACCGCGAGCTGGTAGCACCGCCAGCCATGGTCCAGGTCTGGACGATGCCGGGGCTGCAGCCGCCGTCCGGCGCGGGCACCGGCGCGGATCCGCTCGGTCAGATGATGCGGGCGCTGGACGAGGCCGGGTTCACCGCAGTGGTCGCGACCAACTGCGCCCAGACCTATCACCGTTACCTGCGCCATCACGAGCTGCTCAGCCTGCGCAGCGAACTGACCGACGTGAGCGGACCCAAGCGGACAGCGCTCGGCGACGGATGGTTCGTGACCACCAGGAATACCTGGTACTCCGGCGACGAACTGGTAGCGGAAATGGACTGGCGGGTGCTCAAGTTCCGGCCGGCCGCGACCGCGCCGCCAGCCACTGCCGCCGGGCCGGCCACCACCGCCAGGTCGGCCACCACCGCCAGGTCGGCCACCACCGCCAGGTCGGCCACCACCGCCGGGTCGGCCACCACCGCGCCGCCAATGCGGCCACCGGTGTCCGCCGACACCGAGTTCTTCTGGGCCGGGACCAGGGCCGGCGAGCTGCGCATCCAGCGCTGCGGCGAGTGCGGCGCGCTCCGCCACCCGCCGGGCCCGGCCTGCCTGAGCTGCGGAGCGTTGCGCAATCAGGGCTACCAGGTAGCCGCGGGCACCGGCACGGTCTACAGCTACGTGGTACACCGGCACCCGCCGGTGCCCGGCAAGCGGCTGCCGATCATCGTAGCCCTGGTCGAGCTCGCCGAGGGCCCTCGGGTGATGGCCGAGCTAACCGGCGCCGAACCGGACGAGGTGTACATCGGGATGCCCGTGCGGACCAGGTTCATCCCGATCGACGACGACCTGGTGCTGCCCGGCTGGCAGCCCGACGAGCAGGCCGGGCCGACCGAGAGTGCGCCGACCGAGAGTGCGCCGACCGAGAGTGCGCCGCCTGGAGGTGCGCTGCCCGAGTGGACGCTGCGGGTGACGCCGACCGTCGTAGTCGCTGCCGCGATCGCCACCCGTGACTTCTATCCTGTGCATCACGACCGGGATTTCGCCGAGCAGGGCGGCGGCAAGGACATTTTCCTCAACATCCTCACCACGACCGGGCTGGTGCAGCGGTACGTCACCGACTGGGCGGGCCCGGCGGCCCTGGTGCGCGCGGTCTCGATCCGGCTCGGGGTGCCGTGTTACGCCGGGGACACGCTGAGGTTCGCCGGAAGGGTCACCGACGACGCCGGACCCGACGGCCGCGACCGGGTCATAGCGGTGACCGGAAGCTGCAGCCTCGGCAACCACGTGACCGGCACGGTCCGGCTCGCAGCCGCAGGGAGCACGGCGTGACGGCCGACTCGGGGGCGCTTGCCGGGACCCCCACGTCCGTCAGGACCCCCACGTCCGCCAGGACCCCCACGTCCGCCAGGACCCCCCTCATCTCCGGGACGACGGCAATCGCCGGGATCGGGGCTACCGAGTTCTCCAAGGACTCCGGCCGCAGCGAGCTGAAGCTGGCCGTGGAAGCGGTGCGGGCTGCGCTCGACGATGCCGGGCTGTCTCCTGCCGACGTAGACGGCCTGGTTACCTTCAGCATGGACGCCAGCGCGGAGATCGCGGTGGCCCGTGAAGTCGGCGCTGGCGAACTGACCTTTTTCAGCCTGATCGGCTATGGCGGCGGGGCGGCGTGCGCGACCGTGCACCAGGCCGCGATGGCGGTAGCGACCGGCGCCGCAAACGTGGTCGTCTGCTACCGGGCACTGAACGAGCGATCGGGCCGCCGGTTCGGCCAGGTCTCGGTTGACGCCGTCCGGGCCGTCAATTCGGCGGGACTCGACAATGGCTGGCACTACCCGATGGGACTGGCCACCCCGGCCGCGACCGTCGCGATGGCGGCCCGCCACTACATGCACGCCTTCGGCGCGACCAGCGCGGACTTCGGCGCCGTCGCGGTCGCGGACCGCAAGCATGCTGCCACTAACCCATCGGCGTGGTTCTACCAGCGGCCGATAACCCTGGATGAGCACCAGCAATCACGCTGGATCTGCGAGCCACTGCGACTTCTGGACTGCTGTCAGGAGACCGATGGCGGAGTCGCTGTCGTAGTGACGAGCCTGGACCGTGCCCGTTCCCTGAAGAAAGCGCCGGTCGTCATCTCTGCCGCGGCGCAGGGCAGCGGCCCGAACCAGTACACGATGACCAGTTACTACTCCGGCGACCTGACCGGCCTGCCGGAAATGGGAGTGGTCGCCCGCCAGCTGTGGAGCCAGGCACGCCTGCGGCCCGCCGACATCCGGACCGCGGTGCTGTACGACCACTTCACCCCGTACGTGCTGATGCAACTGGAAGAGCTCGGCTTCTGCCCGCGCGGCGAGGCGAGGAACTTCATCGCCGGCGGGGCGATCGAGCTAGGCGGCGCGCTGCCGCTGAATCCGCACGGCGGTCAGCTCGGGGAGGGCTACCTGCACGGCATGAACGGCATCGCGGAGGCCGTCCGGCAGGTCCGCGGAAGTTCGGTCAACCAGGTCCCCGGCGACGGTCCGGTGCTGGTCACCGCGGGCACCGGAGTGCCGACGAGCGGGCTGATCCTCAGCCCGGCGTGACCGGCCATCGGAAGGCAGCACAGTTCCGCCGTACTCCGCTGGATGGCGCAGGAGAACCAGCCATGTCACCGCCAATACCGACCTGGCTGACCGCCTGCTGGCGACTGCCCGCCAGCACGATCGGTCCGGAGGCGCGTAGTCTCAACGTTCCGCTGGAGTCGGCCCGGCGGCCGCGTGGAGCGCGGCCAGATAGCCAAATGTCATGGCCGGGCCGATGGTGGCGCCCGGCCCGGCATAACTGCGGCCCATGACGATCGCACTGGTGTTTCCGGCCGCGTACAGGCCGTCGATTACGCTACCGTCCGTGCGCAGCACCCGGGCGTGCTCGTCGGTGCGCAGGCCGCCCTT
>JAJYUU010000085.1 GCA_021792405.1 Actinomycetes bacterium
GCGTTGACCGGCGCGATCGCCTGGTCGGCGCAGCTGGGCGCCCCGGTGCCGGCCGATCGGCTGCTGTGCAGCAACATCAACCCGACCGTCGGCATCACCGGGACGCCGGTCATCGACCCGGCCAGGCACGAGATCTTCGTGGTAGCCGACGAGTTGCGCAACGGCACGCCCGCCCACCTGCTGACCGGGCTGAATACCGCCACCGGCCGGATCGAGTTGGCGCAGGACGTGGACCCGCCCGGCCAGATACCGGCGAACCTCCTGCAGCGCACCGGGCTGACCCTGGACCACGGGGACGTGTACTTCGGCTTCGGCGGGAATGCCGAGGACTGCGGGAAGTACAAGGGCAGGGTCGTCGGAGTCCCCGAGGCAGGCGGGACACCGCGATTCTTCACCGTCGATGCCGCACCCGGCGAGAACAACGGAGCGGTCTGGATGGGCGGCGGGGCACCAGCCGTCGGTCCGACCGGCGACCTGTGGGTCACCACCGGCAACGGATCGCTGAACAAGCACCCTTACGACTACAGCGACGCGGTCCTGGAGCTCTCCCCGTCGCTGCACCTGGTGCAGTTCTTCGCGCCCGCGAACTGGCGGCAAGACAACTCCAATGACCTGGACATGTCCACCGAGCCGGTGCTGCTGCCCGACGGCCAGGTCATCCTGGCCGGGAAGAGCCAGGTCATCTACCTGCTCAACGGCAGGCACCTGGGCGGCATCGGCGGGCAGCAGGCCGAGATCAGCCCGGTCTGCAGCACCAATATCGACGGCGGCAGCGCCGATCCTGGCATGATCGCATACCTGCCGTGCATCGGCAGCGTCCTCGCGGTCAAGGCCACCAGGTCGCCGCCCTCGCTGCGCGTGCTGTGGAACTCGGGCATCGGCGGCGGACCACCGATCGAGGTCGGCGGCCTGGTCTGGACGATCGGCCAGGACGGCACGCTGTACGGCCTCGACCCGGCCACCGGCAAGGTAGCGCAGCAGGCGGTCATCGGCATGCCAGCGAACCACTTCCCCACACCCGGCGTAGGGGCCGGCCTCCTGCTCGCGCCGAGCGCCAGGAACGTGGTCGCGTTCCGCACCTCCGCCGCCGGGGCCACCACAGCCGCGTCCCCTCAGGGCAGCAGGCGGCCTGGGCCAGCTGACGGGCCAGTGATCGCCGGGATCGTCGCCGCCTGCCTCGTCGCCATCGGTGTATCCGGCTGGCTAGCCCGGTTCATCCGCAAACGGCGGCGGGCATAACCAGAGCCGGGCATAACCAGAGCCGGGCACAGCCAGCAGCCAGGCACAACAGCGCGCGGACCGGGCCGCGACCGGCTACTCCGGCGGCCGTCTGGCGGGAGCCTGCCCGTTCCCGGTAGTGCCCTTCGAACTACCCGCGACCACCTGGCGCTCGGCGACCTTCCCGGCCGGCTCGGCAGCGCCGCCGTCCTGGCCACCGCCGTCGGTGCGCTGCACGAGGACGGTGCCGATCCGGTTACGCCGCCCGGTCAGGTTCTCCGCGGTCAGCCGCAGCCCGGACACGGTCGCCACCGACCCGGCGATCGGCACCTTGCCCAGCGCGTGACCCAGCAGCCCGCCGACCGTCTCGACATCCTCGGCGTCGACCGTGACTGCGAACAGCTCCGCCAGTTCCTCCACCGACAGCCGCGCGCTGACCCTGGCGGAGCCGTCGGCCAGCCACTCCACCGGCGGTCGTTCCCGGTCGTATTCGTCGGCGATCTCGCCGACGATCTCCTCGAGGATGTCCTCGATCGTGACCAGGCCGGCCGTGCCGCCGTATTCGTCGATCACGATGGCCATGTGCACGTGCCGGGCCTGCATCTCTCGCAGCAGGTCATCGACCGGCTTGCTGTCTGGGGCGAAGGTGGCCGGCCGCATGATCGACTCCACGGTCTCGACCTTCTCACCCTCCGGGTGCTCGTGGATCCGCGTCATGATGTCCTTGAGGTAGGCAATGCCGACGACGTCGTCAAGGTTCTCGCCGATCACCGGGATCCGGGAGAACCCGCTGCGCAGTGCCAGCGACAGCACCTGCCCCAGGGTCTTGGCACGCTCCACGAACACCATGTCGGTCCGCGGGACCATGACCTCTCGAGCGATCGTGTCGCCGAGCTCGAAGACCGAGTGGATCATCTCGCGCTCGCCGGGCTCGATGATCTGCCGCTGCTCCAGCAGGTCGACCAGGCCGCGCAGGTCCTCTTCCGAACTCGACTGGCTGTCCCGCCTGCCCTGGCCGGGCGTGAGCGCGGCGCCGGCGGCCGTGAGGAGCCTGGGCAGCGGACCGAGCAGCCGGACGACCGGGCGCAAGACGCCCGCCGCAGCGCTTGCCACCCTTACCGGCGAGCGCCGCGCTATGCTCCGCGGGATCAGGCCGGCCAGCAGGTAACTAGCCAGGGTCATGGCCACCGCCGTGATCAGGAAGGCGCGCCAGTCGACACCGAGCCAGGTCACCAGCACTGCGGTGACCGCGACGGCAGCGCAGATCTCCGCGGCGACCCTGATCAAGAGCAGTACCGAGAGGTAACGGGGGATATCCGTCAGCACCGCTTGCAGCGGCTCGGCGGCTTCACCGGCCGATCGGCCCAGTTCCCTGGCACCCGCTCTGGCCAGCCGTACCAGTGCTGTCTCGGCGCTGGTGCACCACCCGGCCAGCAGCATCAGCACCAGCGCGCCGACTAGCAGCCACGCCACGGTCAGGTCACCCGGTCCCGTCCGGCGCCTCCTGGCCGGAGCCGCCGGGGCCGTTGCCGGACTCGGGTCGGCCGCCAGCCGGCGGCACTGATGCGCCTGCCTGGCGCTGGGCCCGCCAGGACGCCAGCAGCCTGTCCTGCAGCCCGAACATGGTGGCGTGTTCCTCCGGCTCGGCGTGATCGTAACCGAGCAGGTGCAAGATGCCGTGCGTGCAGAGCAAGTCGATCTCGTCCTGGACGTCCTGGTCCGCCTCGGCCGCCTGCGCGGCGGCTACCTGCGGACAGATCACCACGTCGCCGAGGAGCACATCGGCCGTTTCCGCGTCGGACGAGCCCTGGTCAAAGTGGCCGCCCGGTTGCGGCAGCCGCAGTTCGTCCATCGGAAACGCCAGTACGTCGGTCGGGCCTTCCTC
Source organism: Actinomycetes bacterium (assembly GCA_021792405.1). Classification (GTDB taxonomy): domain Bacteria; phylum Actinomycetota; class Actinomycetes; order Streptosporangiales; family Streptosporangiaceae; genus JAJYUU01. Next base: position 3,104 of record JAJYUU010000085.1, read on the forward strand.
GCCCATCCAGCGCACGTGCAGTTCGGTCATCGCGGGCTCGTCCACCAGCAGTACCGAAAGCTCGGCAAGCGGATGCACCCGCATGTCGTCCAGGACATGCCGGGCAAGCGCGGCCAGCAGCGATTCGTCGACCTCGACGCCCGACTCGTTGGCGATCTCAATGCTCATCTTTGGCCCCCGGCCCTAATCTTCCGGGACTCGGCCTGTCATCGGCATGCTTGCTGTCACCTGCCGCGATAGCCGTCCCGCCGCTGGCGGCTCGCTGGCAACCGTCCCGGCTCAGCCGCCGCCTGCCTCGCGTCGTATCTCTCATAGGCGTCGACGATGTCGGCGACCAGCTTGTGCCGGATCACATCGTGGCTGGTCAGCCGGGAGAAGTAGACGTCGTCGACGCCGTCAAGGATGTCCTGTACCAGGCGGAGCCCGCTGAGCTGCCCGGCCGGAAGGTCGACCTGCGTGATGTCTCCGGTGACGACGATGCGCGAGCCGAAGCCCAGCCGGGTCAGGAACATCTTCATCTGCTCGGGCGAGGTGTTCTGAGCCTCGTCAAGTATGATAAAAGAGTCATTTAGCGTTCTTCCCCGCATATACGCTAGCGGGGCGATCTCGATCGTCCCAGCGGCCATCAGCCGCGGGATCGAGTCCGGGTCGACCATGTCGTGCAGGGCGTCGTAGAGGGGCCGCAGGTACGGATCGATCTTCTCGTACAGTGTGCCGGGCAGGAAGCCCAGCCGCTCACCCGCCTCGACTGCTGGCCGGGTCAGGATGATCCGGTTGACTTCCTTCGCCTGCAGTGCCTTGACCGCCTTAGCCATCGCCAGGTAGGTCTTGCCGGTGCCGGCCGGGCCGATCGAGAACACGACGGTGTGGGTGTCGATGGCATCGACGTAACGCTTCTGGTTCAGCGTCTTCGGCCGGATGGTGCGGCCACGATTGGACAAGATGTCCAGGTTGAGGACCTCGGCGGGCCTGATCCCGGTCTTCCGCCGCAGCATGGACACGCTGCGCTCGATTGAGTCTGCGGTGAGCTCGGCGCCCCCGGCCACAAGCTGCATCAGTTCCTCGAACAGCCGGGCCGCCACCGCGGTCTCGCCGGCCGGCCCGGTAATCGTGACCTCGTTGCCGCGCACATGGAAATCCGCTTTGACCACGTTCTCGATGACGCGCAGCAATTCATCCCCGGAACCGAGCAGGCTGATCATCGGCTGATCTTCCGGTACCACGATCCGGACCTGCGTGCTGTCGGCGACTGCGCCAGCGCTGATCCCGCTGATGCGGTTATTCTCCGAGTCACCACCGCGGGACTGCGCGCCGCTGCGCGAATCGGTCGGATTATTAGTCAATAGCTCTTCCCTGCCGCGGCGCTCGCCCCTGCCCGGCCCGTTGCCATGATATCCGGCTGCGCTCCACGATCAGCCCGGCGGCCAGAGCATCGGCCGGCCGCCGAGGACGTGCGCGTGCACGTGCCCGACCGTCTGGCCGGCGTTGGCGCCGGTGTTGACGACGATCCGGTATCCGTCCCCGGCGATGCCCTCGGCGACCGCCACCTCATGCGCGTGAGCGACGACCTCGGCCAGCAGGCCGGCATCGGCCGCGGCCAGGTCCGCCAGACTGGCGTAATGCTCGCGCGGGATGACCAGCACATGAACCGGTGCCTGCGGGTTGATATCGCGGAAGGCCATTGTTCGCGGATTAGCCGCGACGATGGTCGCGGGTATCTGCGCGGCAGCAATGCCGCAGAACAGGCAGTCAGACACAGACTGATCTTAACGTGTGCCAGGTTCAGCGCACCGATGAGCTATATGGTTGCCCTACTGCGAACCCACGGTGCATCACCCCTCTGGTGCAACGGCCTCGCCAGTTTCTGGCTTCCGTCGCTCTGGGATGAGTCATGCGCGGGCGCTGCTGCGAAGGCATGGGATGTGGGTGTGGGGGGAAGTGCGGATCTTGAGGCGAGCGGCTCGGATGAGCAGACATCGCCCATACCGGTAATGACAGCCGGTGAACCTTCGGACGTTCCTAGGCGTCCAATTCACGTGACCGGGACCCTGGTAGCGGATGTGGCGCTGGGTTCTTCGGCTGCGGCGGAAGCCGACCGGGCAGTTGCGGAGCTGTACAGCCTGCATTACCGGTCACTGGTGCGCCTTGCGGCACTGCTGGTGCGCGACATCGGAACTGCGGAGGAAGTAGTGCAGGATTCGTTTGTCGCGATGCACAGCGGCTGGCGCCGCCTGCGCGACAGCGAGAGAGCACTGTCTTACCTGCGTCAGGCTGTAGTCAACCGGTCACGTTCTGTCCTTCGGCACCGGGCCGTGGTCGACCGGAATGCGCCTGCGCCGACCCCTGACATGCCGAGTGCCGAACACGGCGCGATCGCGCTTTTCGAGCGATCAGCCGTAATTGCCGCACTTCGGACCCTTCCGGTCAGGCAGCGGGAAGCACTGGTGCTACGTTTCTATGCCGATATGTCCGAAGCGCAGATCGCCGACGCCATGCGAATCAGTCGCGGCGCGGTCAAGAGCCATACCGCGCGGGCGATGCAGGCGCTTCGCACTGTCCTGGAGCGCGAAGTATGAGTACCACCCGTGAGCGCGAAGCTGCCCTGCGCCGGGCTCTGCGGACCGCTGCCGACCAGGTCGAACCGGCTCCGGGCGGCCTCGAGCGCATTCAGGCCCGGCTGGGGCGCCCGCGCCCGCTGCCAGTCGCCTGGCTCGAGGCGGCCTGGACAGAGCTGGCCATGCGCATCCCGCTCATCCTGGCGGCGGTCGCCCGCCAGGCACGGGATGTGCTGTGGCTCGTCCGGGACCGGTTCGGCCCTGTGCCGACCCGGGGCGCCGGGTCGCGGCGGCTGAGCTGGCTGCGCCCGCTGGCGGCGATGACCGTGGCTGTCTTCGTGCTTGGCGCCGGCGCCTACATCGGGCTGGACAGGCCGGCGTTGATCTTCCCGACTAACTCCAGTTCACTCGGCCCGCCTGAGCAAGGGGCCTCGCACTCCGCCGGGGCCGGGGCGAGCGGCCGCAGAACGACGCTCGGCAAGGGTTCGCGGGCCGCCGGATCGACCGCGCCGGCCGCGTCGCCAAGTTCCGGCTGCCTGCGGCTGTACCGGTCGGCGACTCCCTCGCCAAGCGGTACGCCGATCCAGCCGCCGTCACCGCCGCCGACGCCGACTCCGACGCCAAGCACCAGCGGCTCGCCGTCGCCCTCGCCGTCGGCTAGCACCAGCCCGAGTTCGACTAGCAGCGCTCCGCCGACGGCCGGGAGCTCCGCTACCACTCCTGCGGCCGGGCAGCTCAGCGGAGCCCGCAATGGCGCCGCTCAGGTGACCGATGCCCGCGCGGCATCCCTGACGGCAAAGACGAGCCCGGCCCGCTCCCGGTGCCGGACCGGCGCGCGGAAGCGCAGGCGGCACACTTCGGCGAGCCCGGCTGTGACCGGCGCGGCGCTCATCACCGGCGAGCCAGCCGGCAAGGTCGCGGCGAAGCTGGACTGAGCCGGCCGCAGCCGCCGGGTCACGCCCAGCCGCCGGTCACGCCCAGCCGCCGGTCACGCCCAGCGGCCGGTGCGACTGAGCACAATCCCGGCCGCCACTGCCCCGGCCGATGATGTGCGCATGACCGTCGGGCCGAGCCTGACCGGGACTGCGCCGGCCGCCCGGAATGCCTCGTTCTCTGCCGGGGAGATCCCGCCTTCCGGGCCTACCACGAGCACGATCTCCCCCGCGCCCGGCAGCGCGGCAGCGCGGAGCGGCTCGGCCGCCTCCGGATCGAGCATGAGCGCCAGCGCGGCAGCCGAGATCCGGTCCGCGGCCGCGGCCAGATCGGCCTGCCCGGTCACTTCGGGGAACCATGATCGCCTGCTCTGCCTGGCGGCCTGCTGCGCTGCCGAGATCCAGCGCGCCCGTGACCGGCCCGCCCGGTCACCGCGCCAGACTGCCACGCATCGCTGAGCTGCCCACGGGACGATGACGTCTGCGCCCGCCTCCGTCAACAATTCCACCGCCAGTTCGCCCCGCTCACCTTTCGGTATCGCCTGCAGGACGGCAAGCCGCGGCTGCGGTGGCGGCTCCGCTCGGCGGTCACGGATGACCAGCTCGAGCTCGGCTGGCCGGGCCGCGGCCACCACGCATTCGGCCACCAGGCCCGCACCGTCGGTGACGTCGACCCGTTCACCGGGCGCGATCCGGCGGACCGTGCTGGCATGCCTGCCCTCCGGCCCGCGCAGCGTCACGCGCTCGCCGGTCAGCTCTGCCGTTTCAGCGACGAAGACCGGCGGTCTCAGGGACGGCCGATCCTGCCGTCAGCGGCCGTTGAACGCATCGCGCAGCCGCGAGAAGAAACCGTGCTGGCCCGGCGCGAACTTGCCGGGCGGAGCTTCCTCGCCCCGCAGCTTGGCAAGCTCGCGCAGTAGCTCTTCCTGCTCGGGTTCCAGTTTGGTGGGCGTCTCGACCGTGACGTGGATGATGAGGTCACCACGGCCCGAGTTGTTCAGCCGCTCGGTTCCCTGCCCGTACAGCGGGATCGCCTGCCCGGACTGCGTTCCCGGCCGGATGTCCAGATCGGCAGGACCGTCCAGCGTCTCGATCTTCAGAGTGGCGCCCAGGGCGGCGGCGACCATCGGGATGGTCACGGTGCAATGCAGGTCGTCACCCTGCCGCTCGAAAATGGGATGCGGCCGCTGGACGATCTCCAGGAACAAGTCGCCGGGCGGTCCGCCGCCGGGACCGACCTCGCCCTCCCCGGCCAGCTGGATATGCGTACCGTCCTCGACCCCGGCCGGAATCCGTACCTTGATGGTGCGCCGGGTCCTGACACGGCCGTCCGCGTCGCACTCCGGGCAGGGTTTGCGGATGACGGTCCCGAAGCCGCCGCAGCCCGGACATGGCCGGGACGTCATCATCTGGCCGATAAACGACCTGGTGACCTGGCTGATCTCACCGCGCCCGTTACACACATCGCAGGTCACCGGATGCGTGCCGGGCGCCGAGCCCTCACCGGAGCAGGTCGGGCAGACGACCGCGGTGTCGACGACGAGCTCCCTGGTCGTGCCGAACGCGCACTCGGCGAGGTCCAGGTCGACCCGGATGGTGGCGTTGCGGCCCCTCCTGGCCCGGCTGCGCGGACCGCGCGGCGCAGCCCCGCCGCCGAAGAAGGCGTCCATGAGGTCGCTGAACGGGAAGCCGGCCGCGCCGAAGCCGCCTGCGCCGGCACGCTGCGCGTACGGGTCGGCCCCCAGGTCGTACATCTGGCGCTTCTCCGGATCCGAGAGCACCTCGTAGGCCTGGGTGACCTCCTTGAACCGCTCCTGCAACTGCGGGTCCGGGTTGACGTCTGGGTGCAATTCCCTGGCCAGCCGCCGGTAGGCCTTCTTGATCTCGTCGGCGCCCGCATCACGGCGGACACCGAGGATCCCGTAATAATCGTTCGCCACCGGCATTCCTACGACTCCGCCAAGATCTGACCCACATATCGTGCCACCGCGCGCACCGCTCCCATCGCCGTCGGGTAGTCCATCCGGGTCGGACCAAGCACTCCAAGTCTGGCTAGTGACTGGTCTCCAGCGCCATACCCGGTAGCCACCAGCGAGGTACTGCGCAGGCCGTCGACTTCATTCTCCGACCCGATGCGGACTGTGACCCTCGCCTGGTCACCCGACTCGCCGAGCAACCGCATCAGCACTACCTGTTCCTCCAACGCCTCAAGTACCTCGTGCAATCCCCTGGAGAAGTCGGCCTGGGTGAGATTCGCCGCGCCGCCGACGACCACGCGCTCCTCGCGCCGTTCGACCACGGTCTCCAGGATCACCGAGAAGACCGCCGCCGCGTTGGGCCGCTCGACAGCGCTCACCCGGTTCGGCAACTCGGCCACCACCGACGCGACATCGGCGAGCTTGCGCCCGTCCAGGCATGCGTTGAGCACCGCCCGCAACTGGGTGATCGACTCATCCCCGATCTCGCCGGGCAGTTCGACGGTTCGCTGCTCGACCCGCCCGGTGTCGGTGATCACCACCAGCAGCAGCCGCCGGTCGGACAGCGGGACGAGTTCGATATGCCGGATCGCCGACCTGGTCAGCGACGGGTACTGCACGACGGCTACCTGCCTGGTGAGCTGGGCTAGCAGCCGGACAGTGCGCATGACGACGCTATCCAGGTCGTAGGCACCGGCCAGGAACGTCTCGATCGCGCGCCGCTCCGCCGCTGACAGCGGCTTCACCCCCGACAACCGGTCAACGAACAGCCGGTAGCCCAGGTCGGTCGGGATCCGCCCGGCACTCGTGTGCGGCTGCACGATGTAGCCCTGCTCCTCCAGGACAGCCATGTCGTTCCTGATGGTGGCTGGCGAGACGTCCAGGTTGTGCCGGTCTACCAGCGACTTGGAACCGACCGGCTCATTTGTCGAGACGAAGTCCTCCACGATGGCGCGCAGCACTGCCAGTTTCCGGTCGTCAAGCACTTGCCCGCCACCTCCCCTTGGCACTCCTAGGACCTGAGTGCCAATTCTAGAGCCCAATCCGACCTGCGGGACAGATCAGCGGCGAGAGCAAATAGCGCAACCGAAGCATCCGGCTCTGTCCTGGTCGTAACCGACCACTTATGACAGACCGGGCTAGTCCGTCAAGTTGCGGATGACGGCGTCGGCCAGCAGCCGCCCCCGCCGCGTCAGCCTGACGGCGCCGAGTTCCAGGGCCGCCCGGCTGGCCAGGCCGTCATCGGCAGCCGTCCGGGCGGCGCGCAGGCCTGCGGGGGAGAGGTACGCTACCGGGCAGCCCGATACCAGCCTGGTCGACAGCATGATCCGCTCGGTAGCCCGGTCCTCGTCGGTCAGCACCTCGCGCGCCTGCGTCGGGCTGAGACCGGCGGTGACCCGCTGTGCGTACGCCACCGGATGCCGGACGTTCCACCAGCGCGTCCCGCCCACATGGCTGTGCGCGCCCGGTCCGATCCCCCACCAGTTCCCGCCTGTCCAGTAGAGCTCGTTGTGCCGGCATCGAGCGGCATCGCGCGCCGCCCAGTTCGATACCTCGTACCAGTGCAGTCCGGCCGCCTCGAACCGGTCATCGGCGATCAGGTACCGGTCGGCCAGCACGTCGTCGTCAGGCATCACAAGCTCGCCACGCCTGATGCGCGTCGCGAGCCTGGTGCCGTCCTCCACGATCAGGGCGTAGGCCGACATATGGTCAGGGCCAGCGGACAGAGCCCGGTCCAGCGACGTCCGCCAGTCCGCATCGCTCTCCCCCGGCGTGCCGTAGATCAAGTCCAGGCTGACCTGGCCGAATCCGGCTGACCGGGCCCAGGCCACGCACTGCTCCGGGCGGCCGGGCTGGTGCACCCGGTCCAGCACCGCGAGCACGTGCGGCACCGCGCTCTGCATGCCCAGCGAGATCCGGGTGAATCCGGCAGATCGCAGCTCGGCCAGCACACGTTCATCGACAGTGTCCGGGTTTGCCTCGGTCGTCACTTCGGCAGCGGCTGCCAGGCCGAACTCCGAGTCGATGGCACGCAGGATGGCTGCCAGATCGGCGGGCGGGAGCAGCGTGGGCGTCCCGCCGCCGAAGAACACCGTCTGCACCGGCCCGGCCCGGTTGGCCAGCACCTTGGCAGCGAGGCGCAGCTCACCGATGGCTAGCGCCGCGTACGTCGCCCTGGATGCGCCCGAGCCGAGTTCGGCCGCGGTATAGGTGTTGAAGTCGCAGTAGCCGCACCGGGTCTGGCAGAACGGCACATGCACGTAGATCCCGAACGGGGCAGCGCCGAGCCGGGCGAATGCCGACTCGGGCAAGCTGCCGTCGGCTGGCCCTGGTTCACCATCAGGCGGCAGGCCGGCCATCTCAGCGCGTTTCGTCCGGAACAGTCTCCTGCCGCCGCGCGATCTCGTCCCACGTCGTGCCACGGCCCTCGACGGCGAGCAGCCTGCGCATGACCTGCCGGTCGCCGTAGTAGGCCAGCATCGACTCGGCGACGGTCACCGCCTGATCCGGGCGGCTCAGCACGGTCAGGTCGGCGCCTGCCTGCACGCTGCCCTCGGAGATCACCCGGAGGTAGGCGCCAGGGCGTCCGGCCGCGGCAAACCGCTTGACCCAGCGCGGCTCGCCGAGCCAGGACTTGAAGGTCTCGCACGGGATGCGCGGGAAGGTCACCTGGACGACCGCCGAGCCGACCTGCCAGGTCTCCCCGATCAGTGCGCCGCTTACATCGATCCCGGCGGTTGTCAGGTTCTCGCCGAAGGTACCGTCGGGAAGCTCATGGCCAAGCTGCTCGGTCCACCAGTCCAGGTCCTCCCTGGCATAGGCGTAGACGGCCTGCTCGAAGCCGCCGTGACTCTCGGTGTCGGCGCACTCGTCACCGTCCAGCCCGAGCTTTCCCACCGCAACCGGGCCAGCCACCGGCCGCTTGTCGATGGCGGACTTGCCGGGCCGACCGCCGATCAGCAGATCGGCCGCCTGACCGCGGTTCACCGAGATAACCCGAGCACCTGGCGCTATGTCCACCTAAACGTCCAGCTGAAGTGAGGTTCCGGTACGAAAGCGGCCAATGCCCGTCCGAGCGATGAGCCACGGCATCACTGGACTATGAGTAGGCGTCTGACTGCATCGGCTGTCGTACTCAGGCAGCAGCGGCCTGCAAGCGGTGCGGCGCTTACGGAGTGGCTAAGCCTGTTCACTGGGCTGCCGCGGGCGCTGAGCTACCAGGCCGAATCGAGGCTGGCCCGCTCCGAAGACAGGCGGACATAAGCAGGACGCCGACCGGAATCACGGCGCCACCGATCAGGTAGGTAACGAATCCGACGACGCCGGCCACCAGCACCAGGGCCGAAACCACCCACGCCGCCGTGCCAGCCGGCCCCCAGCGCATCGAGTCGTTGATCCACAGCAGCACACCCACGAGCACAGATGCGAGCAAGGGCAACGCGATGATGGCGAGCACACCGTACCCGTTGCTGGCTACCAGGGTGACGTGCGTGGTCGCCGCTGTCGTGCCGCCTGTCTGGCCGGGCGGCGGCGCGGGCACCGATCGCGGCTCTTGCGTTACAAACGGGACGAGCGCGGCCAACAGAAGTAGCAATACATTCCAGGCGATCGCCGCGCCGACGAGTGCCAGCACGATCGGCGACCTGCCGCTGCTGCGCATCGCTTGCGAGCTCATGCTTGAACGCCTCCCGAGTGGGTCTGGCCAGTGAAGTGCCGGCTTAGCTTGCTGGCATACCGGTGGCCGAGCCGATCGCCGTTGGCCGCCAGCCATGTGCCCGACGCTAGCCGACCCCCGGCCGCGCGTCGAACGCGTATCCGGCTGCCGAAGCCGACCGTCGGGTCAGCTAACTCACGCGGGCTTGCTCTACCTGACAGTGAAAGACGGGCGATCCTGTTCCGCGGCGGCGATACCGCTGTCGGTTCCTGGTCAGGCGGTTCGGTCCGGTCGGGGTTGAGCGTTCGGGCGCAATTACGACTCCGCCGGCGGCTTGGTCCCGGCGACAATCTGCCCGGTCCACGGATTGATCAGTGCGATCCCGACACCATCAAAATCACGGGTGTTACGGGTAGCGAGCGAGGCTCCGCCCTCCCGGCAGACGGCCGCGATCTGGGCGTCGGCGATGCTGATCGGCCGACCTGCGGCGTCACGGTCGGCGGCAATCTGTGCATAGTGCGAAGCCGCAGCGCGGTCAAAGCCGAGCACCTTGTCCTTCAGGCGCACGTCCGTGAGATCGCGGATCGCATCTGCCAGCTTCGCCTTGCGTGCGCCTGCGGGAAGCCTGGCGACTCCATAGAGCAGTTCGGCAACGGTCGTGGCCGTGACCATGAGATCATCCTGAGCATCCACCCAGGAGACGACCCGAGCATCGGGAACAGGGCGCGTCAGCTCCGAGATGACATTGGTGTCCAGGATGATCATTCGCCGAAGTCCACGACGCGCGGCCGCTCGGTTCGGGGCGGCAGCTCGAGCTCGTCCAGCCCGAGGCCTGCGAAACGCTCATGGATCCAGGTACCTAGGCCACGCTGCCGCCCCTCACCGGCCAGCGACTCGCGCAGGATCGCGCGGACCTCGGCCTCCATCGAGCGGCCGTGCTGGGCTGCTCGTACGCGCAGCCGCAGCTTCAGGTCGTCGTCAAGGTTGCGTACGGTGAGGGTGGACATCGGCACCTCCCCCTAGGGCACTGTCTCCGAAGTAGCTAGACAGCATTACTAGATCGCTGGCATCGCTGTCAATGCTAGCATCGCACAGATAGCTTGTGCTGCGCCAAAACCCTGCGCTTATGGTCTGACATGGTGCGTTACGCTCGGCTCTCGTGCTCATTCCGCCCGGCCTGCCTGATTCATGGTGCGGGTGTTGAGCTGGCTGATGCTCTTGGCGCGCAGTGATGCCGCGAAGGACGCGGAAATCATGGCGCTGTGGCACGGCAGTTCGGCCATCTCAGCGCGTTTCGTCCGGAACAGTCTCCTGCCGCCGCGCGATCTCGTCCCACGTCGTGCCACGGCCCTCGACGGCGAGCAGCCTGCGCATGACCTGCCGGTCGCCGTAGTAGGCCAGCATCGACTCGGCGACGGTCACCGCCTGATCCGGGCGGCTCAGCACGGTCAGGTCGGCGCCTGCCTGCACGCTGCCCTCGGAGATCACCCGGAGGTAGGCGCCAGGGCGTCCGGCCGCGGCAAACCGCTTGACCCAGCGCGGCTCGCCGAGCCAGGACTTGAAGGTCTCGCACGGGATGCGCGGGAAGGTCACCTGGACGACCGCCGAGCCGACCTGCCAGGTCTCCCCGATCAGTGCGCCGCTTACATCGATCCCGGCGGTTGTCAGGTTCTCGCCGAAGGTACCGTCGGGAAGCTCATGGCCAAGCTGCTCGGTCCACCAGTCCAGGTCCTCCCTGGCATAGGCGTAGACGGCCTGCTCGAAGCCGCCGTGACTCTCGGTGTCGGCGCACTCGTCACCGTCCAGCCCGAGCTTTCCCACCGCAACCGGGCCAGCCACCGGCCGCTTGTCGATGGCGGACTTGCCGGGCCGACCGCCGATCAGCAGATCGGCCGCCTGACCGCGGTTCACCGAGATAACCCGAGCACCTGACATGTGCCCGACGCTAGCCGACCACCGGCCGCGCGTCGAACGCGTATCCGGCTGCCGAAGCCGGGATCGGGTGCGCCAGCTCACGATCATTGAGGCGGCCCCCGGCTGCGCAGCACGTCCCCGGCATGACCGGTGAAGCGCCGGCGAGTCCCCTCGCGTCCGCGTCGTTGGCGCGACCGCTTCCTGTCAGTTCACCGGGACGGGCGCGGCGGAGACACCTGCGAATGCAACCTCGGGCCGCGGGCAAGCTGATGTCAGGAAGGTGACCGCGGTCAGCCTCGTCGACGAAGCTGCCGCCTGGGGTATCCGGCGGCGGGTCGCTTCGGCTGTCGTGACCGAGACGCTGGACGGAGTGCTCGCCGCTATCCAGGCAACGCCAGGCGATGAGCGGGTCCTCGCCGCCATCCGCGAGCAAGCGGAGCGGATCAGCCGCGGCTAGCGCCCGACGTCCGCAAGGTCGTAAGCCTCATCCCTGGCCGGGACTTCGACCGTCATGCTGCAGCAAGTGTCGCCGCCGTGAGCCCCGGTGCTGTACAGGACATGTTGGAGCGGCTGGAGGCACATCGCCGCCGCGACCATCACCGCCCCCCGAGACCGTCATGAATGCTGACGACCTGACCGCCGCCCTGCATGCCTGCGCCGCTGGCATCTACCCGCTCGAAGCCGACGGCCTGCCGGGCCACGGGCTCGCCCGCGATCGCCAGGATCGCGCCGACTACCGCGAAGGTCGGGCGGGACCGGCCGGGCGGGCCGCGTTCCCGTTCTGGTCTTGGATTTTGCTGGTCACCTAGGGGTCAGCGGCCGCGACGGCGCAGCGGTTGCGTCGTCAGGAGCGTCTTTTGTCCGATGCCTGCTCGGTGGACAGCGCTGCGACGAACGCTTCCTGCGGCACCTCGACCCGGCCGATGACCTTCATCCGGCGCTTGCCTTCCTTCTGCTTCTCCAGCAGCTTGCGCTTACGGGTGATGTCGCCGCCGTAGCACTTGGCGAGCACGTCCTTGCGCAGCGCGCGGATGTTCTCGCGGGCGATGATCCGCGAGCCGATCGCAGCCTGGATCGGGACCTCGAACTGCTGCCGCGGGATGAGTTCCCTGAGCTTGGCCGTGATGCTCAGGCCGTACTCGCGCGCCTTGTCCGCGTGCACGATCTGGCTGAACGCGTCGACGGGCACGCCTTGCAGCAGGATGTCGACCTTGACCAGGTCGGCTTCCTGCTCGCCGGCGGGCTCGTAGTCCAGCGACGCGTAACCGCGGGTGCGCGACTTGAGCTGGTCGAAGAAGTCGAAGATGATCTCGCCAAGCGGCATCGTGTACCGGATCTCGACCCGGTCCGCGGACAAGTACTCCATGCCGAGCAGGACTCCGCGGCGGCCCTGGCACAGTTCCATGATCGCGCCCACGAAATCGGCGGGGGCCAGGATAGTGGCCCGGACGACCGGCTCGAAGACCTGGCTGATCTTGCCCTCGGGGAACTCGCTGGGATTCGTGACGACCGTCTGGACGCCGGACTCAGCGACCACCCGGTACACCACGTTCGGCGCGGTGGAGATCAGGACCAGGTCGAACTCGCGCTCCAGCCGCTCCCGGATGATCTCCATGTGCAGCAGGCCGAGAAAGCCGCAGCGGAATCCGAAGCCGAGCGCGGTAGAGGTCTCCGGCTCGTAGACCAGCGAGGCGTCGTTCAGCCGCAGCTTGTCCAGCGCATCACGCAACTCGGGGTAGTCGTCGCCGTCGACCGGGTACAGGCCGGAGAACACCATCGGCTTCGGGTCGCCGTAGCCAGGCAGCGGCTCGGTCGCCGGCGACGCCAGCGTCGTCAGCGTGTCGCCGACGCGGGCTTGCCGGACGTCCTTGACGCCGGTGATCAGGTAGCCCACCTCGCCGGCGGCCAGCCCGTCGGACGGCACCGGCTCCGGTGAGATCACCCCGATCTCCAGCGTCTCGTGCACTGACCTGGTGGACAGCATCAGCGTCCGCTCGCGTCTGGACAGGCGGCCATCGACCACCCGGACGTAAGTGACCACACCGCGATAGGTGTCGTAGACCGAGTCGAAGATCAACGCCCTGGCCGGGGCGTCAGGGTTGCCGGACGGCGGCGGGACCTGCTCGACCACGGCGTTGAGCAGTTCGGTGACGCCCTCGCCGGTCTTGGCCGACACCCGAAGGACATCGGAGGAATCGCAGCCGATGATGTTCGCCAGCTCGGCCGCGTATTTCTCCGGCTGGGCCGCGGGCAGATCGATCTTGTTGAGCACCGGGATCAGCTGCAGGTCGGCGTCCAGGGCCAGGTAGAGGTTGGCCAGCGTCTGCGCCTCGATCCCCTGGGCGGCGTCGACCAGCAGGATCGCGCCTTCGCACGCGGCCAGCGACCGGGACACCTCGTAAGTGAAGTCGACGTGGCCAGGGGTGTCGATGAGATTCAGCACGTACTGCTTGCCATCGGCGCCACGCCACGGCAGCCGGACCGCCTGCGATTTGATGGTAATTCCGCGTTCCCGCTCGATATCCATCCGGTCCAGGTACTGGGCGCGCATCTGCCGGGCGTCGACGACCCCGGTCAGCTGCAGCATCCGGTCGGCAAGCGTGGACTTGCCGTGATCGATGTGCGCGATGATGCAGAAGTTGCGGATGATCGGCTGCGGCGTGCGGGCGGGCTCGGGCGCGGGCAGCTGATTAGCCTGCTGCTGCGACGTTGATGACACAGGGCTCCGCCAGATAGTAGGGCGCCGGCTAGTGGCCGGCTTGGCGCGGCCGCCGATTCCGGGCCGCTGTGGCTCCGCCGGCACCTCAGGCACCGTGTCTGTCAGGCACCAGGCAGCCGAGGAAGCCCGCGCGGCCGCAGATCTTCTCAGCGTCTATCGTTGCATGCCGGGGCCGATGCCCTCGCCACCAGTTGAGGTGCCGGGCCATCCGGTTCCGGGCCGGTACAGGGCTGTCGGTTTGAGTGACGGGGCGGACCTCGGCTATTCTTGCGTGCTGGCTGCCTGCATGCCCGCGCATAGCTGGGCACGATGCCGCGAACCGCCTGCCTGCGGCTCGTGCCGGCACCACCAGACATCTCGGACAGACTGAGCGAGGCATTCGCGTGGCAAACATCAAGTCGCAGATCAAGCGCAACAAGCAGAACGAGAAGGCCCGCCTGCGCAATAAGGCGGTCAAGTCCGAGCTGAGGACGTCAGTGCGCAAGTTCCGCGAGGCTGCTAACGCCGGCGATGCCGAGGCCACGGTGGCCGCGATGCGGGCCGCGACCGTCAAGCTAGACAAGGCCGTCAGCAAGGGCGTTATTCACAAGAACCAGGCTGCCAACCGCAAATCGGCCATCGCCAAGCGGGCTGAGCAGGTCAAGAGCGCCTAGCCGCCCCTCCGCTGGGGTTCTGGCGGCTGGCTCGCCGATACTGACTACAGCCGCGAGCCGGGAGTGACTTCATGTCCACGCTGGCAGCAGTCAACGTCAGCGTTACGTTCGGCAGCATCACCGGGCTGGACGCCGTCAGCGTCAGCATCGGGTCCGGCGACCGCATCGGAGTCATAGCCCCGAACGGCGTCGGCAAGTCAACCTCTTGCTCAAGGTACTGGCGGGCGAACTCGAGCCTGACGCCGGCACGGTGACCAGGGCACCGGCTGGCACTACGGTGCTCCGGCTGGCCCAGGAGCCCGACATCAGGCCGGGCGAGTCGCTGACCGGTCATCTCGCCCGGCGCACCGGGGTCGCGGCCGCGCAGGAAGCCCTTGATGCCTCGCTGTCGGCGCTGAGCCGCTTCGACGCGGGCGCCGACGACGCGTACGACGCGGCCTTGCAGCGCCGGCTCGGCCTGGGCGGAGCCGACCTGCCGGAGCGCATGGCCCGGGTCACCGTCTCAGGCACGGGTGCCCTGGCACCCTGCCCTGCACCAGCTCAGTTAGCTACCGCACCGTAGATAGACCACGGTGTGCTCGCGAGAAGGGCCCGCAGTAGCGCGTCGCTAGCGCCCCGCGCGGCAGGCGACGATCACCGCGATCGCTCGCTCCAGGGCATAGCCAGCGCTCGCGCCTTCACCCTTGACCTGGACATCGGCCTCGGCCACCGCCGCGTGCGCCTTGGCCAGCCCCGCCGACGTCCAGCCCGAAAGCTGCTGGCGCGCCTTGTCGATCCGCCACGACGGCATCCCGAGCTCGGCCGCGAGCGCGTTCGGGCTCAGCCCCCGGCCAACCGAGCCGACCAGGCCCAGCGTCCGCAGGCCCTGCGCAAGCGCGCTGGAGATCAGCACCGGCGAGGTTCCCGTCGCCAGCGCCCACCGAAGCTGCTCGAGCGCGCCGGCCAGATTCCCCTCGCAGGCCCTGTCGGCGACAGAGAAGCCAGTCGCCTCGGCTCGGCCCTGGTAATAACGGGCCACCAGAGCGTGGCTGACGACGCCGGTGGTGTCCGCTGACAACTGGCTGCACGCCGCGGCCAGATCACGCAGGTCAGTCCCGACCGCGTCCAGCAGCGCCCGCAGCCCAGCGTCGTCGGCCTTCCTCCCATACAGCCGGAACTCACCATGCAGGAAGTCCATCCGGTCGCTGAACCGCTTGATGCTCGGGCAGTCCACTCGCCGGGCGCCAGCCTTAAGCAGGTCAGCCAGCAGCGCCTTATTCTTGGCACCGCCCGCATGAGTCACAACCAGGAAGACCTCCGGCACCGGCGAACTGGCCAGCCGCACAAGCGCAGCGGACAGATCCTTCGCCGCGTCCTGGGCAGACCGGACCACCACGACACTTCCGCCGCCGAACAGCGACGGCGCCGTCAGGCCCGACAACTCGCCGACCGTCAACCCGGCGGCAGCAACATCGTGGACATCGGCACCGGTCCCGCCGTCCTCAGCGAGCGCCGCAGCACCAGCCGCGGCGGCGAGCGCGACAGCAGCACTGACGGCTCGCTCGACAAGCAGTTCCTCCTCGCCGACGATCACGGTCACCGGAGCCGGCGGTCCGGCGAGAGTCACCGCCGGACCCGGCCGCTGAGCGCTCGATGCCATGCACGCACTATGCCACGAGCGACCGGAAAGGTCGCTATGGCGTGCCAGGCTCGCCGCTATGGCGTGACAGGCTCGCCGTTACGGCGTGACAGGCTCGCCGCCGCGCCAGACCTTAACCGGCTTCAGGCCGTAAGACCAGCTGAAGGCACCCTCGTGGTCGGCATCCCAGGCCACGATGTCAGCGAGCCGACCGCGCGCCATCGCGCCGCGATCGGCCGCGCGCAGCGCTTGCGCCCCGCCCACCGTCGCGGCCCGCAGCGCCTCGGTCACGCTCATCCCGAAGGCCGCGATTGCCAGGCTGACCACCAGCGACATCGAGGTGATGCCGTTCCCGCCCGGTGAATGAGCCGAGCCGAGCGCGACCGGCACGCCCTTGTCGAGCAGTGCCCGCACCGGGGGTTGCCGACGCGAGTCAGATCCGGCTGCGGGGCACAGCACCGCCACCACTCCGGCTGAGGCTAGCGCCGCCACGTCCTCGTCGCCGGTGCCGAGCAGCAGGTCGGCCGACGCACAGCCGATCTCGGCAGCGAGCATGGCAGCGCCGCTCTGGCCACTACCGCAGGCATGCACCCGTGGCTGAAGGCCAGCCGCACGTCCGGCGGCCAGGATCCAGGCCGCCTCCCGGACAGTGAACCTGCCCTCGTCGCAGTAAGCGTCGACGCTTTCCGCGCCGGCCGCGGCGGCGTCCGCGCACCAGTTGCCGACGGCGTCCACGTAATCGCTGCGGCGGCCGAAGAACTCCGGCGGTACGGCATTGGCGGCCAGGAACGTCACGTGCACGCGCGGCATGCCGGGTTCCTTCTCGAGCGAGCGCAGCAGCCGCACGTCCGCCAACTCGCCGTCCCTGGTGAGGTGATAGCCGGTTTTAGCTTCGACGGTTGTGGTGCCGCTGCGCAGCCAGGCGCTCAGCCGCTCCCGGACGCCGCTGCACAGTGTCCACGGGTCGGTGCCCCTGGTAATCGTCACGGTGGACGCGTCGCCGCCACCGGCCGCCATGATCTCGGCCGGTGACGAGCCGCCGGACCGCATGGCCAGCTCGGCCCACCGGTTGCCGGCGTAGACGGGGTGAGTGTGCGAGTCGATCAGGCCGGGCGTGACCAGAGCGCCCCCCAGGTTCTCCACCTGATCGACGTCCACGATGTCGTGGACCACGCCGGGAATGCTGCCCGGCAGCTCAGAGGCCGGCCCGACCCAGGCGATGCGCTCGTCCTTCGACAGGATCGCCGCATTGCTCCAGACTTCAGATCCGGTCCAGAGCCGTCCGATGTTCGTGAGCAGGCGGACGGTCACGGCGCACCGCGCAGCGGCGAACTCCGGGCAACCATGCGGCCTCTCTTAGCGAGCGTCGGATTGACCGATAGCTGGCGCCAGCCAGCCGAGCCGGAGCGTCACGATGCTCCGCGAGGTCGGCGTGGTCATAACACACCAATATATCGGTTCAGTCACGGTATTGCACAGGCAGAACTGGTGTAAAGGGCTCGTTAATCAACAACGGGCGGCGGGACTGTTTTTCCGCGACCGCAGACAGCCTAATGGCTGCCCCCCGCTCGCATCGCGCCGGCTCACCGGCCATGAGGCGCAAGCTGCAGATTCATCCGGCCGCAATACCCCGCACCGCGGCGGCAGCGCAGTTGCGTGGCGCAATTGCACCGCTAATTGCGCGATCTATAGCAGCGCCCCGGCGCGGGCCTAATGGACGGTATTCACCGGGACGAATTTGCCGAGCTCGGCGGCCAGGCCCAGCGGCACGCGAGCCGTGAGTTCGGTCCCGTCGCTGCGGTGCTCCACCGTGAGCACCTCTCCCTCGTCATGCGCACGGGACAGCAAGTCACCCCGGTCATACGGGATCACGACGCGGACCTCCCGGAACTGCCGGGGTAGCAGCCGCTCGATTTCACCGAGCAGCGTGTCGATGCCCTCGCCGGTACGCGCGGACACCACAACCGACTGCGGTTCGGTGAGCTGCAGGCCGTCTAGCTCGATCGGGTCCGCGCGATCCGCTTTGTTGATCACGACGAGCTCCGGCACGTCGCTGGCGCCTATCTCGGCGAGCACTTCCCTGACGGCAGCAAGCTGCGACTGCGGATCAGCGTCCGAGCCGTCCACCACGTGCAAGATCAGGTCAGCGTCGGCCACTTCCTCGAGGGTGGACCGGAACGCGTCGACAAGCTGGTGCGGCAGGTGCCGGACGAAGCCGACCGTGTCGGTCAGCGTGTACGGCCAGCCACCCGGAGTCTTCGCCCGGCGCACGGCCGGATCCAGCGTCGCGAACAGCGAGTCGTCCACCAGGACCTGCGCGCCGGTGAGCCGGTTCAGCAGGCTCGACTTGCCGGCGTTGGTGTATCCCGCGATCGCCACCGACGGCACCGCGCGCCGCCGCCGCTGGCCGCGCTGGACTTCCCGGCCGACCGACATGTTCGCGATCTCCCGCCGCAGCCGGGAGATGCGCGACCTGATCCGGCGCCGGTCCGTCTCGATCTTCGTCTCTCCGGGCCCGCGGGTACCGATGCCGCCGGTCCCGCCGGCGCGCCCGCCTGCCTGCCGGGACAGCGACTCGCCCCAGCCGCGCAGCCGCGGCAGCAGGTACTGCAGCTGGGCCAGCTCTACCTGCGCCTTGCCCTCCTTACTGCGGGCGTGCTGGGCGAAGATGTCCAGGATCAGCGCGGTCCTGTCGACCACCTTGACCCGGACCGTGCCCTCCAGGCTGCGCAGCTGCCCTGGGGTCAGCTCGCCGTCGCAGATGACCGTGTCGGCGCCCTGCGCGGCCACTATCTCGGCCAGTTCCCTCGCCTTGCCCGCGCCGACGTACGTCGCGGCGTCGGGCCGGCTGCGGCGCTGCACCAGGGCGTCAAGCACCTGCGATCCAGCGGTCTCGGCAAGAAGGGACAGCTCGCGCAGCGAGTTCTCGGCCATGGCGAGCGTCCCGTCGGTCCACACGCCCATCAGGACGACCCGTTCCAGCCGGAGTGCCCGGTACTCGACCTCGCTGACGTCTTGCAGCTCAGTCGACAGCCCTGCCACGCGGCGCAGCGCGTGCCGGTCCTGCAGATCAAGCTGGCCGTCGTCGGCTTCGGCGCGTTCATCCCACTCGGCGCCGTTGCCAGGCACTGGCCCAGGCTGCCCGTTGTGCCGCTCGGCGGGTCGGCCGCCGGGCCAGCCCTTAGCTGAGTTACCAGTTGAAAGTGCGTTCGGTTGCGCGGTCATACCACCTCTGCCAGGGCGACCTGCCGGGTTGACGTACAACACCCGCTCGGTCCGCCCGGAATGCTCGGAATTAGCCGGATAAAAGTCTGCAACATGTCCATCCGCCGATGTGCTTGCCGACGGCAAGCACCTGTACTGATAGTGCCACGGTGAAGTTGCATCCTCACCTCATTAACAACTGGCGCGCCTCAGATGTGCCCGGCGCCGGCGGTGTGCCGCGAGACCCCATGGGTTACCTTCTCGGGTATCGGTGCAGCCCGCGGTAAAGGTGAAGGAGCATGCGATGCCCAGTGGCGTTGAGATTGCCGGCCCGGCCGGCCATCGGTACGACGAGATCCTGACCCCCGAAGCACTCGACCTGGTAGCGCTCCTGCACCGGGAACTCGGCCAGCGCCGCCGCGATCTCCTCCAGGCCAGGGCCCGGCGGCAGGAGGAACTGGCGGCCGGCGGCACGCTGGACTTCCTCACCAGCACCGAGGCGATCAGGTCAGACACCTCCTGGCGAGTCGCCCCGCCCGCGCCGGGGCTGATCGACCGGCGGGTGGAGATCACCGGCCCGACCGAGAAGAAGATGACGATCAACGCGCTGAACTCCGGCGCAAAGGTGTGGCTGGCCGACTTCGAGGACGCCAACACCCCGCTCTGGGACAACATGGTCACCGGCCAGCTCAACCTCAAGGACGCTCTCGACCGCACCATCGATTTCACCAGCGACGAGGGCAAGTCCTATCGGCTGAGACCAGATGATGACCTCGCCACGATTGTCGTCCGGCCGCGCGGCTGGCACCTGCCGGAGAAGCACCTGCTCATCGACGGGGAGCGGGCATCAGGGAGCCTGGTGGACTTCGCGCTCTATTTCGCCCATTGCGCGCGGCGGCAGCTGGCGAAGGGCAAGGGACCGTACTTCTACCTCGCCAAGATCGAGAGCCACCTGGAGGCCCGGCTCTGGAACGACGCGTTCGTGCTAGCCCAGGACGCGCTCGGCATCCCGCAAGGGACCATCCGGGCGACCGTGCTGATCGAGACAATTCCGGCTGCGTTCGAGATGGACGAGATCCTCTACGAACTGCGCGAGCACAGCGCCGGGCTGAACGCGGGCCGGTGGGACTACCAGTTCAGCATCATCAAGGAGTTCCGCACCAGGGGTGCCGACTTCGTGCTGCCGGATCGCAACGCGGTCACCATGACCGCGCCGTTCATGCGCGCTTACACCGAGCTGCTGGTCAAGACCTGCCATGCGCGCGGGGCGCATGCGATGGGCGGGATGGCGGCGTTCATCCCGAACCGGCGTGATCCCGAGGTCACCGAGCGTGCCCTGGCCAAGGTCAGGGAGGACAAGACCAGGGAGTCGGGTGACGGCTTCGACGGCTCCTGGGTCGCCCATCCTGACCTGGTGCCGCTGTGCCGGGAGGTCTTCGACAGCGTGCTCGGCGAGAAGCCGAACCAGCTCGCCAGGCAGCGCGACGACGTGCACGTGAC
>JAJYUU010000244.1 GCA_021792405.1 Actinomycetes bacterium
CGTCATCCGGCACGCCAACCGCTGATCAGCCACCCTGAGAAACGACCTGCCTCACGTCCCTCACGTGCCTGACAAGCCCAAACACCCTCTCACCAGGGACTTTTCAAGATCGACTATAGATAACGCTGGCGATGCAGATGCTGCGGTCCGGGGTGCCGCTTCCGCACATCAAGGAGTTCCTCGGACACGCGAACATCGCCACCACCAGCATCTCCGCCAGAGACCGCCGATAACCAGATGGTGCGCGACGCGATCCGCAAAGCCGCCAGCACCACCCCCGAACCCGCCCCGGTTTGGCAGGGGAGCGACGACATGATCCTGCAACTCGCCGGAATCACATAGAACCGTTATCCCGAGGAATCACCGACCGGCGACGCGCCGACCAGCGTCAACACGCCAGACTCGGGATAACCGAATCCTCGGGATAGTCGCGCTTATCCCGAATTCGGGATAACCGCGACAAGCCCAGGGCCGAATCGGGCGTGCTGCTGGCCGAGCGGTGGATCATCGCCCGGCTGCGCGGCCGGAAGTTCACCAGCCTCGGCGAGGCCAACGCGGCGATCGCCGGGTGCGCCGCCGAGATCAACGCCCGGCCGTTCCAGAAGCTGGACGGCAGCCGGGCCGAGCTGTTCGGGCAGCTGGACGCCCCGGCGCTGCGGCCGCTGCCGGCGACCCGGTATGAGTTCGCCGCCTGGCGCAAGGCCCGCGTCAGCATTGACTATCACCTTGCCGCGGACTGGCATTACTACTCCGTGCCGTACCGGCTGGCCCGCCAGCAGGTGGACGTGCGGCTGTCGGCGGCCACGGTGGAGGTCTTCCACCACGGGCAGCGGGTCGCCTCGCACCCGCGGTCGCTAGCGCGGCACGGATACACCACCGACCCGGCGCACATGCCCGAATCGCACCGCGCGCACGCCCAGTGGACGCCGCAGAAGATCACCGAGTGGGCCGCCAGGACCGGGCCGTCCACCGCGGCGCTGGCGGAGGCGATCCTGGCTTCCCGGACCCATCCCCAGCAGGGCTACCGGGCCGTGCTGGGGATCATCCGCCTGGCCAGCCGCTACGGCGCCGACCGGACCGAGGCCGCCTGCGCCCGCGCCCTTGGCCTGCGCTCGTATTCCTACCGCAGCGTCAACTCGATCCTTGCCGCCGGGCTGGACCGCCAGCCGCTGCCCGGCAGCACCCCGGCGATCTCCCCGCACCCGGCCCACGGCAACCTCCGCGGCCCGGGCTACTACCAGTAGAAAGGACACCCTGTCATGCTTGACAACCCCACCATCGACGGGCTGAGAACGCTGCGGCTGCACGCCATGGCCGCCGGCCTGGCCGAGCAGCAGGCCCAGGCCGGCTACGCCGGCCTCAGCTTCGAGGAACGGCTCGGCCTGCTCGTCGACCGCGAGCTGACCGACCGGGCCAGCCGCCGCATCGCCCGCAGCCTCAAGACCGCCCGGCTGCGGATCCCCGCCGCCGTCGAGGACATCGACTTCCGCCGCCCCCGCGGCCTGGACCGCGGCCAGCTGCTCGCCCTCGCCGCCGCGCACTGGGCCGCCCAGCCCCGGACCATCGTGATCACCGGGCCCACCGGCACCGGCAAGACGTTCCTGGCCTGCGCCCTGGCCCACGCCGCCATCCGCAACGGCCACACCGCGCTCTACCAGCGGGCCCCGCGGATGCTCGACGAGCTGGCCATCGCCCGCGGCGACGGGCGGATCGCCCGGCTACTGGCCTCCTGGGCCCGCGTCAGCGTGCTGGTCATCGATGACCTGCTGCTCCGCCCCCTCACCCCCGACCAGGCCGCCGACCTGCTGGAAGTCATCGAGGACCGGGCCGGGCTGCGCGCCACCATCGTCACCAGCCAGCTGCCAGTGCCGATGTGGCACCAGGCCATCGGCGACCCGACCATCGCCGACGCCGCCCTGGACCGGCTGCTCGGCAGCGCCGACCGGATCGAGCTGTCCGGCGAGTCCCTCCGCAAAGACGCCGCCGGCCGGCAGCCTGTCCCCGCCGCCGATCCCGGCACGTAACGGCAACCGTGACGATAGGGCGGGACGCCCCGGCCCCGGTGACCGATCTTCATTTCATCAGAGCAGAAGAAAATAAACGAAGGGACAACCACCCATGCCAGCGCCTGACACCAGCCTCCGCGACATCGCAACCTGCCCGGCCTGCGGGCAGGCATTCACCCGCGCCGGCCGGCGCATCTGGTGCTCCGACGCCTGCAAGCAGGCCGCCTGGCGGCGCCGCAACCCCCCGCCCGCCGCTCCCCAGCTCCCGCCTGCCCGCCACCGCCGCGACCACACCGTCTACGAATGTTGCGACGCGTCGTCGCACGCAGTGAGTGAGTACGTCGAAGGAGGCTGGCTGATGATGCCAGAGGCGTAGTCCGGGCAGTGCCCATAGCCCGTCCCCGCCCTGACGTGCGCGGCAGGGTCCTGCCCTGCCGGGTGCGAAGCTCAGGGAAAAACCCGAGGGTCCCGTTCCGCCGGGGGCCACAGGTGAGGGGAAGGCTGGCTGGGGTGAACGACAGTGAACCTTTGCTGATGCCTCGTGAAGATGACGTCCTGGGGCGGGTCGCAGTCCAGGATGACAGGGCTGGCCGCTGGGAAGCGGCAGGCGGCGGCCGGGGACATTCACCGGCCGTGCGGGCACCGCTGCCCCCGGGGTAGAGAAGGCACCCGACCCAGCCGTAGCTCATGCGTGCGGAACACGGAAACCCCGCTCGGGTCCGCGCCGCCTCCGGCGGCGCGGCAGGCCGATCGTAAGAGGGGCTTAATCCCCGGGTGGGACAGGATGCCTCAAGAAGCGAACGCCGGCAGCCGAAAGGCAGCAGGAAACCAGCACCGTCTATGCCCGGCACCTCCGCCGGGGGCGCTGGATAACTGGCCGGATACCGGGCCGGGTTGCCCTGGGCGCGAAAGCGCGCTGACGTGAGGCAGGTGAGCCTTTGAGGCAATGCAGCCAGGGACGCCGGAACCGAAGGGCAAGTTAGACGCGATGACGGGTTACAGCTTTACCACCCCGGTGTGGGACGGCAGCGCCTGGGTGCGCCCGGCCGTCACCGAGGTGAGGGCTACGACGGCCCGGATAGCGAACGGACCGGAGGACCAGCCCCGCAGCGCGCCCGCCCAGTGGGAGAAGATCAACTGGCGGGCGCAGGAGGAGCAGGTACGGCGGCTGCGGCAGCGGATCTTCAAGGCGTCGCAGGAGCAGGACTGGCCGAAGGTCAGGAACCTGCAGAAGCTGATGCTGCGCAGCCGCGCTAACACGCTGGTCAGCGTGCGGCAGGTGACGCAGCGCAACTCCGGGCGCTCGACCGCCGGGATCGACGGGGAGGTCGCGCTGACCTCTCAGGCCAGGATGGCGGTGGCGGTGCGGGTGCACCAGTCCATCGGCTCGTGGCAGCCCGTGCCGGTCAGGCGCGTGTACATTCCGAAGGCATCAAACCGTGCGAAGCTTCGTCCGCTCGGCATTCCGGTGATCATGGACCGCTGCCACCAGCAGCGGGTCCGCAGCGCGCTGGAGCCCGAGTGGGAGGCCAGGTTCGAGCCCCGATCGTACGGGTTCCGGCCGGGCCGCGGCTGCCACGACGCGATCAGCGCGATCTACAACGTGTGCAAGGGCCCGAGGCCCGCGCGCACGTGGGCGCTGGACGCCGACCTGGCTGCGGCGTTCGACAAAATCGACCATTCCTTCCTGCTTGGCCAGCTCGGGGCGTTCCCGGCCAGGGACATGATCGCGGGCTGGCTGAAGGCGGGCGTGTTCGAGGCGGGCAAGGGATTCGCGCCGACCGGGGAGGGAACTCCTCAGGGCGGCTTATGTTCAGCTGAACATAACGATCCTTGCGGGGCTCCCTCCTCGCTCTCCGACCACGTCCCGTCGTAAGCATTCACGTCCCCGCTGCGCCTGACGGCTGGCTGGGGTGATGTCGCTGGGACCGGGTACCGGCCGGGCTGGCGGCGGTTACGGAGGGTCAGGGACTGGAGGCATCCAGGGGTTGCCGGCGAGGGCGTCGCGGATCGCGGTCAGGGCGCTGGCGCCGTGCTTGCGGGCGGTGTCGATGTAGCCCCGGATCGCGTACCGGTTCCGTGTGGCCTGTTCGGAGCGGAGCCGGCCGGAGATCTTCTGCTGTGTTTTCGCGGGCCTGAGGTCGCGTTCGGCCTGGTTGGAGGTGGGCGGGATGCGCAGGTCGGTGGTGAACCGCAGGACGTCGTCCTGGCGGTCGCGCAGGCATTCCAGCAGGTCCCGGCAGGGCTGCTGCTTGCGGCCGGGGGCCTTCTTCACCTGGCCGGGGCCGAGGATGACGCCGTGGCGGAATGCCTTGACCAGCGGCGCGGCGACGTCGGCGGGGAGCGCGGCCAGGCCGGCAGGTCGCGCGGTGCTCGCGGCGCGGATCAGCCCTTGCAGCGCCTCGCGGATCTGCGCCGGCCAGTGCGCGTCCGGGTACTGCTGCGCAGCGTCCTCAAGATCACGGACCAGGTGCGCGCAGCAAAGCTGGTGCAGCAGGCCGGGGAAGGCGTCGTAGTTCTGGTACCGGTCATGCACCACCACGGCGCCGTCGCAGTCAGGGAACACGAACGCGGCGAACGTCTTGCCGGACCGGTCGCCGAGGAAGTAATAGGTGAGCAGGCTGGTGCAGGCGACCAGCAGGTACCGCTTGCGGGACTTCGGGCCCGGCCCGACCCGGATCGGGGTCTCATCCGCGGACATCACGTGCGCCAGGATGATCAGGCACCGGATTAGAGGGCTTAAGGCGGCACAGCCGCCATGATCGAGTCAATTAGTGGCCGCGTGGGTCATCGGGCGGGTTGTGTGCTCCTGGCGGAGTGCGTCAGGCGGCCAGGTGTGCCTGGCCGGCGAGGTC
>JAJYUU010000086.1 GCA_021792405.1 Actinomycetes bacterium
TCTGGGAGTCAATCGGCGTGGTCGTCGACGACCTCGCCAGCCGGGTGCTCGTCCTCAACCTTCCGGCACAGGGCCCTGGACTGGGCGAATGGCTGACCGGCGCCGCCCGGCTGGGAGTGCCGTTCTACGCGACCTTGCACCAGCTCATGACCACGCCACCGGCGATTCCCGGTGCGTGCGTGCGCGTGTGTGAGAACCCGGCGGTCCTGCGCCGCGCCGCCGCAGAGCTAGGCGCGTCCTCCTCGCCCCTGCTCTGCACTGAGGGCCGCCCTTCGGTCGCGTTCCACCGGCTCGCTGAGGTTATTGCTGAGGGGGGCGGCGAGCTGAGCTACCACGGCGACTTCGACTGGCCGGGGGTGTCCATCGCCACCTCGGTCATGCGCCGTCACCGTGCTCTTCCCTGGCGGATGACGGGCGCCGATTACCTTGCCGGGATCCGGGCCGACGCCGGGCACGTCCCGCTGACTGGTCCCGCCCAGCCGACGCCCTGGGACACCAAGCTCGGCGAGGTGATGGTCGCCACAGGGTGCGCGGTCTACGAGGAGGCAGTGGCTGACCCGCTGATCACCGATCTGCTGGCAGCAGGGCCGCTGCTCGGTGATCCTCTTCGCCGCCGGTAGCGCAGCCTGCCATCACGGGCGGCCGCACGTGTGCCGGAGTGCCTGCCGACTACGCCGCCTGGACGGCCGGCATCGATCACATCCGGGCGGCGCCCGGTTTCCTGACGGCAGTTGGCCGCGGCAGATGTCCCTGATTGACAATCTCCGCGACCTGGAGCGGTACGCGCAGGACTTCGCCGAGCGCCGCGCGCTTACCTGCACCGCCGCGCTCCCATTGTCAGCACCTATGTTCCCGGCCTACAGGCGGCTGGCGGCGGCCCGCGAGCGCCGCAGGAACAGGGCCTTGCGAGCAGCCTTGGCGACCGGCTTGGCCGGGTGGTGGGCGCCGATGGCCTCCAGCACGAACTCGGCCGCCGGTGCCGGCGACAAGCCGAGCTCGGTGGCCAGCCGGGCCTGCCGGTCGTTGTCGCCGGCCAGCGCCAAAGTCGCCAGCATCGCTGCCGGCTCGGTCATGAGGAGCCGCCGGTACAGCACCTGGGCGAAGCTGTCCGGGTCCCCGGAGTCGTACAGTGCCTGCACGTCGAGCATCCCGTTGTCGGCGAGCCAGCACAGCGCGAAGCCGCGCGACGCCGGGATCTCGGCGAGTTGCTTCACCTTCGGGGCGGCCAGTTCGGGCCCGAGGTCGGTCAGCAGCGCCAGCGCGAGATGCTGCAGCGCGGGCTCGGCGAGCTCGGTAACGGCGGCGGCCAGCTCGGCTGCGGCCTGCTCAGGGGTTCGGCGGTCGAGCCAGGCATCGACCTCAGCGTCCAGCACGCCGAACTCAGCGCCCAGCGCGCCGAACTCAGCGCCCAGCGCGCCGAACTCCGTCGCAGCAAGGCCGACCACCAGTTCGGCGGCCGTGACGGTGGCGAGCAGGCCGGACAACGGAACCTGATACCCGAGTGCGGGCAGCCGCTTCTGGACGGCCGCCACTCCGGCGGCGGTGAGCTCTACCTCGCCGCCCGGCCGGAGACGCTGTCCCTCCTCAGGCTCGGCCGCGAAACTGCGGCGCAGCACGCCGGCCAGCTCGAGCGCGGCTGCGATCCTGGCCACGTCGAAGCCGATCCGCCCGGCAACGTGGTCGTCAGCGAGCCGGTCGAACACGAACGCGCCGAGCACCACCTCGGTGGCCATCTCGGCCAGCTTCGCGATGGGTACCGGCGTGCGGGCTACATACGGCGGCACGAGCAGGTGCAGCACGATGCTGTCCAGCAGCTTGTCGACCTCCGGCCAGTCCAGCCACGCGCCGGGAACGCGCTGCACGGTCAGCGGCCCCGCCGCCAGTAGCGCATCCAGGACCCGGTCGAACTCTGCGGCCGGGCTCCCCGCCAGTCCCAGGCCGCGCTTGGTCGCAAGCACCTTGCCGTGCCGGACGCGCAGGATTCCCGCCTTCTTGGCCCAGGTGAAGACCAGATGCAACACGGGCAGCTCAGCCGAACTGCGCGTGGTGAACGTGCGGTCGCCGATGCGCTCGTCCAGCACATCGCCGGTACCGAGCAGCGGAACCAGCGCCCGGGCGTCGGCCATGGTGAGGTTCCCCCGCTGCGTCAGCTGGCGACCCGGACCGACGTACCTAGCCAGCTCGGCCAGCATCCTCAGCACCGGCGCGGCCGCCTCGGCCGCCTGGACCGCCTCCGGTGGCGGCACCGGCACCGCAGGCAGCGCCATCGGGGCCGGCGCGCTCCCGCCCGCGGTACCGCCTGGACCGAAGGCGCTGTCGGGCAGGACCGCCTTACGCTCGTCGTCGCTGAGCGAGTTGAACCTGGTAATCCAGTCGTCCAGCTGAGCCGGATCGCTGGGGTCGATCCCGTCCGCGAGCGCGCCGAGGACGATGGACTTGGCCATCCCGAAGTTGGCCGGGTCCCCCATCGCCGTTACGAACTCGCTGGCCGCGCCGGTGGCAGCAGCCCGCAGGTCCGCCGAAGACGCCGATCCCGGCGCGAGAAGACGCTCGGCCGCCAGGTAGTCAGTGAAGGCGGCGATGCTGCCAGGGATGGTCACGCTGTCCGCCAGTGACACGCTGAGCTTGCGCGGGCACCAGCGGAGCAGGAATTCCGCAACGTCGCCGGTCCTCCAGCGGCCGAGGTGGCCGTCACCGTAACCGAACTTCCAGTCCAGTGCGATGCCTGCGTCGGCGGCGGCATCGTGCGCCGCCGCTTCGTCGAGCTCAAGCCGCGTTGTCAGCCAGCACTCGAACCCGTCGAGCAGCTGATCCCGGACCCGGCCGAATCCCGCCTCGTCGTCCTGACTGAGTTCCAGCTGCACAGGTCCAGCATTCCATGCGAGCGGCGCGCGGGCGCCGGATCTGCCACCAGCCGGATAACGACCGCATAGAACCGGGAACGGGGATTCCGAGGCCGCACGCTGGACTCGCTGCGGCGCTTGCGGCGCCGCCGTGAGCGGCCCGGCCCTCGGCGTCAGCTCACTTTGGCTGTCGCGCGGACGCCGAAGTGCAGGTATTTCTGGCCGGCCGGCAGATCGTAGAACATGACCGGAGTCCAGTTCTGCGCTGACGGCTCCCGCACAACGAACAGGTCCCGGTGGACGTCCACCTGCACAGGCTCGGCGGGCGGGGCCAGCGGGCGCGGCATCGCGACGTCCGCGAGCTCGGCGAAGATCTCCCGGTACAGGTCTTCGTACAGGTCGCGGGCCTGTCCGCCGTTGGTCAGCAGGGTGACCGCCAGGCCCTCGTCCGGTAGCAGTCGCAGGAACGCGGACTGGCCGATCGTGTTCCCGTCGTGGCCGATGAGCCGGCGGCCGCCCCAGCCGAACCTGATCCAGCCGAGGCCCCACGAGTCACCGAGGGTGTGCTTGTCGGGCAGGTCCGCCTGCAGTTCGGTCATCGCGGCCGCGCTGGCCCGGCTCAGCAGCCGGGTGCCGTCTGGGCCGAGCCCGCCGGTCAGGTGCAGCCGGGCGAAGGCGAGTACGTCGGCGACGGTGGCGTT
Source organism: Actinomycetes bacterium (assembly GCA_021792405.1). Classification (GTDB taxonomy): domain Bacteria; phylum Actinomycetota; class Actinomycetes; order Streptosporangiales; family Streptosporangiaceae; genus JAJYUU01. The sequence continues at coordinate 3,545 of JAJYUU010000086.1, forward strand.
GATCAGCCCAGCCGGACCGAGTGCGCGCGGCAGCGTCCAGACCGGTGCCCGGGTGAGCTCGCCGTCGTCTTCGCGCACGTGCCCGACTGCGGTCCGGTGCAGCAGCGCCTCCTCGGGCAGCGTGACAGTCCGGCTCAGGCCGAGAGGGCTGAACAGCCGGTCCTTCATCGCGCGGTCCCAGGTCTCGCCCGTCAGCTTCTCGATCACCCGGCCAGCCAGCACGAAACCGGAGTTGCAGTACGACCAGGTCGCGCCCAGCGGATGGTTCTGCGCCACGTCGGCCAGCAGTTCGACGTACTTCTGCACGCAATCGTCGCCGCGGCCGGTGTCGGTGAACACATCGCCGTCGATGCCGCTGGTGTGGGTTAGCAGGTGACGTACCGTTACCCGCTTGGTGACGTCCGGGTCGGCTAGCCGCAGCTCGGGTAGCACGTCGGCGACGGGCGCATCGAGATCGAGCAAGCCCGCGTCGAGCAGTTGCATGATGACCGTCGCTGTCCAGACCTTGGTGATGGATCCGATCTGGAATAGCGAATCGGTCGTCGCCGGGACCCCGGTGCTGGCGTTGAGCACTCCGCAGGCTGCCTGGACCAGTTCGTCCTCGCCGCCGGGCCGCAGGCGCAGGATGCCCAGCGCGGCGCCGGGTACCCGGTGCCGTTCCGCCAGCGCGCTGAGTCGACGCTGCCATCCAGCGGCGTCGATTCGTGGCCGGCGTGGTCCGGCCGGATCAGCCGCGTACTGCTCGACCCAGTCGACAAGGCGCCGGTTGAAGTCGATCCGGTGCGACGGCTTGCCGTCGAGGATGAACAGATGCGAGGCGTCCGGCCGGGTAGAGCACCAGCCGGGTCGGCACGCCCCGCTCGCGCAGCGCGGTGTGCCACTGCTCAGCCTGACCAACCGGGCAGCGCATATCGCCCGTTCCGTGCATTACGAGAGTAGGTGTGCGCACGTTGCCGACCTGCGCCAGCGGGGAGAGGGCCGCGTACCGCGGCGGGTCGGACCAGGGCTGGCCGGCCAGCTCGTACTCACTCAGGAAGTGGCCGGCATCCGACGTGCCGGCCATGCTGACCAGGTCGGCCACCACCCCGCCCGCCACCGCCGCCGCGAACCGGCTGTCGCGGCTGGTGAGGTAGCAGGTCATGAAGCCCCCCGGTTCGGCTGGGGCGCCGCCTGCCACGTCGAGGACGTACACCCGCGCCCGCGCGGTCAGGTCAGCGTCCGGTGCAGTCGCCGCGGCGAACGCGAGCTGTCCGAGCCGGGCGACCACGCCGGATCGCCGGCGTGCCAGGCACCGCTGGTCACCTGTCGGCACTGCCTGGTGTCGAGTTCCAGCACGTGCAGATGCTTGCGGATGGTGCGCAGCAGCCCGGCCCCGTCGGCCTGGTAGTCAAGCCGGTCCGTCTCGATCGGCGCGCCAGCGCGGCGAGCCCGGGCCCGGTCGTCGTCGTCGGCCCCGGCATGCTGGTCCACGGGGGCGGCGAACGCGAGCTTCGAGCCGTCCGGGCTCCACAGCGGAGCGCCCGCACCGAGCGGAAGGGTGGTCAGCTTCTCGGGCTCACCGCCGGCGGCAGGGAGCAGCCAGATCTGCGGAGGCCCGTCTTGGGCGCGCAGGAATGCGATCTTGCTGCCATCCGGCGACCAGGCTGGCGCCACATCCGCCTGGCCCCGCGTCAACTGCCGCGGCTCGCCGTCGCGGACGCCGACTCGCCACAGCGCCCGCACCTCAGCGTCGGCGTCGGTGTCGCTGGCGCGCAGCACGTAGACGATCTGGCTGCCGTCGGGACTCAGCGCTGGCTGCTCGGGCATGACAAGCCTGGTCAGGTCGTCGATGCGCTGGCGTCGCGTCATCGGTGTCCTCCTCTGCACTCAGCCCACCGCTGCCACAGTACTTACGACACGGCCTCACGCGGCTATAAGCCGCTGAACCGAAGTACCGCCCCGATCGTGATAAGAACGGAATGCGACAGCGGAGCGGATTCGGGGAGGCGGCCGGATGACGGCACCGTCGGCTGAAGAGCAGCACAGCCCTGCGGCGGGCCATCGGGCGAAGAACCGGACCAGCCGGACTCGCGCCGCAATCGGCGCGGGCGCCGCCGTGGGCGTAGTGGGTATCGGCCTGCTTCTGCTGGCGCTACTCGGCCGTCCCGCAGTGTCGGTGTCGTCGGGGCGAGCGCTGGTCCAGGTCAGCCTGAAAGGGGCCGGGACCGAAGTTACCGGCGTTCAGGCGACTAGCAATGGCCGGCTGGTTGCTCTGGTTCGCCGGCCGGGCGGCTTCGTGCCGGTCGCGGCCCTGCCAGCGGGCCAGGTGGTTCACGTGCGCGTCAGCGCCGCCCCGCCAGCCTGGCTCCGCTGGCTCCTCGGCTCCGGGGTGTCGGAGTCCGCGACCTTGCGGGCACCCTCGGCGGCGCCGTCGCAGCAGGTGGCCGTGGCCGAGCAGCCGGGCCTGGTGACGTTGAGCTTCGACCACCCCGTGACCCTAGTCGCCTACCGGGTGGCCAGCGGGCCGACCCGGCTGATACGGCTGCGTCAGGCCGCGCTAACGGCACGGCTGAGCGTGCCCAGGAACCAGCCGGGCGGCGCTTTGCAGGTCGCGGCGGCGGCATGGCCGTGGGTGCGCCTGTCCGCCCCGTCGGCCACGATCGACTGGGTGGTCGCGCCCGTGGGCGGCACGCCGGTCGCGGCGTCGGATCCGGCTCCGCGGAGCATGGGCGCCGCGCCCGGCGGGCCGATCACGATGAACTTCAACGAGCCAGTGGTCAAGGCCCTCGGCACGACCCGCCCGCGCCTGTCGCCGGCCATCGCGGGGACGTGGACCGAGCACGGGGCAGACACGCTGGTGTTCACACCGCGCGGGTTCGGCTTCGCCCCTGGCACTGCGGTAAGAGTGTCGTTCGACCGCCGCGTCACGGTCGTCGGCGGCTCGTCCGGGACGGTGACGGCAACCCGGTCCTACCGCTTCACCGTTGCGCCGGTCTCGGTGCTCCGCCTGCAGCAGATCCTGGCCCAGCTGCACTACCTGCCGCTCAACTTCACCCCGGCAGCCGGTGTCCGCTCGCCGACGACATTCGCCGCCGAGGTTGCGACCCTGGACAGGCCGCTGGCGGGGAACTTCGCCTGGCGCTGGGCGTCGACGCCGGCGTCACTGCGGGCACAGTGGCGGCCCGGCTCCGCCACGGTGCTGGTCAAGGGCGCGCTGATGGCGTTCCAGGCGGCCACTGACAACTCGTACGACGGCTACACCGCCGATGGCGAGACCGTGGCGCAGCTCGCCGCCTCTTCCTGGCAGGCGCTGCTGCACGCGGCCGTGGCCAACAGGGCGGACCCGGCGCCGTACTCCTACGTGTACGTCACGGAGCACCTGCCAGAGACGCTCACCCTGTGGGAGAACGGCAGGGTCGCGCTCACCACGCTTGCCAACACCGGCATCCCCGGCCAGGCGACCGCGCTCGGCACCTACCCCATCTACGTCCGGTTCACGTTCAACTACATGAGCGGGACCAACCCCAACGGCAGCCACTACCACGACCGGGTGTACTGGATCAACTACTTCAACGGCGGCGACGCTGTCCACGGCTTCGTCCGGGCCTCGTACGGCTTCCCGCAAAGCCTGGGCTGCGTGGAACTACCCATCCCGACTGCTCACGTCGCCTTCAACCACCTGGCCATCGGTGACCTGGTGACCGTGGTTTCCTGACCGCGGACCCCCTTACCTCGCGCAACGGGCGGTTAGCTGCAACTGCGTCCCAGGGTGAAGCACTCGATGTCGCTCTCGGCCTGCCGGGTCCAGGAGGTATGCCGGTCGGTCGCCCGGAATGACCAGGCCAGGGCGAGAGCATAGCCCTGGCTTTCCGCTAGCTTCAGGCGGTCAAGGACGCGCTGGCTTTGCTGGCGCAACTCCGGCCAGTTGTCCTCAGCCGTCGACGTGGCGAACTCGCCGATGATGGCGGGGCAGCGTGGATCGAAGGGATTCCGTTCGAGGGACCGGTTGCCGTCTGTGTAGTGATGAAACTGGTTGACGTCGGCAGGCAACCGGGCCTGTCGAATGGTCTCGATCATGCTGAAACCGATCGTGGCCTTGAACCCGGCCTGGCGGATGGCAGACATGCTGTCCACCAGGAATGCCCGCATCTGGCTCTCGCTGACTGGGTGGTCGTTCCTGCGGTCCGGATGCCAGCCGTTGGTAACCCACTCTGGCTCGTTGACTATGTCCCAGGCGTAGATAGTGTCCCGGTATTCGGCCGACTGCCGGAGCAGCGGCCAGAGCACCCGCTCGATGAACTGCGGGTGATACGTGGTGATGGCGTCAGCCCGGCCGCCCTTCACCCACTCCGCATCGGGCGCATCCTGCCCGCCGTCCGGATCCCGGACGCTCAACGGCCACACGCCAGGCTCGCAGAACTTATAGTCAGCAAGCACCGGCAGCAGGCGGACGGGGCGCGGCCCCGTGCTCTGCATCGCGAAAGTCCGCAGCAGCGCCGCAAAGTGTCCCTGGAACTCCGCGGCCAGGGCCGGAGGCTCAAACCTCCAGCCGGCTCGGTCGCGCGTCGCGCAGCGAGCCAGCTTCGGCGCCTGAGCGCCGGTGCCATAGCTGAGACCGTCCCCGAGGATGAACCAGCGGACCACGCTGATCCCGATCTTCGCCAGGCGCTCCAAGTGCCCGCCGATTTGCCGGGTCCAGGCTGGCTCGTTGCCGCTGCGCCAGCCGGGAGGGGCACTCCCGAAGTCCCAGCCGTAGTTGAACCAGGGATAGTTCACGCCAGCATCCATGGCCACCTCCGGCAACGGGGATCGCCGACGAGCTGAGGCAACGCAGCCCCAGGCGAGCCCGGGATGGCTCAACCGTCGTTTCTACCGTGCCAGAAACGGCTACCCCGACGGCTCGGTAGCCTGGCGGTCATGGCACGTGACGAGCGTAGCGTTACCCCGCAGAGCGAGGACTTTGCGGCCTGGTATCAGGACGTGGTGTTCCGCGCCGAGCTAGTCGACCGGGGGCCGGTCCGCGGCAGCATGGTGATCAGGCCGTACGGATACCGGATCTGGGAGTTGCTGCAGGCAGACCTGGACGGGCGGATCAAGGCCACCGGGCACCAGAACGCATACTTCCCGCTGCTGATCCCGCAGAGCTATCTGCAGCGCGAGGCAGAGCACGTCGAGGGGTTCGCGCCCGAGTTGTTCACGGTCACCCATGCGGGCGGCAAGGAACTGGAGGAGCCGCTGGTCATCCGGCCGACGTCGGAAACGATCATCGGGGAGATGATGGCCAAGTGGATTAGCTCGCACCGGGACCTGCCGCTGCTGCTGAACCAGTGGGCCAACGTGCTCCGCTTCGAGATGCGGCCCCGGATGTTCCTGCGCACCAGCGAGTTCCTCTGGCAGGAAGGCCATACCGCGCACGCCACCGCGGCCGACGCGACCGCGGAGACGATGCTGGCACTGGGTTTCTACCAGGACACTGCCGCGGAGATCGCTGCCATGGCCACTGTTCCGGGGGAGAAGACGCCGAGTGAGAGGTTCGCCGGCGCCGAGCGCACGTTCACGATCGAGGGCATGATGCGGGACGGGCGGGCGCTGCAGGCGGCCACATCGCACTTCATGGGGACGAACTTCGCGACGGCCTTCGGGATTACCTATACCGGCGAGAACGGCACGGCCGAGCTATGCCATACCACTTCCTGGGGCATGAGCACCAGGATGATCGGCGGCCTGGTCATGACGCACGGAGACGACAAGGGCCTGGTGCTGCCGCCGGCATTGGCGCCCTACCAGGTGGTGATCGTTCCGATCGGGCGCGGGGAGCAGTTCGGGACGACGCTGTCCGCAGCCACCGACCTGGCTGCCACGCTGCGGCGCGCGGGCATCAGAACGCACGTGGACGAGCGGCCGCAGCTATCGCCTGGTTTTAAGTTCAATGACTGGGAGATGCGCGGCGTGCCGATCCGGCTCGAGCTTGGCCAGCGGGAACTGGCCGCCGGCACCGCGCTGATGTCGCGCCGCCTGAGCTACCCGCAGCCGGCTGCCGCCAAGGTGGCCATCCCGCTCGAGACGGCCACGGACCTGCTGGTCGCCGAGCTTGCCGCGGTGCAGGCGATGCTCGCGCAGCGGGCAGCCGACTTCCGGGACGAGCACACTGCCACCGTTGATTCCTGGCCCGAGTTCGCCGCCGCCGTCGCGGTCGGCTGGGCGGTGGCGCTGCACTGCGGCGAGCTTGCGTGCGAAGACGAGATCAAGGCAGAAACCTCGGCCACTCCGCGCTGCATCCCGCTGGCGGGCGAGCCGGAGCAGGGGAGGTGCATCCGCTGCGGCCGCGCGTCCGCCTACGGCAAGCGGATGATTTTCGCCCGCGCCTACTGACGGTCCGCTCGAAGTGAGCCGCGCGCTCGTGACCGTCACGGGGCCGGTCCTGGTGGTCGTCCACCGTGTTGGCCGTGTATCTGCCGTGCTGTATAGGGCTCGCGGGGTCCCCGCTGACGGCAGCGGCCGCTAATGTTGCGGGCGCAGGATTCCTGGTGCTGGAGGGCAGTTCCATGACCACGCTTGACAACCGGCCGAACACCGCACTGCTCGTCATCGACGTGCAGAACGCCGTCGTCGCGGAGGCTTATGAGCGGGACGCCGTCGTCGCAAACGTCCGCAGCCTGGTGGCGAAGGCGCGGCGGGAGCGGATCCCGGTTGTCTGGGTTCAGCACTCCGACGATGAGGGACTCGTTAACGGCAGCGACCACTGGCAGATCGTCCCCGAGCTTGATCCGGACGAGGCCGAGCCGCTCGTCCACAAGCGCTACGCCGACTCGTTCGAAGACACCACGCTGGAGACCGTGCTATCGGACCTGCACGTCGGGCGGCTGGTCGTCGCCGGGGCGCAGACCGATGAGTGCATCCGGTCGACGCTGCACGGCGCGATCGTCCGGGGCTACGACGCCACCCTTGTCAGCGACGCCCACACGACTGACGACCAGACGGCCTGGGGCGCGCCCCCGCCGCAGCAGGTCATCGCGCATACGAACCTGTACTGGACCTACCACAAGGCGCCGGGGCGGACGGCCGGGACGGTATCGACCGCGGACGTCGACTTCGCTGGTACGCCCGCCGGGTAGCGCACAGGCCTGCCGGCGCATGTCCGATCTGTTCAAGACGGGCCGGGCGGCCCCCCGTAGCCTGGCGGCTATGAACGACATTTTCGCGGCGGGAGATCGCTTCCTGCTCCACCAGGCGCGGCTGCTGGAGCGCCGCCTGTTCGCAACCTGCTTCCTCGGCCAGCCGGCCGCGCACGTGGTCGATGCGCTGAGCGGCTACCAGAACGACGACGGCGGCTTGTGACTTCCTCGCCCGGACCGCCGCGGCCGCCGGGGCTGATGGCGCGGTGCCGCTGGCATTCCCGGTCATCGAGGATTTTCCCAGGGCCGCGCACTGGACCGAGTGGACGTTCAAGCCCGGCCTCAACCCGACCGCCGGCCTCGTCGGCCTGCTCTACCAGCTCGGCGTCGACCATCCGTGGCGGTCGGCCGGCGCCGCGTACTGCTGGCACAAGCTGGAGTCCGGTGAGCTGCCGGGCGATGCTCATGCGCTGTCGGAAACGCTGACTTTTCTCGAGCATGTTCCGGACCGGGAACGGGCAGAGCGGCACGCGGCCGCTCTGGCGGCGACGCTGCCCGACGTCGCGATGTTCCACCTGGACCCGGATGCTGAAGGGTACGGGCTGACCCCGCTGTCGATCGCCCCGCGGGCGGACTCGCACTGGCGCTCGCTGTTCACCGACGCGCAGATCGACGGTCACCTCGATCGCCTGATGAAGGCTCAGCAGCAGGACGGCGGCTGGCCCATCACCTGGGAACCGCCCAGCGAGGCAGCAGTCTGCGAGTGGCGGGGCGTGGTGACGCTGCAGGCGCTTCGCACCCTGACCTCGTACGGCCGGATCACCCAGGGCGGCTAGTCAGTGGTTTCGACGGCCGGCTCAGTCACCGGGCGGACGCCGTTGCCGATCCTGATGTCAAAGTCGCCGCGGTTGGCCTTGACCTGGACTACGCCGGGGCCGAGCTCGCAATCGTCCCCGATCACCAGCCGGCCGCCGCTCGCCGCGAGTAGCAGAGTGCCGGGAAACAGCGCGTTTCCCGATCCGAGCGTGAGGACGCTGGTGTCGTCGCGCTGGATCACGACGCTCGGGTAGATCACGGTGCCGGGCCCGATCTGCGCGCCGGCCGAGATCAGCACGGAGAACGGGTCGAGCACCCGCACTCCGGAGTCGGCCAGCGCATCGGCCTGGCTGACGGTAAGGAATCCCAGGGCAATCCTGTGCTCATCATGCCGCAGGTCTGGCATGGCGGCTCCTCTCGTTCAGGCGGAGCGTACTGGCCCGGCGCCTGTGCGTCCGGCCGGTGCGCCTGGCGCAAGCTACCGTGGGCTGGTGGCTGCAGTTGAACCCGGATTTGCTGGCCTGAGTTCGCTCACTTCCGCCGTGCAGGGCGCGCTGGCCGCCAGCGGCGCGGGGAACCTTGGCGCGGGCGTGCAGCGGCTAATGACCGCGTACCGGGCCGGCGAGGTACCAGCAGCGCAGGTCATCACATCCCAGGCCGACGCCGCCGCGTACGCGGCGTACCGGATGCCCGCCACCGCGGCGGCGGCTGCGGCCGCGCTGCTTCAGATGCGGCTGGCGCTCCCTGGCTGGGCGCCGTCGAGCATGATCGACTTCGGGGCGGGAACGGGAGGTTCCGCCTGGGCAGTAGCCAGCGCCCTGCCCGGTATCGAGGCGATGACGCTGCTTGAGCAGTCAGCGCATGCGATCAGGCTGGGAAAGGCGATCTTCGCCGGGGCGGCGTCGGGCTCGCTGCGATCAGCGACCTGGCGGCCGTGGCGGCTCGGCGGGGGCGGAAGCGGCTCAGGCGAGGGCGGAAGTGGTCCTGGCGGAAGTGGTCCTGGCGACAGTGGTCCTGGCGACAGTGGTCCTGGCGGCGGCGAGCCGACCGACTCCGGCGACTTCGGAACGGCGGACCTGGCCGTCGCGTGCTACGTGCTCGGCGAGCTGGCGCCGACACAGCAGGCCGCGCTGACCATGCTGGCCGCGCGCGCCGCTCCCGCCGTGCTGATCCTCGAGCCGGGAACGCCGGCCGGCCACCGGCGGATCCTGGCGGCCCGTGAGCGCCTGCTGGCATCCGGGTATCAGATCGCGGCACCGTGCCCGCATCAGCTCGGCTGCCCGCTCGCCGTCGAGGGGGACTGGTGCCATTTCGCGGTGCGACTGCCACGGTCGCCGATTCACCGGCAGGCCAAGGGGGCCGAACTCGGCTACGAGGACGAGAAGTTCAGCTACGTCGCCGCGATCAGCCGCGGCAGGGTGGGCCCGGATGCGGGCGGGCCGTGCCCAGGCCAGCCGGATCGGCTGTATTGGCCGGATCGGCCGGCGGGCCGGGTGGTGCGCCGGCCGCATCAGCGCAAGGGGCTGGTCATGCTCGATCTGTGCCGCGCCGACGGCGCCAGCAGCCGCGAGCTGGTGGGCAAGAGCAAGGGCGAGTGGTACCGGCAGGCGCGGAAGACGGCATGGGGTGACCGGTGGGTACCGTGAAAGCCAGCTATTCCCAGCACGAACTCGATGTGCTGCTGGACGCTGCCGAGCCGCGGGCCGGCCGGGATTTCTCCCGGATGCGGACGCAGCGCGCTGGTCGGCAAAAACGAGTAGTGTGATTCGACGAACTGTACTACTCGTTTTGGAGTATTCCTATGCTCGGCAAACCGGAGTGGATCTTCGATCGCGCTGACGAATGGCGGCACTTGGCCGCGTTCGTGTCACGGCGGCCAGCGGGTCGCCCAGAACTGGGCGTTGTCAGCGGCCGCCGCCGCCAGGGGAAGACTTACCTTCTCCAAGCGCTGATGGAGGCAGCCGGAGGACTGTACTTCGGTGCCACGGAGGCTACCGAGACCGAATCTCTGCGGCTTTTCGCGGACGCGCTGGGCAGGTACGCCGGGTTGCCCGCGCCGCCTCGGCTAGCGACGTGGGATGACGCAATCAGGTACCTGTTCGGCGGCGGCTGGGGGGAGCCGAGATTTCTTATCCTGGACGAGTTTCCGTATCTTTGCGCGGCTACCCCGTCGCTACCGTCCATCCTCCAGCGCGAACTCGACCAGGGCGCGGCCAGGCGCATGGACATCAAGATCCTTTTGTGCGGATCGGCCATCAGGCTGATGGGCGGGCTGCTCGGAGGAACCGCACCGCTGCGCGGCCGTGCCTCGCTCGAGCTCGTTGTGCGGCCGTTCCCGTACTGGGATGCGGCGAGGTACTGGGAAGTGACGGACCCGATACTCGCCGTCCTGCTGAATGCCGTCGTGGGCGGGACACCGGCCTACCGGCGATTCGTCAATGACGACGGCCCGGAGTCGGCCAAGGACTTCGACGAATGGGTGCTGCGGACGGTGCTGAACCCCGCGACGCCGCTGTTCCGTGAGGCTCGCTACCTGCTGGAAGAGGAATCAGGACTGCGAGAAACCGCGCTGTATCACTCGACGCTGGCGGCGGTCGCGGACGGGAACTCCACCCGCGGCGGCATCGCCAGCTATATAGGACGGAAGGCCGCGGACATCGGTCACCACCTCAATGTCCTTGAAGATTGCGGGTTGCTGCGCCGCGACCCGGACGTATTCCGGTCGGGGCGCTCCTGTTACCGGCTGGCCGAGCCACTCGTCAGCTTCTACCAGGTCGTGATGCGTCCGCAATGGGGCCCGCTGGAGAGCGGGCGCGGACGAGCGGTCTGGCAGGACGCCAGGGCGCGATTTCTCGCCCAGGTAGCCGGACCGCATTTCGAGGAGCTATGCCGCGCATATGCACTCGCGGTTCCCGCAGAGACGTTCGCGGGCCTGCCCGGCGAGGTTGGTTCCGGGATAGTTCATGATCCAGTGCGACGCAAAGACATCCAGGTTGACGTCGCAATACTCGGGCCGGCGGTGCCGGGAGAACCTCGCCGGGTGCTGTCTTTGGGTGAGGCGAAACTCGGCGATGTTATGGGGGCCAGGCACGTCCAGCGCTTGCGACGTGCAAGGGACCTGCTCGGCGAACGCGGGTACGACACCTCGAAGGCAGTTCTCGCCTGCTACAGCGGGGCAGGCTTCAGCCGCGAGATAGCGGAGGACGCCGACGGTGAACGGATCGCCCTGATCGGACCGCGAGAACTCTACGGTGACGTCGGCTAGCCAGGAGTGCCGGCAGGTGCGGGACGAGGCGGTCCGGACACCGCTGGCCAGCTCTCGTGCCCGTCGCTCTCCGCTGTTGGCCAGCTGACCGCCGTTGTACCGTCCAGATGACCACGGACCATGCGTCCAGATGACCACGAGATAACCGTCCAGGTGACCATCGAGGTCAAAGCCGGCGCGACCATCCGCACCGACGACCTCGCCGGCCTACGGAACCTGGCAGGCCACCGCGGCGACAAGTTCGACAAGTTCGCCGCGGGCCATGTCCGCTATACCGGCCAGCAGACCCTCTCATACGGCGGCAGAATCAAGGCCCTGCCCATGACGCGCTCTGGCTCATTGCCCCATGACGGCCGGTGGTCCGCCGGCTGCGGCACAGTGCCGGCCGCATGCGGACGCGTGACAGGAAAGCACGCCGGCCGCTCGCCGGGCTTCAGCGACCGCGCGGCGTCAGGTGCGATGGCACCTCCCGGAAGCGAATCCTCAGGCCTAGGAGTTTGCGCTGCCGGGATCGCGCGCTAGCTGCACGCCGAGCCTGGCGAAATCGTCATAGTTCCAGGTCAAGGTGCCAGCACTGAGGTCGGTGATGACGTCTTCGACCCAGGTCAGCTCGGCATTGATCATGACCCGCTGGTAGTCGTCGTCCATCAGCGTGATCCTCGGCAGTGCCGGCGCATGGCTTGCGAGGTCGGCTTCCATCGTGGCGAGCTGGCCGCGGAGCGCGCTCGCCCGCTGCTCGAGTGCTGCCGTCGCCTCGTCCGGAGTCAGCATCATCAGGAACGACAGGGCGGCCGGAAACTGCGGGAACTCGTTACGCGGCCGGACCACCATGTCGGTCAGCCAGTTCTGGGTAACCCGGCGGCCGGCCTCGGTCAGTTCGTAGACGGTCCGCTCCGGATACTGCTGGTCCCGCTCGGTCTGCCGGACGGTGATGAGCCCCGCCTGGTGCAGCCGTTTGATGGTCTTGTACAGGTTCGCGCGCTGGCCGACATTGATGACCTTGTCCTTGCCCCATTCCTTGAGCAGCCGCTGCATCGCGTACGGATGCAGCGGCGCCGCGTGCAGCAGGCATAGCACTGCCACCGCGAGCGGCGATGAGCGGACTTCGGTCTCCGTCTCCTCCATGCGAAGAGTCTACTAGTTCCCAGCGCACTAGTGGCCGGGAAGCCTCAGGCTACTCGCCGGGGTGCACTGTCGCCGGCAAGGCACGCCCGCGTCGTTATGATCGGTATCAGCGGAGTTGGGCTGAATTGGGCGCCCCCGGCCGGGGGAGAGAGGCTGGCGGGCTCAGGCAGTGACTGGCACCGTGCTGCCGGCGCGTGACCAGCAGCGGACGATGTCGCGCATGGACAGCAGGCCCGCCACTTCGTTGTCCTCGAGCACGATGAGGTGCCGGAAGTTGCCTTTGGTCATCGCCGCCGCGGCTTGGTCCAGTGTCCAGTGCGGCGAGGCGAACACCACGTCCGATGTCAGGTGGTCGGCGACTAGCTCGGCGTCGGGCTCCTGCCCCGCGGCCACCGAGTCGAGGACGTCGCGCTCGGTCAGTATCCCGATCACGGGCTGGGAGTGGTCGACGACCACTGCCGCACCCACGTGCCGAGCCGACATCCGCCGTGCCGCCTCGCGGAGCGTGTGGGCAGGCCCGACGCTGACCACAACCCTGGTCATCCCGTCCCTTACCTTCATGTTGCTTGCTCCTCTCGCGTGCACCGCGCCGAACTGCACCGGAGCGAGATAGCGGCCGCCATTGGCCACGCGGCACTGCCGCGGGAAACCGCCCGGCCTGCTTGTGCGCTTGTGATTGCCGGTGCGTCCAGCATCCGCCGGAATCACGCCGAGAGCAAGTCCTAGTCGACAGCGGCCAGCAAGCTCAGGACCTCGGCGTGCAGCAGGCCGTTGGTGCAGACGGCGCTGCCGCCATCAGGCCGTGCGACGCCGCGCAGGTCGGTGAAGGCGCCGCCCGCCTCCTGGACGATGACCTGAAGTGCGGCCAGGTCCCACAGGTTGACGCTGGCCTCGGCCGAGATGTCGACCGCGCCCTCAGCCACGAGCATGTGCGACCAGAAATCCCCGTATGCGCGGGTACGCCATACCTTCCGGCTCAGGCTGAGAAACTCGCTGAGCCGTCCGCCTTCCTCCCACGTCGACAGGCCGGAGTACGACAGCGACGCGTCAGACAGGCTGGAAACCCGCGAGACGCGGCAGGGCGACGCTTTGGTCATGCTCTTGCCGGTCCAGGCGCCGCCGTCCCGTGCGGCCCACCACCGGCGGCCGAGTGCTGGCGCGCTGACGACCCCGACGATCACCTCGGTCGCGTCCATCAGGCCGATCAGCGTGGCCCATACCGGTACGCCGCGGACGTAGTTCTTAGTCCCGTCAATTGGGTCGATTACCCAGCAGCGCTGGCTGGATCCGGTCCGGCCGAACTCCTCGCCGAGCATCGCGTCCCGCGGCCGGGCGCGGCTGAGAACGTTGCGCAGGGACTCCTCGACCGCAAGGTCGGCGTCGCTGACCGGGGTCAGGTCCGGCTTGGCGTCGACCCGCAGGTCCAGCGAGCGGAACCGGCGCATGGTGATGTCGTCCGCCGCGTCCGCCAGGACGTGCGCGAACCCGAGGTCGCCGTCAAAACCTGCCATCCCGCGCAACGCTAGCGGTAACGGCGCCGCGGTTGCCACGCCGGGAGCCCATCTTGGGGCGCGTTTCTCGGTGGCCCGCCGCGGCTGCGGCCTTTCCCTGGGTTTTTTGCCGGGAACGTGGTTATTTGCCGCCGATCGCTTGAGGCCGCCTGCCGAGTCCGGGCGGACCTAAACCACAGCAAGCAGCCTGCCGTTGTTGTTCTAGCAACATCGGCAGTACTACTGCTGTGGTTAGCGAGCGGGCGGCGCAGTCAGGACTCGGCCGGTTCAGCGGGATCAAGGCCCTCGCGGCTGCGCAGCAGGCGCCGCAGTGAGTCCAGCCGCGCGAACTCGGCCGGGCCGCCGTGCTCGGCAACCCACTCGTCGAGGCCACAGCCCGCATCGAGGTGACTGCAACCGGGCGGGCACCCGGCGATCGCGTCGGCGAACTCCCCGAACGCGGACACCACCTTGTCGGCCGCGATATGGCCAAGACCGAAGCTGCGCAAGCCGGGCGTGTCGATGATCCAGCCGCCGCCGGGCAGCTGCAATGCGACGGCTGACGATGAGGTGTGCCGCCCGCGGCCGGTGACCGGGCTCACCGGCCCGACAGCCCGGCCGGCCTCCGGGAGCAGCGCGTTGACCAGAGTCGACTTGCCCACGCCCGAGTGCCCGACGAGCACGCTGATGCGGTTGGCTAGCAGCGTGCGCAACTGGTCGAGCTGGCTCTCGAACGGCCGGCTCAGCGAGATCCAGCGGATGCCGAGCGGTTCATAGTTGTCGACGAGCTCGTCCGGAGCGCCCAGGTCGGCCTTGGTCAGGCAGAGCAGCGGCTCGAGCCCGGCATCGAAGGCGGCCACCAAGAAGCGGTCGATCAGCCGGGGGCGGGGGACCGGGTCCGCCAGCGCGGTCACGATGACGAGCTGGTCCGCGTTGGCGACGATGACCCGCTCGGCCGGATCGTCGTCCTCGGCGGATCTCCGCAACACCGAGGTGCGCGGCCGGATGCGCACCACCCTGGCCAGCGTGTCGGGACGGCCGGAGACTTCGCCGGCCAGGCTGACCCGGTCGCCGACGACGATGCTCCCGCGGCCGAGTTCCCTGGCCTTCATGGCGGTGACCGCCTGCCCGTCCATCCAGCAGCGGTACCGGCCGCGGTCGACTCCGATGACGAACGCGTCCACCGCGTTCTCATGGGCCGGGCGCCTGCGGGTGCGCGGCCGCGAACCCTTACCAGGCCGGACTCTTACATCGTCTTCGTCCAGCCGGGAGTGGCTAGGGGCCGGGCTCAGTTTGCCTGCCCCAGCATCTGCTGGCCCAGCATCTGCTGCCACAGCGTCAGGAAGGCGGGGAACGTCTTGGCCACGGTCAGTGCGTTGCGCACCCGCAAGCCGGGTACCGCGAGCCCGAGCACCGCAGCCGCCATTACCATCCGGTGATCGTCGTGGCTGTCGAACGGCCGCTGCCCGGCGCGCAGCGGCCTCGGCGTCACCCGCAGCCCATCGGGCAGTTCGGTGATGTGCCCGCCGAGTTCGCCGATCTCGCCGGCGAGCACCGCCAGCCGGTCGCTCTCGTGAAACCGCATGTGCCCGATGCCGGTGAACTCCGACGGGCCGTCAGCGAGCGCGGCGAGCGCGGTCAGCACGGGCGCTACCTCGTTGATGTCCCGCAGGTCGGCGGAGATGCCGCGGATCCGGCCAGTACCGGCGACCCGCAGGCCGGCGGGAGTGGCCTGGCAGGCCGCGCCCATCCGCTGCAAGACGGCCAGAATCTGGTCAGCCGCCTGCAGGCTGACGGCCGGCCAGCCGGGAATGGTGATCGTCCCGCCGGTCACCAGCGCGCTGGCCAGGAACGGGACCGCGTTGGACAGGTCGGGCTCGACCATGATCGTGCCGGGGCGAAGCCGACCGGGGCGCACTCGCCAGGAATCCGGCGGATGCGCGCCCGAGCCGGAGCTGTTGCTGCCGGAACTGGCGTGGCCGGAACTGCGGGATTCCACCTCGGCGCCGGCGGCCGTCAGCATGGCCGCGGTCATGGCGATATGCGGCGCGGACGGCACCCGCGAGCCTTCATGGGTGATCTGGATTCCCAGCTCGTACCGTGGCGCCGCCAGCATCAATCCGGAGATCAGCTGAGATGACGACGACGCGTCAAGCGTCACCGAGCCGCCGCGGACCCCGCCGCGGCCGCGCACCACGAACGGCACCGTGCCCCGCCCGCCGTCGCTGACCTCCACTCCGGCTTGACGCAGGCCGGCCAGCAACTGTCCAACCGGCCGCTGCGCGGCCCTGGGATCGCCGCTGAACTCCACGTCGCCGGCAGCGAGTGCCGCGGCCGGCGGCACGAACCGCAGCACCGTTCCGGCGTTGCCGACATCGACCCGGCTGGCCCCCGGCGCCCGGCCTGGCGTAACTGTCCAGGATGGCGGATCCGGGCTGGCCGGCGACACCGGGTCGGCGGGCTTGCCGGTGTCGTGCGGCGGCACCTCCCCGACCGGCCGGCCCGAGTCAGATCCGCTGGCCGGAAGCTGCCCGTTCCCGGTCCGGGTACTGCCGGAGTCGGTCACGGACGCGCCGAGCGCGACCACCGCCCTGGCCATCAAATCGGTGTCGCGTGCCCGCAGGGGCCCCATGATGGCAGTTGGACCGTCCGCCAGAGCGGCCAGGATCAGCGCCCTGTTGGTGATGGACTTCGAGCCGGGCAGCCGGATGCTGGCGTGCACTGCCGTGGTGGCGGCTGGCGCTCGCCAGTCGGCGTCGCTGTGCCCGGTAGCCTGCATGTCCTAAGAGATTACTGCCTCGGTAACCGTCTAGACGTGCCTGGCCGCGCGGAGCGACAATCAGACACCGCGACCACGCGGTCCGGGACGCGCCGCCTTCTCGCGAGTCCTGGAAACATGTAGATATCTGGGCAAAGTTTGACATAGCTGGATCTTGGTTATG
Source organism: Actinomycetes bacterium (assembly GCA_021792405.1). Taxonomy (GTDB): domain Bacteria; phylum Actinomycetota; class Actinomycetes; order Streptosporangiales; family Streptosporangiaceae; genus JAJYUU01. The sequence goes on from JAJYUU010000086.1 coordinate 20,277, forward strand.
AACTGCCGGATTCGGTACTCCGGGCCGGGCCGGCTGGCCGGGCAGTCAGGGTGAGGTTATGTGCGGTCGGTACGCGTCGGCGCGCAAGCGCATCGAGCTCCTTGAGGAGTTCGGGGTGCAGCGCGACCAGGTTGCCGAGCCGCTGAAGCCGGATTACAACGTGGCGCCGACGAAGCCCGTGTACACGGTCGTCGCCAGGGCTGCGCGACCATCGGACCGCGAAGCGGCTCGGGGGGATGACGGGGCTGGCCCGCCCGCAGGCGCTGGAGGCGCGGAGCGCGAGTTGCGGGTGATGCGCTGGGGCCTCGTGCCGTTCTGGGCCAAGGACATCAAGATCGGCAGCCGGATGATCAATGCCAGGGCCGAGACCGTGGCCGAGAAACCGGCGTTCCGGCGCGCTTTCGCCAAGCGCCGCTGCCTCGTGCCTGCCGACGGCTATTACGAGTGGCAGCAGTTGCCCGGCGGGGCGAAGCAGCCGATGTATATCAGCCGGGCGGACGGCCGGTCGCTGGCCTTCGCCGGGCTCTATGAACTGTGGCGAGACCCCGCGGTGGTCGCCGATGACGACGACGCGTGGCTGTGGACCACCACGATCATCACCACGAGTGCGCCGGACGAGCTTGGCATGATCCACGACCGGATGCCGATGATCATCGATCCGGGTAGCTGGGCCGACTGGCTCGACCCGGCAAACGACGATGTTGCCGACCTGAAGGCACTGCTGACCCCTGCCATGGTCGGGGACCTCACCACGTGGCCGGTCTCGGCCGCGGTCAACTCGGTCCGCAACAACGGCCCCGAGCTGATCAAGCCGGTATCGGTGGACAAGGCCGGGACGTTAGCAGCGGCCGCGGCGGGCGCCGGACGCCCAGCCGCAGCGGTGCGGGCGGCTCGTGCTTTCGCTGAGGACGGCACTGGAGCGCTGTTCTAGGCCAGTTCGCGGGCCAGGCAGCGCGGTTGCTTCCCCGATGGTGCTGCCGCCAAGGTTTTAGAAGGAGGCGGGATCGCATGGATCTCATCGCAGCGCGGCAGCGACTTGAGGAGATTCGCGGCGAGCTAGAGCGGTCGATCACGGTGCTCAACGGCAACGGCGAGCAGCAGGCGTGGTCCAGTGATTATCCACGGGATCCCGCTGACGCGGGCGCGAACCTGTCCGAGAGCGATCGGACCGAGGCGGTGCTCGCGGTTGCCAGGAGGCAGCGTTCCGACGTGCTCGATGCACTGCAGCGGATCGATCTAGGCACCTACGGAACCTGCGTTGATTGCAGCGGGCTGGTCCCGGAGGGCCGACTGGAAGCCAAGCCCGAAGCCGCCAGGTGCGTGGCATGCCAAGGCAAGCTGGACCGGATGCGCCGGTAGGCCGGCGCCGGCCGGACCTGACCGCGCGGGCCGGACCTGACAGCGCGGGCCGGCCCGCCAGCGGGCGGAATGAAGATGACAGGCGCCGCGTTCTCTCGGACGTGTCTCTTGCCAGCTGTCAGATGCGGCCAGATCCGTCGAGGGCAGTCGCACGCAATGTGATGACCGTCGGCGTTGTATCCTCCCGGCGAGGCGGTTCGCAGGCTAATCGGCCGCAGCCAGCGATTCCGGAAGGGGTGGGTCCGGTCCCCGAGACACTTGAGCAGCGCAGCGATCGGTTCGAGCGTGACGTGCTGCCGTACCTCGACCAGCTGTACGCGGCCGGGATGCGGATGACACGCAATCCGGCCGACGCCGAGGACTTGGTGCAGGAGACGTTCGCCAAGGCTTATGCGTCGTTTCACCAGTTTCAAGCTGGTACGAACCTGAAGGCCTGGCTGTTCAGGATCATGACGAACACCTTCATCAACAGCTACCGGAAGCGCCAGCGGGAACCGCAGCGTTCGGGTACCGAGGAGATCGAGGACTGGCAGCTCGCCAGGGCCGCATCCCATACCTCGTCGGGCCTGAAGTCAGCGGAGACCGAAGCGCTCGAGCGGCTGCCGGATTCCGACATCAAGGCGGCCCTGCAGGCGCTGCCTGAGGACTTCCGGCTTGCCGTGTACCTCGCTGACGTCGAGGGGTTCGCGTACAAGGAGATCGCCGAGATCATGGGCACTCCGATCGGGACGGTCATGTCGCGACTGCATCGCGGCCGCCGGCAGCTCCGGGACCTGCTGCAGGACTACGCCGCAGACCAGGGCATGCTGGCAACCACGCCCGCCGCCCCGGCCGCGGCGCCATCCGATGGCGAAGCGTCACGGAAGGACTCGCAATGAGCTGCGGGAAGCCGCACGAGGTACCGTGCACCGAGGTACTCGCGATGGTGTACTCCTACATCGACGGCGAGATGGACGACAGCGGCTGCGCCGATATCCGCGTGCACCTCGACGAGTGCGGGCCGTGCCTGCGCGAGTACGGCCTGGAGGAACTCGTCAAGCGGCTGGTGCACAACTGCTGCGGGCGGGAGGCGGTGCCCGGTGAGCTGCGCACCAAAGTGCTGGCCCGGATCGCGGCCGTCCGGGCGGAGATCGAGCAGGCCGAGGTACTGGCCGAGTAAGCCCGGCCGGGGCTATTTTCCCGCTTGCGCAGCCGTCAGCTGCCGTGACGCTGTGGAGTCCGCTGACTACTGTTAAGCCTCGTTGTCGCCGAGTCCGTGCCATGATCGCGCCTCCCGCGTTACTCTAAGTGCCGACGCTAGTCGGATACGCCGGCCGACTGCGAAGAGGGCGGCGCCCGATGTCCGATACCAGGCTTGTCCTGGCAGGGGCGGCACGGCCGCAACGAGGGGGTCACGACATGGTCTCCCGGGCCGCATGGCTGTACATCGGCCTGGTCGTGAGCGTCGCGGCAGTTCTCGTGACTGCCTCCGCCAAGCGATCGGTGATCTTGGCGCAGAACTCGGCTCACGGTGCAAATGTCCCCCAGCCGCTCATCACCCTGATCGCGCTGCAGGCCCTGTTCCTGGTCTGCGACTCGGGCAAGGCCCCGCTGACGGCACGCCAGACGAAATGGTCGCCGAGTTCGTCGGCCACTCTCGCGGCCGTGGTGCTGCTCGGACCGGTGGCTGC
>JAJYUU010000087.1 GCA_021792405.1 Actinomycetes bacterium
ACGACGTGCGGTGACAGTACCTCTGTGTCGTAAATTCGCTAGCCAGCGCCATGGCGAGGGCGGATGCTTAGCTGCATGACCGACGACCGGATCCACGCCGACCGGGACCGCTGCATCCGCGCTGTCCAGTCCAAGGACGCGCGCTTTGACGGCTGGTTCTTCATCGCCGTGCGGACGACCGGAATTTACTGCCGGCCGAGTTGCCCGGTGGTGCCGCCGAAGCCGGAGAACATGCGCTTCTTCCCCAGTGCCGCCGCGGCCCAGCAGGCAGGCTTTCGCGCTTGCAAGCGCTGCCGGCCGGACGCGAGCCCCGGCTCACCGGAGTGGGACGTGCGGGCTGACGTCGTGGCGAGGGCGATGCGGCTGATTGCCGACGGGGTCATGGACAACGGCGGCGTGCCCGCCCTGGCCAGCCGGCTCGGCTACAGCGTCCGCCAGGTCGAGCGGCAGCTCCTAGCGGAACTGGGAGCCGGGCCCCTTGCGCTGGCCAGGGCACAGCGGGCGCAGACGGCCAGGTTGCTCGTCGAGACGACGGCACTGCCGATGAGTGACGTCGCGTTCGCAGCAGGGTTCGCGAGTATCCGCACCTTCAACGACACCGTCCGCGAGGTCTTCGCCCTGTCCCCCAGCCAGCTCCGCGAGCGCGCCAGTCGCGGCGAGCCCGGCACCGGATCGCTCTCGCTGCGCTTGCCTTTCCGAGCGCCGCTGCAGCCGGACAACTTGTTCGGCCACCTGGCCGCCACCGCCGTGCCAGGAGTCGAGGAGTGGCGGGACGGCGCGTACCGCCGGACGCTGCGGCTGCCGCACGGCCACGGCATCGTGGCGCTGCGGCCGCAACCGGACCACGTCAGCTGCCAGCTGGCCTTGACCGACCTGCGTGACCTGGCCAGCGCGATCAGCAGGTGCCGTCGCCTGCTCGACCTGGACGCCGATCCGGTAGCCGTCGGCGACCTGCTGTCCGCTGACCGGGTACTCGCGCCGCTCGTCCGCAAGGCCCCCGGCCGCCGGGTGCCGCGCACTGTCGATCCGCAGGAGTTCGCTCTTCGCGCGGTGCTAGGCCAGCAAGTGTCGACCGCCGCGGGCCGGACCCACGCGGGCCGGCTGGCGGCTGCGCTCGGGGAGCCCGTCGATGATCCAGCGGGCGGCCTCGGCCGGCTGTTCCCGACCGCGGCCGCGCTGGCCGCAGCGGACCCGGCTGGGCTTGCCATGCCCCGCTCCAGGCGCGAGACCTTCGTCAGGCTCGCTCATGCACTCGCCAGCGGCCGGATCGACCTCAGCGTGGGCGGCGACTGGAGCGAAGCCCGGGTGCGGCTGGCCAGCCTGGCCGGGATAGGCACCTGGACGATCGAGACGATCGCCATGCGAGCCCTCGGCGATCCAGACGCGTTCCCGGCATCCGACCTGGGCGTGCGCGCCGCGGCGCGACGGGCCGGCCTGCCAGCCACGCCGGCCGCGCTGATCGGCCGGGCCGCGGCGTGGCGCCCGTGGCGCTCGTATGCCGTGCAGTACCTGTGGACGACCGGTGACCACGCCATCAACAGGCTCCCGGCCAAGCCGGGCCAGCTTCGCCAGGTATCTAGGGAGAACACATGAACAGTCCAGCCATGCGCTCGCACGTCATCCTGCCGAGCCCGATCGGCCCGCTCACCCTCGTGGCCGAGGCGGGCCAGCTGATCGCCGTGTACCTGGATAGCCAGCGGCACCGGCCAGCGGAGGGTTCGCTCGGCGCGCCGGGTAACCCGGGCGCGGCCCCGTTCGCAGCTGCGGCCAGTCAGCTCGCTGCCTACTTCGCCGGACGCCGCACCGGTTTCGACTTGCCGCTCGCGCCGGCCGGCACGGACTTCCAGCAGCGGGTCTGGGCCGCCTTGCAGACCATCCCGTATGGCCAGACCTGGTCCTACGCACAGCTTGCGGACAAGATCGGCCGGCCGTCGGCAGTCCGCGCGGTCGGGCTGGCGAACGGCAAGAACCCGATCGCGGTGATCATACCGTGCCACCGGGTCATCGGCTCGGACGGCAGCCTGACCGGCTACGGCGGAGGCCTTGACCGCAAGCGGTTCCTGCTCGACCTGGAGTCCCGCGGCGTTACCAGGCCCGGCCAGGTACGCCCCGGCGGCTGATTGCTCGTTCCGTCTAGCCTCCCCGGGATTCGGTGACGTGGCGCGATTACTTCGCAACTCGCGGGATAACACCCAGATCGGGGCTACCGTAGATGCTGCCCTCGGTTAGCCGAGGCAGCGGCGTCCGACAGGGCGCTGACCCGGCCTGCGCCCCCAAACGAAGATGAACCATGCGTGACCTTGCCTGCCGGCCAGAGGAGTTCAGCAGTTTCGTTGGCCGCGTGTCCGAGATCAGCGAGCTACGTGAGCTGATGCGCACGACGCGCGCGGTCACCCTGTGCGGCGCAGGCGGGATCGGCAAGACCAGGCTGGCGTTGCGGCTGCTGGCCGCGATCGCCGCCGACTCCCCCGACGGCGCCTGGTTTGTCGACCTCAGCGAGGTGCGCCTGGCGGAGCGCGTCGTCGCTGCGGTGGCGGCAGCAGTCGGCGTGCACGAGGAGCCGGGCAGGCCGCTGCTTGACACGCTGGCCGACTCGCTGCGGTACCGCCGGGCAATCATCGTGCTGGACAATTGCGAGCACCTGATACACGCTTGCGCCGCCCTGTGCCACCGCCTGCTGGCTAACTCGCCGGGCCTGCAGATGCTGTGCACGAGCCGCGAGCCGCTGCATGTCGCCGCCGAAGCAGTCTGGCAGGTGCCGCCCCTCGCCCTGCCAGCGCTGATACCGCAGCCGGGCGACGCTGAAGGCCTGGCCGGCATCGCCGCTTACGACGCTGTCCGGCTGTTCGCGACGCGGGCCGCTGAGGCCGCGCCGGGCTTCACGCTCGGGCCGTCGAACTCCGCGGCGGTTGCCGCCATCTGCCGTGCCCTGGACGGGCTGCCGCTTGCGATAGAGCTCGCTGCCGCCTGGGTCCGGGTCCTGTCCGCCGACCAGATCGCTGCCCGGCTGGATCACCGGCTCGCGCTGCTGACCAGCTCGGACCGGAGCGTGCCGGCCCGGCAGCAGACGCTGCGCGCCACTTTCGACTGGAGCTACGGCCTGCTCTCCGGCCCCGAGCAGATCCTGCTGCGCCGCCTGTCGGTGTTCAGCAGCTGGTCGCTGGACATGGCCGAGCAGGTCTGTGCCGACGACAGCCTGCCGACCGCGGACATCGTGGACACCCTCACCGCGCTCGCCGATAAGTCGCTGATCGAGCTGGAGCCCGAGGCGCTCGGCCAGGCGCGGTACCGGCTGCTGGAGACCGTGCGGGAGTACGCCGCCGACTGGCTGGCGGCGGCCGGCGAGTCGGCCCTCATGGAGCAGCGGCGCCGTGAGTACGCGCGGCGCGAGATCGAGACTGCCACTGCTATCGGCATGGCCCTGGCGCCCGCGTCCTGGTCGGCCAGGATCGACGCGTTCCGGCGATTCGATGTCGAGGCGGCGAACGTGCTGGAGGTGCTCGGCAGTTGCCTGGCCGACGGCGACGCGGAGACCGGGCTGCGGATCTGCTCGGGAGTCCGGCTGGTCTGGATCGTGCAGGGTACGTTCGCCGAGGGCGCGGCCTGGATCGACAAGTTCCTCGCGCTGCCGGAGGCCGCAGCGGTCGCCGACTCGGTACGCGGCCGGGCGCTGGTGAGCCGTGCGCAGCTGGCGATGGCGAGCGGCGCGCCCGATGCGGAGCGGCTGGCGATGGCCGGGCTGGAACTGTGCTGGGCGGGCGGCGAGCAGTTCTGGGTCGCCGCGGCGCTCAACCTGCTGACCGAGATCGCGCTGCACGCCGGGCGTCCGGACGCCGCGGCGGAGCGGGCCGATCAGGCGCTGAGCGTGGCGCGGTCAGCCAGCGACCGCTGGAACGAGGGCTACGCCCTCGGCACCATCGCCGCTATTGCCGCCCATCGCGGCAACCTTCGCGCGGCCCAGCAACTCGGCGAGGAAGCGCTGCTGGTGATGCGCGAGATTCAGCAGTTCTGGGGCTCGGCAAGGGCGCTGCTCGGCCTCGGAGATCTGGCCAGGCTGCGCGGCGAGCACGGCACTGCGCGAGCGTATTACCTCGAGGCGCTGGGCATCCTCCGCGAGGTCGATGCCAGGCCGGAGATCGCCCGCTGCCTGGCGGGCCTGGGCCGGATGGCGCTTGACCAGTGGGACCTGGTGTCGGCGCGCCAGCACCTGAGCGAGAGCCTGCGCCTGAGCTACGCCTCGGGCAGCCGGATCGGCATGGCGCGCGGCCTGGAGGTGCTTGCCCGGCTGTCGGTGATGGAAGGCAACCCCGCGATCAGCGTGCAACTGGCAGGCGCGGTGACGGCCCTGCGGGCGCAAGCGCACCTGCCGCCGGTGCCCGGCGCGCGGACTCAGCGTTTCCTGGACGCCGCAGCGGACCTCGGCGAGCATGCGGTCCGCAGGTTGTGGGCACAGGGCGAGGCGATGACCCCGAGCGCCGCCGTCCGGCTGGCGCTCGGCACGCACCCCGACGAGGCTGTCGGTACCGCCAGTGCCACCAGAGCCGCGGGCGTCAGCGCCGTTCAGAATCGTCCCGCCAGCGCGCCGGGCACGCAGCACACCACGGCCAGCGGGCTGACTCAGCGCGAGCGCGAGGTCGTCGGGCTGCTCGCGGCAGGCCTGAGCAACCGGGACATCGCCGCAGAACTCTTCATCAGCCCGGCGACAGCTGCCCGGCACGTCGCGAACATCCTGGCCAAGCTCGGTTTCAGCTCGCGCAGCCAGGTAGCCGCCTGGGCGGCCGAGCGGCAAGGCCGTCAGCTTGCGCCGAATAGCGCGCTGACCGACTCCCCCTCGTGAATGCGCCTGATCGCCTCGGCCAGGGCCGGCGCGATCGAAATCACCTTGAGGCCAGCACTGACCGCGTCGTCGGCGGTCGGCAGCGTGTTGGTGCAGACGATCTCCTGCACCTCCGGCTGCGCGCCGATCTGCTTGAGCACGCCACCGCTGAACAGCCCGTGCGTGCAGGCGATGCGCACCGACCGCACGTTCCGCTCCCGCAGCCGCTCCAGTAGCTCAAGGATCGTGGTGCCGCGTGCTATCTCGTCGTCGAGCACGATCACGTCCCGGCCATCGACGTCGCCGATGATCGAGCTGATCGTCACTTCCTCGTCGCTGTGCCGGTCCTTGGCGCCGGCCGCTACCGGCAGTTGCAGCAGCCGCGCCAGCGCGGCCGCATTCTTGGCGTTACCGAGGTCCGGCGAGACCACGACCGCGTTGGTGAGGTCCAGCCTGCCGAAGTGATCGGCGAACTCGCGCAGCGCGTGCAGGTGATCAACGGGGATGGAGAAGAACCCGTGCACTTGCGGTGAGTGCAGCGTCATTGTCAGCACGCGGCTGGCTCCGGCGGTGGCAAGCAGGTCGGCAACCAGCCGGCCGCCGATCGAGATGCGCGGCATCGACTTCTTGTCCGAGCGCGCGTACGCATAGTGCGGGATCACTGCCGTCACCCGGGCGGCCGACGCGCCGCGCGCCGCGTCCAGCATGAGCAGCAACTCGACGAGGTTCTCCTGGGCCGGCGGGCCGAGCGGCTGGATCACGAAGACGTCCCGCTCCCTGCAGTTAGCCTGCAGCTGAACTTCCAGGCAGTCGTTCGCGAACCTGGTCAGCCGCACCGCTCGCAGCGGTACGCCCAAGTTTGTGCATATTTCGGCCGATAGCGATGGATGCGCGCTGCCGCTGAAGACCACGATCTCCCGCACGAGCCCAGGTTACGAGGTCGGGCGGGGTAACGCGCCGCAAGCCGGCTAAGCCGCCGCAGCCAGCAGCGCAGCGGCGTCGGCCAGCCAGCGGCCGGGGTCTGCCAGCGCGGCCTGCGGGCCCCCCGCCAGTGCCGCTAGTTCGACCGCCCGGACCCCGGCTGGCGGGGTGACCGCCATCCGCCCGGCGACGACCGCAACCGGGACTGCGGCCGGCCGGGCGGCGGCGGCCACGGCCCGGACCGCGCCCACTACCTTCCCGTTCTCCGAGCTGGCATCGTACTGGCCCTCTCCGGTGATGATCAGGTCAGCGCCCTCGATCGCGGCTGGCAGGCCCGCGATCATGGCGATTTCCGCCGCTCCCGGCCGCAGCCCGGCGCCCCACGCGGCGGCCAGGCCGTAACCGCAGCCGCCAGCCGACCCGGCGCCGGGCTCCGCTGGATCGCCCCCGAGCAAGCTGGCCAGCCGCGCCAGGCCGGCGTCGAGTACCGCGACGTCGGCCCGGCTCGCGCCCTTCTGCGGACCAAATACAGCCGCGGCACCGTCCGGCCCGAGCAGCGGCGCGCGCACGTCGGTCAGGCAGGTGACTCCGCCCCCGGGCGGCGGTCGCAGGCCGGTCAGGTCGATCCGGGCGAGATCGCGGAGCGCACCGCCGCCGAGCGGCAGTACCGCTCCGGCGGCATCCTCGAACCGTGCTCCGAGCGCGGTCAGCGCGCCCGTCCCGCCATCGGTGCAGGCCGACCCGCCGAGCGCGATAACGATCCGGCGGGCGCCCGCGTCGAGGGCGCTTGCGATCAGCTCGCCGACGCCGTAACTGTGCGCGGCCAGCGGCATGGGCTCGGCCAGCAGGGTCAGCCCGGCGGCAGCGGCGAGTTCCACGACAGCGGCGTTCCCGGCCAGCTCCAGCCAGGCAGCCCGGACCGGTTCGCCGACCGGGCCGGCGACTCGTTCAGCGTGCCATCGGGCCGACGGGGCGGCAGCGGCCAGCACGGCCAGCGTCCCCTCGCCGCCGTCGGCCAGCGGCAGCTGTATCAGCTCGTCGGCCGGCCGCACCCGCAACCACCCGCTGGCTAGCGCCGCGGCGGCGGCGGCGGCGGCGATGCTGCCCTTGAAGGAGTCAGGCGCGGCGATGACCCGCATGCAACGCAGACAGTGCCGTGGTCAGCCGCGGTACGGCGGCAGCTTCAGCGCGACCCTGATGGCCTGCTGCACCTGCGCCTTGTCCGGCCGCGCATCGATGGTGACCACGTATTCCTTCCGGCGGAAGATATCGAGCACCGGGTTGGTCTTCTCGTGATACTCGCGGAGCCGGACCGCCAGGGCCTCCTGCGTGTCGTCCTCGCGCTGCACGAGCTTGCCGCCGCAGACATCGCATCTGCCTTCCTCGCGCGGGCTGTTGTCAATCAGGTTGTAGTCCATGCCACAGCCATCGCAGAGCCTGCGCGCCATCACCCGGCGCCGCACCTCGCAGTCCGGCAGCACAAGGTAGATGACGCCGTCGATGTCATAGCTCTCCAGGAAGAACTCAGCCTGGCGCTCGTTCCTCGGGAAGCCGTCGATGATGAACCCGTAATTCCAGTCGTGCTGGGTCAGCCGCTCCTTCACCACTCCCTCGGCCAGGTCGTCGCTGACCAGCTCACCGGCCGCCATCGTGCGCCGTACCTGGGCGCCGAGCTTGGTGTGATTCTGCACGTTCCAGCGGAAGATGTCGCCGACGGCGATATGGACGAGGTCAAGCTCGCTAGCCAGCAGCGCGCTCTGGGTGCCCTTGCCGCTGCCCTGAACGCCCATGATGACGTACTTGCGCATGCGGTAACTGTAGTCGGCGTACCGCGCCGGGCTCCCGCGGGCGATCACTGCGCGGCGCTACGGCGTTCCCTCGATCACCGGCGCGGGTCGGCGGCTTGAGCCTCTGTCAGCAGCACCACCCGGCGGGTTACGCCTTGGCGGCCGCGGGCCCGTTCAGCTGGAACCGGCGCTCGCAGGTGCCCCGCAGCTTGGGGTCGAGCGTCTCCCTGATCAGCGGCCAGTCAGTCCGCAGCAGCTGCGGATTCAGGAACCTCGCCACATCATTGCGCTGCCCCTGGGTCAGCACGATGCCGTACATGTTGCGGCGGGTCACGTCGTCAGCGACGTCGCATTCCCGCATTCCGGGGAACGCCAGGTGCCGTGGCAGGACGATGATGCCACGGGTCGGACCGCGCAGCTCGTCGATCCCCTCCGGCAGCCTGCCGGCCGGCGACTTACGGCCGGCCAGCCAATCAGCGAGTGACATGGTTCCGATTATGACGGGCCGCCTCAGCGTGCGCGCGGTGACGCGCTGGATTGCTATGGCGACGCAATGCCGGCCATCGTCCAGCGGCGGGCACAGGGACCGGCCAGATTCGAGCTGGCGCCCGGCGACTCCGGCACTACAAAGGTCTGGCGAACTAGCCGCTGACCAGCAAGGCGCCGAACCGCTACGGTCTGTAGTAGCGCTACCCTCATAGCATGTCCAGTGCGAAGCCGCGGCCTCGGTGGTTCTTCCTGATCACACCGCGCTGGCTCGCCTGGCACGCGTTCGCTGTCGTGGCGGCCACCGGCATGCTCTGGCTCGGCGACTGGCAGTTTCATCGCGCGGAGGGCGGCAATGCGCTGAGCTGGGCCTATACCTTCGAGTGGCCGATCTTCACGATCTTCGGCGTAGTCTTCTGGGCCAAGACGATCATCGATGAGTACCGGGCGCCAGGCGGTTCCGCGAAGAGCACGCTGGCGGCGGCCGACGGCTTGCCGGACGGCGACTCGCCTCCGGGCGACTCGCCTCCGGGCGACTCGCCTCCGGGCGACTCGCTCCCGGGCGACTTGCTCCCGCTGCGGGCGCATGCCGCCGTAGCCCGCGACGAGCAGGCTGACGACGATCCCGAACTGGCCGCCTACAACGCCTACCTGGCCAGGCTGCACAGCCGGCCGGGTGCCCGGTGACAGCCAGACCGACGACAGCCAGACCGACGACAGTAAGGAGTTCCGGGTGAGTCCCCAGATGGTCCGCCTGGCCGTCCGCGCCTACCGCACGATGGCCTACGTCACCGGCACCATGCTGTGCATCCTGGTCTTCATCTGCATTCCGCTGCAGGTCTGGGCGCACGACAACGTGCCCGTCGACATCGTCGGAACCCTGCACGGGATCCTCTACATCATCTACATCGTGATCGCCTTTGCGATGACCAGGACCGTCCGGATGAAGGTCGCCAGCCCCGGCACGGTCATCGTGCTGGCCGCCGGCACCATCCCGGTGCTGACTTTCGTCGTCGAGCGCTGGGTGAGCCGGACCTACATCGCCCCGGCTCTCGCCGGGGCATCCCCCAGTGAGCAGCAGCCAGTACTTCGCTGAGCAGCCCGCCGCCGGGCACCGGCCGGGCACGGTGCATGTCGTGCTGCCCGACATGCACCTCGCCCTGGCCACCGACGCCGGCGTGTTCTCGCCCGGCCGGCTGGACCCCGGCACGCGGCTGCTGCTCGAGGCCGCACCACCACCACCAGCCCACGGCGACCTGCTCGACCTGGGCACTGGCTACGGGCCGCTGGCGCTCGCCCTCGCCAGCCGGTCACCGGGCGCGCGGATCTGGGCCGTGGACGCGAACAGCCGCGCGCTCGAGCTATGCGCCGCGAACGCCGCTTCGGCTGGGCTGGCCAACGTCCGCTGCGTACCGGCCCCCGGCGCTGGCCAGTACAGCAGCAGCCTGCCGGCCAGCTATCAGTTGATCTGGTCGAACCCGCCGATCAGGATCGGCAAGGCCGCGCTGCACGCAATGCTCGAGGCCTGGCTCGGGCGGCTGGCGCCGGGCGCCGTGGCCTACCTGGTGGTGCAGCGCAACCTCGGCTCGGACTCGCTGCAGCGCTGGCTGGCAGCGGGCGGCTGGCAGGCAGCGCGGTATGCCGCCAGGGCCGGGTACCGCGTACTGGAGGTCAGACGGTGACTCGGCGGTGACTCGGCGGCAACTCGGCATGACCGAGGTAAAGCGGCTTAACCGGGACTGGCGCAGGCGCACGCAAGCCCGGCTGAGCCTGCTGCTGGACAATGTCGGCCAGCCGTTCAACGTAGGCTCGATCATCAGGTCGGCGGCCGCGTTCGGGGTAGAGCAGATCTGGCTGTGCGGCAGCACCGCCGGGCCCGGTCACCCGTCGGCCCGTAAGACCGCGCTTGGCACCGACCGGCTGCTCGGTTTCGAGGCGGTCCCGTCCGCGTCGGCGGGAGCGGCTGCCGCTCGCGCCGACGGCTACCGGATCGTCGCGATCGAGTTGGCCGGCGAGGCGGTTCCGCTGTACCAGGCGCCGCTGCACGGCGATATCTGCCTGGCCGTCGGGAACGAGGATAGCGGCTGCTCGGCTGGCCTTCTCGCGGTGGCCGACCTGGTCGCCTACATCCCGCAGCCGGGCAAGGTCGGGTCGCTGAACGTGGCGGCCGCGACGGCGATCGCCTTGTCAGAGGTGCGCCGCCAGGAGTGGGCGGGCGAAGGCGGCTGACACCGCAGCCCGCGTTCCCGCGATGGTGCTGGCGCCCGCAGGCTGCCGCCCCGGAAGAGTCCGGGTGTCGCGGAGCGAGGATGAACCCGGCCGCGGGCATACTGGGGCCGTGCCGTCCGGCTTTCTCGATCACCCGCTGCCGCTGGCCTTCGCCCACCGGGGCGGTGCCGGGCACTACCCGGAGAACTCGTGGAAGGCTTTCGAGCACGCCGTCAAGCTCGGCTACGCCTACCTCGAGACAGACGTGCACGCGACCGCAGACGGGACTGTGGTGGCCTTCCATGACAAGACGCTCGACCGCGTCACCGACTCCGCTGGCAAGATCTCCGGGCTCACGGCGGCCCAGGTCGCGGCGGCCAGGATCGACGGGACAGAGCCGATCCCGGTGCTGGCTGACCTGATCATGGCGTGGCCGGATGTCCGGTTCAACATCGACATCAAGGACGATCCCGCGGTCGGCCCGCTGGCCGGGGTACTGCAAGCGACGAACTGCTGGGACCGCGTCTGCCTGACGTCGTTCTCCGGCCGTCGCCTCAGCGCGGCCCGCCGGCTGCTGCCGCGGCCGGTCTGCACCGCGACAACTCCGGCCGGCATCGGCGCCATCCGCGCCGGGTTCCCGGTCAAGGCGCTCGCGGCCCGATTTGCTGCCTTGTCGGTGCAGTGCACGCAAATCCCGTATTCGATGGCTACCAGGCAGTTCGTCGGGCGCGCACATGCCGCCGGGCTGCAGGTGCACGCCTGGACGGTCAATGACCCGGCCGTGATGGCCAGCCTGCTGGACCTCGGGATCGACGGGATAATGACCGATCAGACCCAGACGCTGCGAGACTTGCTGGTCACTCGCGGGCAGTGGCAGCCGCGATTCGCCGGCTAGGCCGGCATTTTCGTGATTTCGGCCGCCTGCCGGCGGTTGGAACAGCCGCTGGCAGGGAATCTTGTCCGGGACCTCACCGTTGGTCAAGTAGGACGGCTGAGCGCCTGGGAGGCAGTAAAACATGGCCGAGCGAGCACTTCGCGGCACGCGACTCGGAGCCACAAGCTACGAGAACGACCGTAACACCGACCTGGCGCCTCGCCAGGAGGTGGCTTTCGACTGCCCGAAGGGGCATCGTTTCACGGTGCCGTTCTCGGCCGAGGCCGAGCTGCCGATTAACTGGGAATGCCGGGTTTGCGGCGCCCTGGCCGTGACCACGGCAGGGGATATGCCTGCCCCCAAGAAGATCAAGCCGCCACGCAGCCACTGGGACATGCTCATGGAGCGGCGGAGCATGGCTGATCTCGAGGAAGTGCTGGCTGAGCGGCTGGCAGTCATCCGTGGCCAGCGCGGGCCAGCGGCGCCTGAGCCGCGCACGACGCACCGCAAGACCGCTTAGCGCCGCCACCTTACCCGGCGCGTCACCGACCACACGGTGACGCGCCACAGTGCCTCTGCCACGATGGCCCGGTTCATCTTGCTGGTCCCCTTCGCCCGCTCGGTGAAGGTGATCGGCACTTCGGCCACGGTCAGCCCGGCGGCAACCGTGCGGAGCGTCAGCTCGATCTGGAAGCAGTAGCCCTGCGACCTGACCTCGCTCAGGCTGATCTGGCGGAGCGTGGCCGCACGGTAGGCGCGGTAGCCGCCAGTGGCATCGTGCGCCGACAGGCCGAGCATGATGCGGGCGTAGGCGTTCCCGCCCCGTGACAGGATCTCGCGGGAGGCCGGCCAGTTGCGGACCTCGCCACCGGCCACCCAGCGCGAGCCGATGACCAGGTCGGCGTGCTCGAGCGCAGCGAGCAGGTCCGGCAATTCGGCCGGATCGTGTGAGCCGTCGGCGTCCATCTCGACGAGGACCTCGTACTCGCGCTCCAGGCCCCAGCCGAAGCCGGCCAGGTACGCCGCGCCAAGGCCGCCCTTCTGGGTGCGATGCAGCACGTGCACATGGCCGTCGGTCAGCGCGAGCTTCTCGGCTAGGTCGCCGG
This sequence comes from Actinomycetes bacterium, assembly GCA_021792405.1. GTDB lineage: Bacteria > Actinomycetota > Actinomycetes > Streptosporangiales > Streptosporangiaceae > JAJYUU01. Next base: position 12,199 of record JAJYUU010000087.1, read on the forward strand.
TCCCGTCGGGGCTGTTGTCGTCCACCACCAGGACATCGGCATCGGGCACCGCGCCGCGGGTGCGAGCCACGATGTCGTCGATATTGTCGCGCTCGTTGTACGTCGGGATGACGACCAGGACCGCGCTGGTGCGGCCCTCATCATCGGCCTTGCGCGTACCAGCCTGCACCCTGCTCCCTTCCGCCTGCCGCCAGATACCGCTCGCGCATCACCACTGCCGTCTTGCCGCGATTCCGGGCCTGCCGTCGCCGGGGATGAGGGCCTGGAAATCCTTCGGACCGGAGCGCGTCCCGTCGGCAGCGGGCTCGCCCTCCGTTGTCTACTGGATGCCCAGGCCCCTCCCGGGTCCAACCCCCCGCCCGATCAGGGCTTGTGGTCGGCGCGACCTCCCTGACCTGCTGGCCCGGTGCTGGACTGCGCAGCAACATACCGTTGATCGCGACGATGTCAACCGGTCCTGCCAGGACTGATACCCGTTAGCTACCTGCACGGCCGGCAATCCGCCAGGCCTGTTGCCGGTTGTCCCACGGCGTTACGCTAGAGGTTCCCGTAACCCGTGAGGCGCTCATGACGAGGTTGTCAGCCCAAGGCCGTTGGTGCATGGCCTGGCCCTTGTTTGCTCGCAATCCGCGCGGTAAACCCGTTTCACGGCTGCTCATGTCAGCACGCTCGCATCGACGCGCGGGCGAACCGACCCCCGGCCTGGAGGACAGGAATGACAGAAAGTTCGGAGACACCCGAGGTCTCTGAGTCCCAGATCGCTGTGCACTGGCGGGAAGAAGAGTACTACCCCCCGCCAGAGAAGTTCGTCGCGCAGGCTAATGCGAATGATCCGGCAATTCTCGAGCGTTTCAGTGAGGACAATTTCCCGGACTGCTTTACCGAATATGCGGACCTGCTGACCTGGGACAAGCCCTGGGACACCGTGCTCGACACTAGTGCCGCGCCATTCTGGAAATGGTTTGTCGGCGGCAAGCTTAATGCGTGCTACAACTGTGTCGACAGGCATGCTGCGGCTAATCCCGACAAGACCGCGGTCATCTGGGTGCCCGAACTCGAAGACGACGAGACCCTGCACATCAGCTACGGCGACTTGCTGCGTCAGGTAAACGAGTTTGCCGCGCTGCTGCGTGACTTCGCTGGCCTGAAGGCTGGCGACCGGGTCACCCTGCACATGCCGATGATGCCCGAGGCGGTCGTCACGATGCTGGCCTGCGCCCGGCTCGGCGTCATTCATTCACAGGTGTTCGGCGGCTTTAGCGGTAATGCATGCGGCACGCGGATAGCCGATTCTGGCAGCCGGGTGCTGATCACCATGGATGGCTATTACCGCGCCGGGTCAATGGGCGATCACAAGGTCAAGGCCGACGAGGCGGTCGCGGAGGCTAAGCGGCAGGGTCAGGACGTCGACAAGGTTCTGGTGTGGCGGCGCAAGCCCGGCGAGTACCAGTCCCCGACGCCGATGGTTGACGGCCGCGACTTCTTCGTGGACGAGGTCATCGGCAAGTACGCGGGCCAGGATGTCGCGCCGGTCTCCCTGGACGCCACGGACTCGCTGTTCCTGATGTACACCAGCGGCACGACTGGCCGGCCGAAGGGCGCGCAGCACAGCATCGGCGGCTACCTCTCGTATGTGGCCGGCACGTCGAAGTACTACCAGGACATCCACCCCGATGACGTGTACTGGTGCCTGGCCGACATCGGCTGGATCACCGGCCACTCCTACATCGTCTACGGCCCGCTGGCGCTCGGCACCACGACCGTGATCTACGAAGGCGTACCGAACTATCCCGACGGCGGGCGGCCGTGGCGGGTCGCCGAGAAGCTGGGCGTGAACATCTTCCACACCTCGCCGACCTCGATCCGGATGCTCCGCAAGGTCGCGCCCGACGAGCCGTTCAAGTACAACTACCACTTCAAGACCATGACCACGGTCGGCGAGCCGATCGAGCCGGAGGTCTGGCGGTGGTACTACAACGTCGTCGGCAAGGGCCAGGCCGCCATCACCGATACGTGGTGGCAGACCGAGACCGGCGGGTTCCTCGGCTCGACGCTGCCCGGCCTGCAGCCGATGAAGCCCGGCAGCTGCGGTCCCGGCGCGCTCGGCATCTTCCCCGTCATCTACGACGAGGACGGCAACGAGGTCCCCAAGGGCAGCAACAAGGCCGGCAACATCTGCATCCGCAACCCGTGGCCGGGCATCATGCAGACGGTCTGGGGCCAGCCCGAGCGGTTCCTGGACGTGTACTACCGCAAGTACAACACCGACCCCGACAGCAAGGACTGGCACGACTGGCCGTACTTCTGCGGCGACGGAGCGCTGCAGTCCGATGACGGTTACTTCCGCATCCTCGGCCGCATCGATGACGTCATCAACGTGGCCGGCCACCGCCTCGGCACCAAGGAGCTGGAGTCGGCGGCGCTGACCGTGCCGGAGGTGGCCGAGGCCGCGGCGGTGCCGGTCATCGATGACATCCGCGGCCGCATGGTGGAGATGTACGTCTCCCTCAAGCCGGGCTTCGAGCCGGGCCCGGAGATGGAGTCCAAGGTCGTCGCGGCGATCGAGACGGAGATCGGCAAGATCGCCCGGCCGAAGAACGTGTGGATCGTGCCGGACATGCCGAAGACGCGGTCGGGCAAGATCATGCGCCGGGTGATCGCGTCGGTGTCCAACTTCGCCGACGTCGGCGACGTCACGACGCTGGCCAACCCCGAGATTGTGGACGGGATCCGCCAGCATGTACAGCGCGCCAAGGTGGCCAAGGGTGACATGCCCCGCGAGCTGACCGAGACCGAGCTCGCCGAGATCCAGGCCTTCGGCAACGAGTAGCCGCGCGATCGCGGCGGCCGCCGACCTTCGGGACGGCGGCCGCCGCGTGATTCAGCGAGTTTCGAGCCACTTCCGGACGGCTGCCTACCAGGCCATCGACGACTGACCATGCAGGGTCGCTGGCCTCCGGCGCCTACAGCGGCCAGGTATGCACCGGCTCGTTGGTGTGCATGTGCTCGATATAGCGCTGCGTCATCTGCCGCAGCGCCTCGGCGCGGCTGGCACCACGCTCGCTGAGCCGCTCGACCGTGCCGATCTGCCAGGCCGCGCCGTTCTGCCCGGTCAGGCACCGCTGTTCGATGATGCCGAGCAGCCGGTCGGAGTCCGCCGGGTTGACACCCCAGCGCCCGAGACCCTCATGCGCCATCGGCAGCAGTCGGCGCAGCACCAGTTCGGCCACATCAGCCTCGCCGAGGCCCGGCCAGTAAAGCCTGGAGCCCATGCCGCCCCGTGCTGCCTCGTGCAGGTTCTCGCCGGCAGTTACGAACGACAGCTGGGTCCAGATCGGGCGCTCGGACTCAGCGAGTACGCGCACGACACCGTAGTAGAACGCGGCGTTCGCCAGCACGTCCGCGACGGACGGCCCGGCCGGCAGCACGCGGTTCTCTACCCGCAGATGCGGCTGGCCGCCGGTAACCGCGTAGACGGGCCGGTTCCACCGGTAGATGGTGCCGTTGTGCAGGCTCATCTCCGCGAGCAGCGGGCACTCACCGCGATCGAGCACCGCCAGCGGGTCCTCGTCCTCGACGACCGGCAGGAGGGCCGGGAAGTACTGGATGTTCTCCTCGAACAGGTCGAAGACCGAGGTGATCCAGCGCTCTCCGAACCAGACCCGCGGGCGTACCCCCTGCCGTTTCAGCTCGTCCGGCCGGGTATCGGTGGCCTGCTCGAACAGCGTGATCCGGGTTTCGTGCCAGAGCTGCCGCCCGAACAGGAACGGCGCGTTGGCGGCCAGCGCCACCTGGACGGCGGCGACCGACTGCGCCGCATTCCAGTAGCTGGCGAACGCGTCCGGGCTAACCTGAAGATGCAGCTGGACGCTGGTGCAGGCGGCCTCAGGGGTGATGCTGTCGGCGTGGGTGAGGATGTGCTCAGTGCCGTCGATCTCGATCTGCATATCCTCGCCGCGCGCGGCGAAGATCTGCTCGTTCAGCACCCGGTATCGCTCGCTCGCCGACAGCGTTCCCTCATGGACGTCCGACTTCGACAACGTGGGCAGGATGCCGATCATCACTAGCCGGCTGCCGACGGCGCGGGCCTTCCCATCCGCCGCGTTCAGGCTGCCGCGGATCTCGCCCTCCAGGACCGCCAGGGCGTCGCCGCTCAGCTGCCGGGGCGGCACGTTGATCTCCAGGTTGAACTGGCCCACCTCGGTCGCCCAGGCAGGGTCGGCGATCGCCGCCAGCACGTCGGCATTGCGCATCGACGGGGCGCCCTTCTCGTCGACGAGGTTCAGCTCGATCTCCTGGCCGACGAGCGGCAAGGCGGCCTCGAACAGCCGCTCGCGCAGCATCCGGGCGAACACATCCAGGGACCGCGCCAGCTTCGCCCGGTAGGCACGGCGGTCCTCACCCGTGATCTTGATGACTTGAATCTCCCGACCCATCTGGCCTCGCCTCTGCTGCGTAGCGGACCGGGCGCCGCCGCAGGCGCTCCCGCCATTGCCCGGCAGGAGGGCTGAACTCGTCAGCGCAGTGGCGCATTTGCTCCAGGTTCCCACGAGCACCGGGGAGCTGACCAGCGGCGATCGGGTCAGGCTGCATGGAGGCAGCCGGTCTCGTCCCGAGCAGGCCGCGCAGGTGCGCGATGAATTGCTCGTGCTCGTGCGCGGGGTAGACCGAGCGCCCCGTCTGGTCGAGCAGCTGATCGAACTCCGCGCTGACCACCCGGTCCAGCATGATCTCATCGAGGTGGCCAAGGCTGGTCGCGCAGAAATCCTCGTATCGCTCGGTATCGAAGTACCGGTCGGCCAGCTCCCGGTAAGCGGCCAGTTTCTGCGGATAAGCGCTGCTCGCGTCGTCGGCGATCTCGAAATATTCTTCGGTGGTCAGGTCCAGCCTCGGCCGCCGGCCGCTCACCAGCGCGAACATGCACCACCTGGTCAACGCGACGTCGGGCAGGCGTTCGCGTAGTCGATCGGGTACACCCGGCCGTCCTTCACCAGCGTCTCGCAGGGATTGGATTCCCAGCGGAAGAATGCGTTCACCAGCCTGCCGACCGGGACGACTCCAGCGCCCGCCCGCTGGGAGGCCGGCGTCTGGACTAGCCGCACTCCCGCAAGCACGCGGCCGGGGTCGGCTGCCCGGGCGCTGACAATGCCCTGATGCCCGCGCGCCGCCGGGCGGCCCTTCCTAGCGAGGCGCGTCGCCCAGCCGGTACTCCTGGGTGAGCCCGTCTAGCTCGCGCTTGAGATCCTCGTCCAGGCGGAGGTCGGCGGCAGCGAGACTTGCGTCAAGCTGGCCGGGGCTGCTCGCCCCGATGATTGGCGCGGTAACGGCCTTGTTCGCAAGCACCCAGGCAACCGACAAGGTCACCAGGCTCACCTCCGCTTGCCGAGCCATGCGCGCGAGCGCCTCGACCGTCTCGAACTCGCGATCATGCCAGTACCGGTCCTGATAGGCCCGGGCAGCGGTGCCGAGGGTGAACCGGCTGCCTTCGGGAGGTCCCGCAGCGCGGGAATGCTTCCCGGACAGCAGTCCGCCCGCGATCGGGTTGTACGGGATGACGCCGATGCCGTCCTCGGCGCAATACGGCAGCATCTCGCGCTCGATTTCGCGGAACAGCAGGTTGTAGCGCGGCTGCACGCAGTCCAGCCGGGCGACCCGGAGCGTCTCGGTCCGGCCGACTGCCCGCACAAGCTGGTATGTCAGGAAGTTGGAGCAGCCCAGGTACCGGACCTTGCCCTGGCGCACGAGGTCATCGAGCGTGCTCAGCGTCTCGTCGATTGGCGTCTGGTGGTCGTAGCCATGCAACTGATACAGGTCGATGTAGTCGGTCTGAAGGCGCCGCAGCGACGCCTCGACTGCCGACATGATGTGCTTGCGCGAGTTACCGCCATCGAACGGGGCGGGCCCTGTCGGCGCGAAGCACTTGGTTGCCACGATGAACCGGTCCCGCCTGCCATGCAGCCAGCGGCCCAGGATCTCCTCGGTGACTCCCCTGGTGCTCAGGTCGCCGCCCAGCGGGTAGGCATCAGAGGTATCAAGGAAGTCGATGCCCCCGTCGGCAGACCGGTCCAGGATCGCCACGGAGGTCTGCTCATCGCATTGCAGTCCAAACGTCATAGTGCCAAGGCAGAGTTTCGAGACCTGCAGGCCGGTCCGGCCAAGACGTCGATGTTCCACAGCAGAACGCTACCGGCCTCCGGCGGGCCGCGCGCCGATGCCCTTGCCCGGCCGCCGGACCGCATGACTCGTTTCGCGTGCATGCCGGGGTTATCGTGGCCGGGTGAGCGACACAGATGCCGTCATCGAGCGGATCCTGACCAGCTACGACACCATCACTGTCGTCGGCGCCAGCGCCGCGACGGCGAAGGCCGCGCATGCGGTGCCAGCGCACATGCAGCTTCACGGCTGGCGCATCATCCCGGTCAACCCGCACGCCGAGGTTATTCTCGGCGAGCAGGTGTACAGGTCGATCAGCGATATCCCAGGACAAGTGGGCCTGGTCGACGTATTCCGGCCAGCCGCCGATGCGCCTGACATCGCCCGGCAGGCCGTCGCCGCCGGCGCGACCGCGCTCTGGCTGCAACTGGGCATCGTGTCGGCGGAAGCGCGGGCGATCGCGGGCAGTGCCGGGCTGCTGTACGTGGAGGACCGCTGCCTGATCATCGAGCGGCGCCGCCTCGGCCTGAGCGCACCGGGGCCGCGTCTCTAGGCCCGCCGGGTCTCTAGGCCGCTTCTCCGCCAGCGTGTCGTTCTTGCTGGCGCTCGCGGCATATGCAACTTTGGCCCAATGAATGTTGCCTCTTCCATTACCCACCCCCATGGTGCCGCTTCGGCGTTCGGGTCCAGTACCCACTGGTTTGCCATCGGCCTGCTGGTGGGCTTCGTGGTGGCCCTGATAGCGCCCGGCTTGGTGAAAGGACTGGTCATTCTTTTTGACCTGGTGGCGCTGGGCTGGTCGTCACTCATCCTCGGCTACGCCGATAGCACCCGTGGCCGGTGGGTGCTGATTGCCACCGCGTTCCTGCTGATCGGCATGTTCTGGGGCGTGATCAGGGGCCTGCGGCACCTGGGCGATGCTGAATACGCCGGCCGCCTCGGCAACATCCGCAGGCTAGGCCGCTGGATCTGACTGCCGGCCAAGCGCTCGGTCAACCGTGACGAGGCGAATCACCGGATGCGGCCGACGCAACTGGACCTGGCCCTCCCACCGCCGGGCATTGACCGGCGCCAGTTGGCGGCTAACCCGGCCACTGGCCGCCGTTAGCAGCAGCAGCTACGCCAGTTCGCGGAGCTTCGCGGCGAGCGGCTCCAGCGCCAACGCCGAGTGCGGTGGCGTGAGCTGCACGATCGCAAGCTCGACACCGGCCTCGCCAAGCGCGGCAGCGGTGTCCGCCGTCTGCGCTGGGTCGCCTGCGTACGGCAGGTGGCTGGACAGCAGGATGTCCGCCGGGTCGCGGCCGACCTCCGAGCAATGCTGGTACAGCACGTCACGGGCGCGGCTGAACTGCTCGATCGTCCCGCCGACGAAGTTCCAGTGCTGGGCGAACCGCGCGGCGGTGCGCAGCGTGCGCTTCTCGCCGCTGCCGCCGACACAGATCGGCGGATGCGGCTGCTGCACCGGCTTGGGATTGCACCGGGCATCGGCAAGCTGGTAATAACGGCCCTTGAACGAGTACGTCTCGGCCGGCGACAGCAGCCCGGTCAAGACCTCACAGGCCTCTTCGAACCGGTCGCTGCGCTCCTTCGGCGAGCCAAGCTCGATTCCGTACGCGCCGGACTCCTCGATGTTCCAGCCAGCGCCGATGCCGAGCTCCACCCGGCCGCCGGAAATGATGTCGAGCGTGGCCACCATGTTCGCCAGCACTGCCGGATGCCGGTAGTGAATGCCGGTGACCAGCGTGCCGAGCCGCAGCCGCCGGGTTGCCTGCGCTAGCGCTGTTAGCGTGATCCAGCCTTCCAGGCACGGGCCCGCCGAGTCACCGCGGATAGGGTAAAAGTGGTCGAACGTCCAGCCGGACTCGAACAACTCGATGTCGTCCGCGGCCTTCCAAACCTCGAGCATGGCGGGCCAGGTCGTGTGCTGCGGTGCGGTTTTGATGGCGAAGCGCATACCTGAGAAGTTAGTAGTCCAGTATGCCGGGAGCAACAGGGAGAGCACATGACGGACACAGTTGTCGCGATCGTCGGCGGCCGGGTCGTGCCGGTTATCGGAGAGCCGATCGAGGGCGGCACCATCCTGGTGACCAGCGGAAAGATCACCGCGGTAGGTCGGGGTCTGGACGTTCCTGCCGGCGCCGAGATCATCGACGCGGCCGGCGCCTGGGTGCTCCCCGGGTTCATCGAGGCGCACGGGCACGTCGGCGTGCACGAGGAGGCGGAAGGCTGGGCCGGCCAGGACACCAACGAGCTCACCGAGCCGGTGACCGCGCAGGTCCGTGCCCTGGATGCGATCAACCCGGCGGATCTGGGCTTCCGGGACGCCGTTTCGGGCGGTGTGCTGGCCGTGAACGTGAACCCGGGCTCGGGCAATCCGATCGGCGGCCAGACAGCCGCGCTGAAGTGCTGGGGCCGCACGGTCGACGAGATGCTGCTGAAAGCGCCGGCCGGGATGAAGTCGGCGCTCGGCGAGAACCCGAAGCGCGTCTACGGCGAGCGCAAGCAATCACCGTCCACGCGTCTCGGCACCGCTGCCGTCATCCGCGCCGCACTCGTCGACGCAGCCAACTACCTGGCGAAGATCGAGGCCGAGCAGCGCAAGCCCGAGGACGACCGCAAGTACATCGACCGCGACCTCAAGCTGGAGGCGCTCGCTCGCGTCCTTCGCAAAGAGATCCCGTGGCGCCAGCACTGTCACCGGGCCGACGACATCGCCACCGCACTGCGGCTGGCCGAGGAGTTCGGCTACGACCTGGTCATCGATCACGGCACCGAGGCCCACCTGCTCGCCGACGTCCTCGCCACGAGGAACATCCCGGTCATCATCGGGCCGCTGTTCACCAGCAGGTCAAAGGTCGAGTTGCGGAACCGCTCGCTCGACAACCCCGGCAAGCTCGCGGCGGCAGGCGTGACCATCGCGATCACCACCGACCATCCGGTCGTGCCGATCAACTTCCTGGCCCATCAGGCCGCGCTGTCGGTCAAGCACGGCCTGGACCGGGACGCCGCGCTGCGCGCGCTGACCATCAACCCGGCACGCATCATCGGTGTCGACGACCGGCTCGGTTCCATCGAGCCGGGCAAGGACGCCGACCTGGTGATCTGGTCCGGTGATCCGCTGGACGTGCTCAGCCGGGTTACCCGCGCGTTCATGGACGGCGAGGAGATTTACCGGTTCGAGGACGGCGAGGCGACCTTCGCCGAGCGTTAACCCAGCGGACGGTCTTCATGGGTGCCTATTTAGTGGCCCGCTGACGCCACCAGATCGGCACCCATGGTGACTATCCGCCGAGGGCAGACCGTCGCGGCTGTCTTCAGGCTGGCGCCGGGACGACGACGGTCCCGGTCGCTGACACCGCGAGGATCGGCTCGGCCAGCACTGCGGCGGCCGACGGGCTCCGCTCGGGCTGAGCCCGGCAGACCACCCTGGCCTCGAACGACAGCTCCCGGCTGCGCGTCCCGACCCTGGTCATGATTGCCGACACCTCAAGTACGTCACCGGCGATCACCGGCGCCCTGAACTGCACGTCCGAGTACGACGCGAACAGCCCCTCGTCGCCGTCGGCGCGGATGCACGCCTCGGTGGCCACGTCACCGAACAGGCCGAGTACGTACGCGCCGTCCACCAGGCTGCCGCCGTAGTGCGCGTGGCTGTAGGGCACATAGCGCCGGTGGGTGACGGTCAGCCCGAGCCGGGGGTCGCTCATGCGCTGGCACCTGCTTCCTGGTCCGCATCCGCGGCAGCACCGCTGTCCGGCGCGAGCGCGTAGGCGAGATAGCTGGCGACCTCACCCGGCGTGGTGCCCTTACCGAAGATCTTGTCGACGCCTAGCCCGGCGGCCATCGACGGGTCGAAGCGCGGGCCCCCGACGACCAGCAGCGGCGGCCAGTTCCGGGCACCGGACTGCGGCGCTGTGGCACGGAAGGCCGCCGACATCTCCCGCGCGTTGGTGATGTGCGCGTCGCGCTGCGTGACGACCTGGCTGACCAGCACCGCATCCGCGCCCTCCGCGGCGGACCTGGCGACCAGGTCAGGCACGGCGACTTGCGAGCCGAGGTTCACCACCCGGATTTCCCGGTAGTACTCCAGCCCCTTCTCGCCCGAGTGGCCCTTCACGTTCAGGATGGCGTCGATGCCCACCGTGTGCGCGTCGGTCCCGACGCACGCGCCGACCACCACCAGCTTGCGGCCAAGGCCGGTGCGGATGCGCAGGTTCACCTCCGCCGGGCTGAGCAGCGGGAACTCCCGCTCGGTCACGGTCACCTGGGACAGGTCGACCAAGTGCGACACCCGGCCGTACACGATGAAAAACGTGTAGTCCGGGCCCATACCCTTGGCGTGCACCACCATCGCGGCCTCAAGCCCCATCTTGCCTGCGAGCTGCATGGCCGCGCCCTCGGCGCGTGCCTGCTGCGCCGGCGTGCCGAACGGGACCGGCAGCGTGAACGAGACCTGGATCCGGCCGTCACCGGTGGTATCGCCGTACGGCCGCACGATGCTGGAAGTCACCGGCTTGCTCCCGTCTCGCTCAGCGACGGGGAACGGGCGCTGCCCGCTTGCCCGTTCCCGCCGTCAAGGATTTCCGATGCAGGGTTGAAGTAACCGTCGGCCCGGCTGATCACGCCGTCGAGCCCGCGGCCGCCGTCCGCGGGCCGCTTGGTGATGCCGAACGTGCCGTCGGCGATCGCGGTGAGCAGCCCCTGCTCGACGATGCGCCGCAGCAGCGCGACTGACTCGCCGAGCACCTGCTTCGCCCGCTGCTCGATAAGCCCGCCGGGGGCCGGCACGAAGCTCTCGCCGAGGCGTCCGGCCGCGTCCCGGACATAGCGCACGTTCTCCAGCGCGAGGTCACGATCGGAGAGGAACGGGGTATGAATGC
>JAJYUU010000088.1 GCA_021792405.1 Actinomycetes bacterium
GCGTGCCGAATCGCCCGGCTGGCGCTCATGACCGGGGCCGTCATGATTCTCACATTATGCACTGCCGGCCTTTCGGCTCACAGGTGCGCGCAATGGCAATTTGACGTCAGTCAATGCGTCAGCGCGGTCGGCTGTCCGTCGCCTCCGCCGCGGGTACCTCGGCTACCGTCGCCGGGCTTCTGCCCCGCTTCTGCCCCGGCTGAGACTGTGTTATGCCACCCGGTTATGGGACTCGGTTGTGGCACCCGGTTTTGGCCCTGGACAGCTGGGCGCGCGCCGCTGACGCGCCGCCCGGCCGTGCCGGCCTTCGCCTGGAGGGCTCGGTGGCGTGTCTGGGCGGGACGCCTGCGAGCGGTTGCCCCGGCGAGACGCTGGAAAGTGGTCGCCCGGCGGGACGCCCGAGTGGGCGGTCCGGGCTGCCGACCTTCGGCAGCGGCAGCGGCGGCCTCGATGTGCTGGTGCCTTGTCTGGACGGGCTCCGCCCGGACCCGCCCGGACCCGGCCAACCTGCTGGCGCCGGGTCGTGTATGCTCGGCAGGCGCGGCCGTTCGATTCCGGCAGACCGGAGTCCACAGCGTCGCCGACGCCCCCTTAGCTCAGTCGGCAGAGCGTCTCCATGGTAAGGAGAAGGTCTACGGTTCGATTCCGTAAGGGGGCTCCAGGTCAGAGGCCTATTGAGATCTTGATCGAAGATCCGTGGGGGACAATCCGGGGGACTATCGGGCAGATTTGCTGCCATGGTTTGAGGCCCCGGCCGGGCGGGCCGGGGCTTCTTTGATTTCGGGCTGCCTAGCCTTGTCGGGCTACCAGAACGCCACGGTGAACATCGTCAGCGGGCAGTTCGGCTTGCCGTCGGCGCGCAGCGGGCGGTTGAGCGGGACGGCGCGGTAGCAGGCGGTCGCGGCGGCGCCGGTGGGGAAGGTCATGGCCTGTGCCGGGTCGCGGGTCCAGGTGGCGATGCCGTTGCCTCCGTCGCCCTCGGGTTGTAGGAGGCGAGGTAGGCACCGACGGGCAGGCCGTCGGTTCGCCCGTCGGCGTAGCTGATCAGGACGATCCTGATCTGGGTCTCGGGAAGTCCGGCTGCCACCTGCTCACCCGCTCCGTGCCGTGCGTGCGGCTGTCTATCAGTATCTGCCGGTCCGTCGCGGGAACGGCTACATCTGAAGCTCGGGCTCGAGCTCGGGCTGCCGCTGCGGTCGCGGCGCGGACATGGGCAGTCTCGGCGGCTGAAGCAGGGCGTCGCGGCGTGGCCTGGCGAGGTCGGGCCAGGCCTGGCCGTCGGGTTCGTAGTCGGGGTCCTCGCTGGGGATGAGCACTCCGGTTCGGCTCTCGATTTCGGCATGGAAGGCGGCCAGCCGCTCGGACACGAGGCTGGCGTGCTGCGCGTTCGCCTCGGCTGAGGGCTCGGGCAGCGCGCCGGGCAGCGGCTCCGGCTCTGCCGATCTGAGTGGTTCTAGTCTCATGTCCGGGTGGCGGCGGCGCAGCAGGGCGTCGGCCTGGACGGCGGCGAGGCGCATTGGCGCCGTGCGCGCGGCCCATTCCTGCCGGGCGGCGTGGAGTTGCTCGTCGAGGTCGCCGCGGGCGCGGTAGAAGGCGGCGGCGGCACGTGCGGACTCGGCCAGGCTCGCATGCCTGGCAGCTGCCTGCTGGTCGCCGCAGTTCTGGGCGGCTCTGGCTTCGGCCTGGTGCCGGACTTCGCGGGCGGTCATGCCGAGCTGTGCCTGGCGGACCAGGCGGAGCTCGCGGCCTGGGTAAGGAGGTGCCCATCGGGTCTCGGTCTCGTACTGGGCACGGCGCAGGTAGAGGGAGCTGTCCGGCTGGCGGTCAAGGTCGGATGCGTCCTGGCGGAGCTGGGCGGAGTAGGCGGCCATCCAGGCGGAGCGGGCTTCGGGTGAGTTCACTGGCTCCGGGCCGATGGGGTCGGTGGCGGACTCAGCTTCGTACAGCTCGCGGTAGGCACCGATGGCCGATGCTCGCTCGGTCCAGTCGAGGCGGTCGAGCGGATCGTCGGGGACCGGGCCGAGAGCGCTGACGGCCCAGGAGGGTGAGGTCCGCGCAGCATGCTCGCCGAGACGCGCCCGGCGGGCGTCCATCGCGGCGGCGAGTTCGGTGACGAACTGCTGCCGCTGAGGGTCGGTGATCTGGGGGACGCGCTCGGACCAGGGCTGCCAGGGGGCCGGGGCTATCCCTGCCGTTGCCTTTCTTACCCGGTAGTCGATGACGGCGGCCAGGTCACGTGCTCCGGTTAGCGGAGCCGAGCTGATCGCGTCCTCGACGACCTGGCCGGCGTCGAGCCCGGCTGCCTCGACCGAGCGGAGTGTTCGCCATAGCCAGGTAGCGGTGCCGCCGTCGAGCCTGACGTCGCGATATTCCTCGGGCAGTGCCCGGCGGATCCCTGCGCGCCACGCCTGCCGGCGTGCCTCGATGGTCTCGCCTTGCCAGATCGCGTCCAGCTTGGCGAGGTGGTCGGCGTCGCCGAGTTCGCGCTGCCACAGTGTGAGCGCGGCGTCCTGCGCTTCGTCATGCGTCAGGACGTCGGCGAGCACGGCAAGGGGCTCGCGCGGATCCGGGCCGTTGGCCGGGAACAGATGCGGTTCGGGCTGACCTGCTCGCTCAGCCGCGATCCGGTCGTAGCGGCGCAGCTCAGGTGCCGCGCGCGTCCCCGCCGCCGGTTCCGCGGGCCGGGCCGGCTGAGTGAACACGACAGCCTGGTTCAGCCCGGCGCCGCGAGTCATCGCCGAGTACAGCCACTGCCGTGACTCATTGCCGGTGATCACCGCGATGCCATGGCTGACGGTCAGGCCCTGAGCAGCGTGGCCCGTGACGGCGTAGGCGAGGTCCGCGTTCCGGCAGTCGGCGAACCGGAAAGTGCGCTCCGACCAGCCGGACTCGCCAGTCTTGCTGTCGCGTTCGGTGCGCCGCTGCACTGTGAACGATCCGTCGTCGTTCACGGCGACCACGCGCAGCAGGTCACCATTGGCCAGCGTGCGCCCGACATCGCCCGCTTGCAGCCGATGGTCATTGCGGCGGGCGACGATGATGTCTCCCACGCCAGCCCGGCCGCCGTCGCGCAGCTCAGCCGTTCTGGAGTCATCGACCAGACCGAGATGCACCAGGTCGTCGCGGACGCGCCGGGACAGCTCGCGGCAGGTCTCGTGGGCTTGGGCGATCATGAGAACGTCACGGCCAGTTAGGTACGAGGCGAGGTAGGCGGACCGTGCCTGGTCCAGCGCCAGGTCGGCCTCGCTGCCGATGATGCGGCCGTGCCGGTCGTAGTCCTCCAGCGCCGCCATCTCGCCGCGGCGCAGGCTCAGCGACGCATCTCTTTCCCACTGCTGGGTGAAGCGCACAGCTTCGGCGAGCTGGACGTAGCCGAGCTGGTCGGCGAGCAGGCTCATGGCGCCGCCGCCTTCCACGGCAGGTAGCTGCTGGTGGTCGCCGGCGACGATCACTTTGTGGCCGTTGGCGGACGCGTACGCGGCGATGTCAGCCATATCAGCTGTGGGCATCATGGACGCCTCGTCCACCAGCAGCAACGCACCCGGATTGAGGTTCGCGCGGATCCCGCGTGCACCGCGCTGCCCCGGCAGGTGGCCGAGGAACGACGCGGTGTTCTCCGCATGGTCGAGCCCGGCTGCCGCGAGCACGTTCCGCGCGGACTGGCTGGCGGTCAGCCCGATGACCTGGCCACCGGTGGCGGCCTTCCATATGCGCGCGGCTTCGGCCAGCGTGCGTGTCTTGCCTGACCCAGCTGGCCCGACAAGTACCTCGGTTGTCTGCGCGGAGGTCAGCGCGTGGAAGACGGCTGCGGCCTGATCCATCCGCAGGCCTGAAGCGGTCAGTTCCGCGCCAACGTGAACGGTGCCGGCCGACAGCTGCTCCTCCAGACTTGCGGCCTCAGCGCCGAGCAGCCGGGCCGCGCGCTCGCGCGACAGCCGGGCCGCGGTCTCAGCCTGAGCGTTAGCGACCAAGCGCTCCTCGAGGGACAGCTGTACCCTGGTCGCGTATCGGACGCTGCCAGGCCTGGTGTAGATCGACCGGCCGTCGAGCGATCGGCGCAGCTCATCGGGCAACGCGACTAGCTCTGGTGCCTCCAGGCACTGCACCGGCTCGAACTCACCCGCCAGCGCGCGGTCGGTAAGCTCGTTCACCCGCGCAACAGCCGCGGTTGGGTCGGTGCCGAGCTGCTCGGCTGGCACCGACGCCTTCACCTGGCGCATCAGCTCCGCGCGCGTCCACGCCGGGCGGCTGGCCTGAACTCGCGCGAGCGCGACCCGCACTGCGATGCCTATGGCGCGCTCGTCGCGTGGCGCGGGTTCGCGCGACGCGTCGCGCCTGTGACCTGGCCCGCGCAGGTTCGACACGCGCGATGCGAGCGCGGCCAGCGGAGTGCCGAACTGACGCGCCCATTCCGTGCCCCATTCGCGCGCCGCCTGATCGAAGTCGATCGGACCTTCCGGCTTCGACTCGCGCGTCGCTGCCCAGGCCGTGCGGTGAATGCTCAGCAATTCCCGCTGACTCGGGGCGCGGCCGTATTTAGCGCGGAACTGCCGCGCTAAGTCGGCTTGCCTCGCAGTTACCGAGTCTCGGCGCGAGCTGAAGGCATCGATCTCCGCCTGGGTGACTCCTGCGACCTCATTTCCGGCTCCGTCAATGCGCGGTGTCCACGAAACTCCGAACTCGCGCGATAGGGCAGCCTCGACATAGGCAGCCGCTGTCGCCTGAACTGCCGGTATCTGACGGCGGATCGCCATGGTGTCGGTTGCCCGCCACTTGCCGTCTGACACGGTGCGCACTCGCGGCAGGATCGGGTTGTGCACGTGGTCGTGCATGTCGCCGTCCCGGCTGGTTCCCTGCAGCCAGGAGGTACCGACCATGTCGGCGGGTTTCCACTTGCCTAGTTCGCGGCCGTCGACCTGGCGCCCGTGGTATCCAGTCCGGGTGACGCCGGCCCAGGCCTGCAGGTGCGCCATGGCCGCTGCATTCGCCTCTTGCAGGATTTCGCCAAACCGGGTGTCTCGCGCGTCCCACCAGGCAGCCGTCTCATGACCGCTACCGTCACGAGCTCGGGCAGCCTTCTCCCGGATCGAGCCGTGCAGCAGGCTGATCGACTTGCTGAAGCTCAAGGTCACGTCGGTGTACGCGGGCGACTGCCTGGTATCCCGCCTCGCCTGCTGCTCCAGCTCATGGACCCGGTCGGCCGTGGCATGCGGCTCCGCCGCTAAGAGTTGGCCGAGCAAAGCTTCGTAGCTTCGGCTGAAGTTCCGGCGCGCCCCTCCAAGCCGGTCGCCGGTCCCCGGATCTGCCAGCGAGTAGATCTGCCGGAACCTATCGGGCTCGACGACCCCGTTTACACCGAGCGCTTTGCAGCCCTCCCCGAACCAGCGTCCAGGCGCCTCGCCCCAGGCACTGGCATTGATGTAATAACCGCCGGGCGACTTCTCGGGCTCCTTAGCGGCCTGGGTAAGGTAATACTCAAGATCGAACCCGGACTGCACAGTGACGACGACACTCATGAGATTTGCTGCCCTTACTTGCGCCGACCTGACCATGATCACTTTGAATGCAACGGTCCATGTCGAATTTCGCGAACGACGCGAACATAAAGCTTATCGGTGTGCCGGTCAATGATTAGCGCAGAGGAGCATTGAAGTAGCAAAACGCAACCGCGTGAAACTGTCTTTGTAACCATCTGCTGACCCCGCCTCGAACCGACCCGCCAACAAGACAAGGCTCGACAGTCCACGGCGGCTGGGCGTTGTTCACGCCCTTTGAGAACTGCGCATGAGGGTCGCCGCCGGTCACTGAGGGTAACGACTCAGGTCTCGCACGACGGTGACTGGATGTCGTGGGCGTGGGGTGCCGAGTCCGGCGCGTGACAAGCTGGAGGTGGGTTGCGACTACGCAAGGAGTGGCTGGCCCGCCAGCACCGTCAGATGGTGGCGAGCCATTGGCGACTTACCGGTGCCACCAGCGAGCTAGCGCTTCCACTACCCGGGGTATGTCCTCACGCGGCGCTCGCAAGAGTGCGACGAGCGCGAGCACGGGCAGCGGAAGTGCGACCACGCATACTTCCGTGATCATGAGAGTGGTCATGACGGCCCTCCGTATCACCCGGCCGTCCACGCCCGGCACATGACAACGGAAGACCCACCAACGGATGCCGTGCTCTCGCGGATTACTGTCGCCTCTGCGGTGGCCTACCTGGCTTCGCTGCGTGGCGCTTATCCAGCATTCCCTACGGCTGGGAACTCACAGATACTACGCCTCTGCGCTGGCACTAACCGGGTCTGGACTCAGCATAGCGCGGCCTGGCTGTGAGAATGGCCCGTGACAGGCCCGCGTTCCTTTCCCTCGCGCATGCCGGGGCTCCCGCGGGGAACAGCTGGAGCTCCCCAGCTCTGTTGCGCACCCGATCTTGTGTGACCATCAGCGCCTTGTGCCTGCTCTGTGCTGATATCGTCTGTCTGGTCTAGTGCTATCGCGGTGGCCGGGCAGGAAGACGTGAGCCCAGCTTGACATCCCGGTGCACCGCTGCGCCGAGCTGATCGAGGCCCTCACTGGTTCGAGGCCCTCACCGGTTCCAGGCCCTCACCGGTTCCAGGCCCTCACCGGTTCCAGGCCCTCGCTCGGGTTCGTGCATGGCATGATCGTCCGCGCAGCGGTCGCCGACGCCAACCGCCTCATCCGCGCACTGATCACTCTCGCCCACGTCGGCGCAGGTTCGCGGTCATCGTCGGGCGACACGGTTGTGCTGCCAAGCTGATAGTTGATCTCGGGTCTCGGAACGCACTACTAGCAAGCATCTGTAAGAACTGCGGCTACCCTCTCCGCAAGCAAGGGCGGCACTGAATTACCGACCTGTGCCTGGATCGATGATCGGCTGCCGACAAATTCAAATGAGTCAGGATACGTGAACAGCCGCTTCAGCTCACCAACTCTGAGGCGACGATTTTCCCAATGGAACGGCCCAACGTACGGCCCAGGCTGAGCCTGTATCGTGGGGGCAGGCTTATCAGGCGAAAGCTTCAGCAGAAACGACCAGTACTTGCTCCGCCACCGGAATAGCGGGTCAGGGTGTCCGCGCCGGTCCGTGTAGAACAGATAGTTGTCACCGGGCGGAATGTCAGGCAACAGGTGGCCGTACTTTCCGTTCACAGTTTCGCCAGGCTCGGGCTCGGTGACTAGGCCTGCGAGCGCCTCGCCAGCCGTGACATGCGGCGTCTCCGAATCACCCGTCACGCGACGCTCCCAATGGCCGCCGTTGGTCGGACGAGGAAGCTCCGGTAGAGGCTCGTCCTTGGGGCCACCGATCACAAACAGGCGCGGGCGAGCCTGGGGCACGCCATAGTCGGCCGCATTGAGCACCCTTGCGTCGCAGTGATAGCCCGCGGAATGTATCTCGCGCATAAGGCGGTCATAAGCAGGCTTGCTCGCCTTGTTGCTGTAGGTAAGAGCGTAAACGTTCTCAAGGATGAACCGACGGGGACGCGCTTCCGTCAGCACCCGCGTGTAAGCCTGCAAGAGCGAAGCATCCGGATCGAGGCCCTCGCGCTTCCACTCAAGCCAGAATCCCGACTTGGAGAACGGCGTACAAGGCGGACCGCCTACGAGCAGGTCTGGCCGCTCGCTCGCCGACAAACCAGCTGCCCGCGTGATCTCGGCAGTCGGAGTCTGCAGGATGTCCTTCTGGATCACCGGTGAGCGCAGATGGTCGAAGTTCTTCTCCATCGTCGTGGCAGCGTCGGCATCCCATTCGACAGCAGCGCGGACCTCGTAGCCGACCCGTTCAACGCCAAGATCGAGGCCTCCCGCACCAGCGAACAGAGAGATCGCCACACCGTGCGTGCTCATGCTCACGATTCTCTCAGCGGGCAGTGACAAAACGCGGCAGCGACAAGCCGCGCCCAGATCCTGCTGGCCGCGTCTCCCGTCACTCCGTCACGCCTTGCTGATCGCGTCGGCGGAACTCGGTGAGCTCGGCCTTGGCGGCGCTAAGCAGGCGCTGAAGCTGAGTCTGCACCTGAGGACTCACCCTGAATGGGAACCTTCGCCAGTAGAGATAGAACTCCATCGGGCTGGCGAACGCACCCTCGCCGGCCCGCAGTGCGTCGATGCTGTTGACCGCACCGATGTACTCGCGCGTCGTGGATGACCGGTCTCGGCTGGCTATTCGCCACGGTTGCTGAACGATGATCTCAAGATCTTCAACCCGGGCGTTGCTCTCAGGATTGAGGGTATAGATCATGAGAAGGTCAAGATGACTCACATAATCATTGAACGGCCTGAAGGTGCCGGGCCAGTGAAGGTCCGGCCACTTGAAGTACGTGTTGCCGGTGTACAGCGTTATCCGGCTCTGCGTCTGCCGCCCGTTCGCGGCTCTCCTGGCCGCCTTGACATCCACCGCGTGGAATCCGCCGCCGAAAGCGGGACCGCTGAACTCCAGATCCGGATAGCCACGCTCGCTGCCGCGCTGTACTTCGGCGCCCGGCGCCTTCGCGGCGCGGGACGTCAGGAAGTTAACTATCGAAACCTCGAGAACGTTCGCTAGTGCGGCAGGCTCTCTTGGCAGGGGCAGGAGATGGCCGCCGCGCTCCAGGCGTTGTTCAAGCTCCACCGGATCTGCTGCCGCGAACGGCCACCAGGACTCGTCGCTGGATCGCTGGAATACGCCGCCAACGTCGAACCGGAAGTCCGAACACTGCTCGCGGAGCCAGTTGGATAGATCGAGTCCCTTCGCCACGGTATGAGAGCCTGCCACAAGCGACCACGACTAGGACCTGTATCGGGGTCAGGCGCTGACGACAACTAGGACGGTAGCGGCAGTGCCCAGTCGCTGACGCTGGTAGCAGGCGCCATCCGCGCGACCTTCGCGCTCTGCGGGGACCCTCCGTTGCCGCGCCTGCTCCGGAAATCGGTGAGTCAGCGACGCGCGGTAGCGGCCGACGGGGGCGTTAGTGGAGCCGACCCGCCCGTGGCAGGCCTCGCGCTCGGGCCGGTACCGCAGGGCTCGCCGGCGCAGCCTTCGGATCTCAATGCAGCTGCCTTCGGTGGTCGCGGTCGAGGTAGGCGAGCACTGGTTCATAGGTATCGGGCATGAGCTCATCCACCTGCGAGCGCGACAGCCAGCGGACCTCGTCGAGTTCGTTGTGGTCGCCGACGAACACCGATTGGGCATCGGCATGCTTTGCGGGTCGGGCGGCGAGGTAGATCATGCGGCCGCCGGTCTGCGGGTGCGTTCGGCGGCCGAGGATCCGGCCGACCACGACTTCTAGGCCGGTTTCTTCTTTGGTTTCGCGGACACCGGCCCCGGCTGCGGTCTCACCGGGTTCGATCTCGCCGGAGGGGAATGTCCAGAGCGGCTTCTTGTCGCGTCGGCGGACGGCGAGGACTCCTTCGGGCGAGGTGACGATGACTGCCACTACAGGCTTGAGTTCGGGCTGCTTGTTCTGAGTCGTCCGGGTGATGTCGCGGACGATGTCGGCGGCGCGGGCCTTGGACAGGCCCAAGCGCTCGCCGAGTTGCGCTAGCGACAGGTCCTCCTCGTCGCGCAGCGCGACGACAGCGTGGGCGCGGAGTTTGCCGGCGGCGCTGATGGCCTCGGCGAACTGGTCGACTAGCCAGCTAGCCGAGCGGTAACGCTCCTCAGCTCCGGTTAGCTTCTCGAGGCTGTCAAGCGCGGCGGCAATAGCGCCGCTGAGCCGCTTGCGGGTTGCATCTTCCCTGGTCATCAGTCTCATCGTACGCACTCCGCATACGACCGTCTGGGTAAGGGTGACGAGAACTCGTGTTCAAGCCTGGCGGACCAGCCGTATAGTTCGACTTGACAAAGGCGTATGTCCCAGACATACGATGCGTGCGGGCGGCACGTGAGGCTCAGGGCAAGGGAGTCGCGGATGGACGGATACAGCGCTCGTCTTGGCACCCGGATCACCGGGCCGGTGGCGCGGCGGCTGCGGCTGCTGGTCGTGCTGCGCAGGCAGCCGATGAACCGCGTGCTGACAGACCTGCTCGACAAGAGCCTGCCATCTCTGGCCGAACTCACCGAGCAGCTGAGGCGGCAGGGGAGCGATGACAACTGACGTGGGGTCCCCGCAGCCGCAAGCGTCCGTCCGCCCAGTGGGCACGCCTGGGCGGACGGACAGCCAGCCACGACCGGGCCGATGCTTCAGCGCCGAGCGGCATCCGCGCGAGCCACGCAGCGGTACGACCTGCTGCGGGCCGATGTCACCGGTCAGCTGCTGATCGCCGGCGCGTGCGTGCTGCTGGCCGGGCTCGCCGTGGGCATGGGGATCACGTCGTTCCACGCGCAGTTCACGTACATCTTCGCGACCAAACGGCAGTGGGCGCCCGCGCTGCTCGAGGCACTCGGCCTGGACGCGGGCGCGGTCATCTTCGCCTTGCTGGGCATCGCGCTGGCCAGGCTGGGCCGCCGTGCTGCGGTTGAGCGGGTGCTGGTCGTCATCTGCGCGCTGGGTTCGTGCGGGATGAACGTGCTGAACGCGAACCTCGGATCGCCGCGCTCGGTCGCGGTATACGCGATGCCGCCGGTGCTGTTCGCGCTGACTAGCGACCGGCTGATCGCGGTGGTGCGCCGCGCAGCCCTTGGCAAGACCGCTGACGACGACGGTCAGCGTTCGGCGTGGTACCTGGCCAGCCGGCCGCTGCTGTACGGGCTCCGACTCGCGGTTGACCGGAGGGGGACGGCAGCAGGAATCCGGCAGGCACTCCTGGACGCCACGCCGCTGCCGCAGCCGGCCTTAGCAGCCGTGCGCGAGCAGGCATCTGCCCGTGGCGGCAAAGAAAGCACCGCGGCGGGCGCAGCGGTCGGCAGTGATCCAGCCGCGAACCCCATAGGGCCTAAGGCAGGCATTGCAACCGAGTCAGGCTGTGACGGAGGGGCAGGGGCACCAGCGCGTTCCTCTCGAAGGGAAGGTACGAAGACCGCCCGCTTCCTCGCCTTGGTGCAGCAGAGATACGGGCCGCTGAGCGAGTTCGACCTGGCCGAGGTGTACCGGGTCAGCAGCGAGCTAGCGCCGAAGGTGCGGCTCAACACCGGGTCCGCGCGGGCCGCACTCCGGGCCGCCGTGCTGGCCGCCCGGGATGGTGCCCGATGACCGCCGCGGCCGCAGTGCACCGGCTGACCGTGGCAGCCCGCCACCACCATCACCGGCACAGGCACCACCACCACTGGCGGTTGCGAACCCCAGGGCACCCGGCGTCCCATGGCATCAGCCTTTTGCACGCGCTGGCGATCGACGTCGTCGCGCTGCTGGTCCTGCTGGCCTTAGCCCTCGCTGCCGGCAGCGTGCTGTGGTGGGCGTTCGGGCCGCGCCGCAAGATCCCGCGCAACCGGGTGCGGCACCTCGCGCTGCGGGTCCACCTGCGGCTGCATCCCGGGCCGGGTCACGCGACCGCGTTCGAGCTGTGGCGGCGGTGGGGCCGGTTCGCGTCCTGGCGGGAGAGCAGGCGCACCCGGCCGTCGCTGTCGGCGTGGCGGCGGTTCTGGCATCCGGCCGAGCATTCACTGTTCCTGGGCTGGGCGCACTACTTCATCCGGATCCGGATCTCGGTGCAGGAACACCTGGCCGTGATCGGCCCGCCGCGGTTGTGGAAGTCGGCGCTGCTGTCCTGGCTGATCATGGAGTCGCCCGGCCCGGTGGTGTCGACGTCGTCGAAGCCTGACATTTTCGCGCTGACCTCCGGGGTGCGGGCCAAGCGCGGCCCGGTCTGGGTGTTCAACCCCCAGGGCATCGGCGGCATCCCCTCGAACGTGATGTGGTCGCCGCTGGACGGCTGCGCTCATCCGGCGACGGCCCGGCGGCGGGCGGAGGCCTTCGCGGCGGCGGTGTCGATGGCGGGCGCGGAGGATGGCGCGTTCTTCGCCGGGAAGG
This sequence comes from Actinomycetes bacterium, assembly GCA_021792405.1. Lineage (GTDB taxonomy): Bacteria > Actinomycetota > Actinomycetes > Streptosporangiales > Streptosporangiaceae > JAJYUU01. The sequence continues at coordinate 11,895 of JAJYUU010000088.1, forward strand.
CGGCCGACTCGATCACCGGCATGTTTACTGCGGCGGCCGCGACCAGCGGGGACTTGCGGCACGTCAGCGCATGGGCGGGAACGCCGATGGTCGCCGAGGCGATCGACATCCTTGGTGTTATCGGCCACACCGAGATGGCCGCCCAGCTCGGCGAGCTGATCGGGCCCGCGGACAAGACGGCCGGCACGGTGCGGATGGTGATCTCGCGGGCACTGTCGTTCCTGCAGGACCCGCAACTGGCCGCCGCGACGCTGCCGCCGCCGGGCGGCCAGTTCGACATCGATGAGTTCCTGACCTCGCGAGCCACCCTGTACATGATCGCGAAAGGCACGGGGGAGGAGTGCACGCTCGCGCCGCTGTTCGCCGCGTTCGCCACCGAGATCGAGTACCGGGCCACCCATCTCGGCGCGCGGACACCGGGCCAAAGGCTCGACCCGCCCTTGCTGCTCTGCCTGGACGAGGTCACCCAGATCTGCCCCGTTCCCGTCCCGGCGTGGGCCGCGGACGCGGGCGGTCAGGGCGTGCAGCTCTGTCTCGGATTCCACGGCCTGGCGCAGCTGAAGTCCCGGTGGGGCGTGCACGGCGCCCAGACCGTCCTCGACACGTGCGGCTGCAAGATCGTCACGCCCGGCGTCTCCGATGACGAGCTGCTGCGCCAGCTGTCCAGCCTGTGCGGCCAGGTCTGCTACCGGGAACGCGGCAAAGACAAACGGCGCACCTGGCAGGACGTCATGACCGTGGCGATGCTGCGCCAGCTGCCGGCCCAGTTCATGGTGATCATCCGCGGCGCCTGCCCGCCGGTGGTCGCCAAGCTCGCCAGGGGCTGGCGGCACCGGGAGTACCGGCGCCTGGTCCGCACCGGACGGGCGGCCGCCCTCGTGCCGGGTCCGCTACCGCTTGCGCCTCCGCAGCCGCCCCGGCCCGTGCTCACCCTCGTCCCTTCCTGGCCCGGCGATGAGCCCGAGCTCGCGGGGAACGGCAGCGCACCGGGTCGCCGTCACTACCCGTTCTCGCCCGAGGGTGATGACAGTGCGTGAGGACGGCCTGGCGCCGGCGGCCGGCTCGCTGCCGGGTGATCCGGCGCCGGGTGGCCCGCTGGCGGCGGCGCTGCTGGCCTGGCCGATCACGGCGAGTTGCTCGCGCGGCTGGACGGCCAGGTCGGCGACCTCGGCGCCCGGCTGCAGGCGCTCGAGCGGCGCCGGGACGATCAGCCGGACGCGGCGGGTTACACGCCGATCCCGGCGCCGCGGTGGTGGATGCTGCCTGGGGAAGACCGCCGGGAGGCCGCGGAACGGCTGGCGGCCTGGGTCGACCAGGTCTACGCCCGGTCCTACGGCCACCTGGCCATGATGCTCGCGGCCTGCTGGCGGGAGCACGACCTGTGCCTGTTCGTCTTGGACTTCGCCAGCGAACTGCACAGCGTGCTCTACCTGCGCCCGTCGCGCTCCGCCCGCACCCTCGCCGACCAGGCCGAATTCAGCCTGCGCATCCTCCCGGCCGCAGCCGAGCTGATGCGGGCCGAGACGGCCCGCTGTGCTCACCCGAAGGGACAGGCGCCCGGCACTCCGCTGGGGACGCGTCCCATGACGGGAACGGGCTCGGCCGTCGCCGGCCGCCGCGCGCCTGCGCGGTCGCATACCGCGGGCGGTGGCCGCTCATGAGCTCGTGCCTTGACGCCGCTATGCGGTACGCCCGCCGGGGCTGGCCGGTGTTCCCGTGCAAGCCCGGCTCCAAGGAACCGGCAACCGCGCACGGGTTCCTGGACGCCACGACCGATCTGGCGCAGGTCGAGCGGTTGTGGAGCCGGCGGCCGGAGCTGAATGTCGCGGTGGCCACCGGCGGTCACGGCCCGGATGTCCTGGACGTCGACGTCGCGCACGGCAGGCCCGGCTACCAGTCGCTGCATACCGCGATCCGGGCCGGGCTCGTTCCGTCGCCGATCGTGTGGGTGGCAACCCCGAGCGGCGGGATGCACCTGTACTACCCCGGGGGCGGGCAGCGGAACGGCAGCCTTCCCGCGCACGGCCTGGACTTCCGGGGTGGCGGGGGTTACGTCGTGGCGCCGCCCAGCCAGGTAGACGGGCGGACCTATGTCGTCGTGTCGCCGTGGAATCCGCAGGCCGGCCGTATTGACTTCGGCCGGCTGAAGGAGCACCTGGCGCCGCGGCGGGAACCAGTGCCGTGGCGCGAGTCGGCGCCCAGCGGGTCCGCTGCCGACCGGGAGCCGGGCACGGCCCGGCTGGCCGCCTGGGTGGCTGCCCGGGAACCCGGTAACCGCAACGCGGCGACGTTCTGGGCCGCGTGCCGCGCTGCCGAGGCGGGAGACACCGAGGCCCTTGAGGCGATAGCCGCGGCGGCCGTCAGCACCGGGCTGGCGAAGGACGCGGTCGACAAGACGATCGCCTCGGCCGTGCGGACGGCCGGCTTGCGGAGATTAGTGATCGACCGCGAGGCAGCGTCGTGAGCGTGGGCGCACCTGAGGGAGCTCGGCGGGCTGTCCACAGTCGGGCTGGTGGCGGAGGACAACAGCTCGGCCGGCGGCGAGGCTGGGGCGCGACGTCGATGACGGGAGACCCGCCATGACAAACCCATCAACCGTTCGGCAGCGCGTCGAGGAAGCCGGGAACCTGGCCGAGGTGCTGGACGCCGCTTACGAGGCGTTCGAGACGGTGTTGTCGGTCATCGACGGCTACCACGACGGCGGTGGCCCGTTCTTTGCAGGCCTGCTGATGGCAAGCGCGGCGGCAGCCGACGGCCGGAACGCGCTCCTGGAAGCGCCTTCTCTGCCGCTAACGTCGCAGGCTGACCTTTCTGTGGCTGAGCCGGAAAGTGGCGCTCGCAGCAGTGCCGGCGTCGCCGCGCAGGCGGCAGGCGACCCGGTCGCGGCCGCGGCCACGGTGGCGGCACTGAGCGCGTCGGCCGCATCCGGTCTGCGCCGGGCCGCCGCCTGGGCCGTTGCCGCCGCCGATCGTGCGGCGTGCCTGGACGCCGCTCGGTACGCCGACGAGGTTCTCGTCCTGACACGCGGGAACGGGCCATGACGACAGCACGGCCCTCTTTCGGCGACTTCCTCACCGCCGCACGCGGTCATCTGACTGCGGCGCGCGCCGAGGCCGCCGTCACGCAAGCACCCGGCCGCGATGTGCAAGAACTGACCGACGGCGTTGCCCACCTCGCCGCCGTGCTGAGCCGTTACACCGCCGATCTCACCAGGACGACGGGCACGCTGCGCTATGACGAGAGCGACAGTCCTCGCCTGTGGGACCGGGCCGCCCTCCAGGCACACGACGCCCTCACCAGCGCCGCACAGCTCTGCACTCGACCAGGCACGGATCCGGCCGCCGACCATCCGGCAACCTCGGCCGCACGGTGCCTGCATGCAGCAGCAGCGTCACTGACGGCGGGCCGGGATCTCCTGCAAGGACACTTCACCACGAACGCCTCTGGCGCCCGGCTCCACGGCTCGGCCTGGGCACTTGCCGTCACGTCGCGCCCGGCCAGCCGCGCCCTGTTGTCCGAGGTCGCATCGCTGGCGGAGGAGGCCGCGGCGGTCGGTCCTTCCCCGGCTCGCTCGGTGCCACCCGGCGCAACGGCAAGCGAGGCGCTCAGCCGGCTGAGCGTCGCACGCTACTGGCTCAGGCAAGCAGGCGTCTGCGTCCGCGCCGCGGAGCGCAGCGAGCCGGTGCCGCCAGCCGGACGCGTGATCCTCGTCGCCGTCCCGGCGAACGCCTTGCCCGCTCGGCGCATCTTAGAGGGAAGTGAGCCGACGGTGGCCGAACTGTGCGATGCGGTGACCGCGACGGCCGAGCGGGCCCGTTCAGCCGCATGGACCGCGGCAAGCCTCGACCCGCACTCGATATCCATCTCCGTGACCTCGTGGCACCGGATAGCCGCCGCCAGCACAGCCACGAGCCACCATTGTCATCTCCTGTGCGACACCCTCGCCGGCCGGGTTGCTGCCGATCGCGCTGGACTCAGCACGGAACTCAGGCAGGCAGCCGAGCAGGCTGGACAGGCACGACAGCAATGGCTCGAATCCGCGCGCAAGTTCAAGCAGATCACTACTGAGGTGCGCGGACACGCTTCCCCGGCTGCCCTGGAGGCCGCTGATCTCGCGCTCTGGACCGGAAAGCTGGCCTACGCCGACCCGGCCTGGGATCCCACTAGCGGAACGTCGCAGCCAGTTCGCTCGGCTGTCAGCCTGGCGCCGCGCTTGGACGATGTCCCTGGTGTGGTCGCGGCGATTCACGAAAGTTCGGAGGCGCTTAGCAGCCTCGCGGCGGCCAACCTGGAGCAGGCCCGGCAGCTAGCTGGAACGCGACGGCTACTGGTGGCCGTCCGGTGGCTGCCGGAGAACTACGACATCCCGCATCCGTTCACCCTGGCACCGGAGACTCACGCGGCCGGCCTTCTCGGTCACTGCCAGGAGACCGCGCGTGCGGCGGCGCTGAACGCGGAGGTGACGCGCACGACGGCTGTCCAGGTTGGATCGCCGAGCAGGGCTCTTGCAGTCGCGATGCAAGCAGTTCGTGACCGCCCTGAACCTGCTGTCAGTGCTACCCCGGCGGTCAGCGCTACTCCGGCGATCAGCGTTGGAAACCACACAGTTGACGGCCAGGACAACACCGGACCGGTCGAGGCCAGGCTCCGGACTATGGGAGTCACGAACCCGCGCATGCTCTGGCGTGCAGAAGCCGTCGATCAGGCTGCCCGGCAGGTAATCGGCGACGCCACGGCGGACCTGGTGCAGCGGCGCCAGACGAGGTCAGCAGGACTGCGCGGCCCAGAAGGCGAGTTGTAGCTGATGCCGGGGTGAGACTGCAGGCCCGGCTGCGCAACAGTTCTCAACGGTGAGGCCGTCCGGCCTGCAGCGGGCGCCTCCTGCCGTATCTCTGCTGCTCCGAACCCTTGTCAATTAGGAGGGTGCCAGTGAGGCCCCGAGCACGCCCATCCGGTTGATCGCTGTGTGATGCCGTCCGGATCTGCCGAATGGCGGATGCTGTCCGCGCACATACTCGTGCGCGGATCAGCATGATCACTCGCTGTTTCGGCATCCCCATTAGCGCCGAGTTCCACGCAGCTGATTCACCCCTCGCGACAGCTTGGCAGAGCGGCCACATTCGGTGAGTTCGCCGAGGTCAGACGTCCCAGGCCGGACTTTACCGGCGGGGGCTGGGCTTCATCCGGTGGCTGTCAGCGCGCGACGGTCAGCCCTGCGGCGGGTGCACGGTCCCAGTCGTCGTCGATCAGCACCGGGTGCCGCCCGGCAGCGTCCAGGATCGACGCGGCGATGGAGGCGCGCATGCCGGTGCGGCAGTGCACCCAGACGGCGTCGTCGTCCGGCACCTCGGCGGCGCGTTGGGCGAGGTCTTCGAAGGGGATGTGGTGCGCCCCGGCGAGGTGCCCGTCGGCCCACTCGTGGTCGTGGCGGACGTCCAGCACGTACGGGCCGGCGCCGCCGGCGATCGTCTTGGCCAGTTCGGCGAAGCCGCTGACCGGGTAGGAGAGGGACGGCCCGGCCTGTTCCAGGCGCGCCAGGTCGCCGGTGAAGGCGCCGGCCGCGCGGCCGGCGCCGATGAGCGCCAGGTCCCGCTGTGCCTTGGCGACCTCCGCCACGGTGTCGCCGATCAGGGTGACCGGGGTGCCCCAGGGCAGGATCCAGCCGAGGTAGCTGGCGAAGTCCTTGCCAAGTTCGACCCCGACGCTGCCCTGCAGGTGAGCAGCGGCATAGGCCCTGCGGTTGCGGACGTCAACGACCCAGTGCCCGTCCCGCAGCTGCCGTGCCAGCTCGGCGGGGTCGACCGGCGCGGGCGGGGAGAAGTCGGCGGGCACCGGGCCGGCCAGGTTGAGGTAGCCCATGTGCGCGTAGTACCTCGGATAGGGGGTGAGGCCGGCCACGGTCAGCCGCACGAACTCGTCCTCGCCGGCCGCGGTGAGCGCCGGGTTGCTCAGCTTCTGCTGGCCGATCGTGGAGGAGTCCAGCGTGGCGGTGGGGGTGGCGGCGCAGAAGCTGCCGAACCCGTGGGTCGGGTACACCCTGGTGTCATCCCGCAGCATGCCCGCCAGCCGACGCACCGAGCGGAACTGCGCCCGGGCCAGATCCTCGGTGCGGTCGGCGCCGAGCAGGTCCGGCCGGCCGGTCGCCCCGTAGAGCATCGACCCCCCGGTGAACACCACCTGGTTCTGGGCGTCGCCGGCCAGGTAGGACAGGTGAGAATAGGTGTGTCCGGGAGTGGCCAGGACTTGCACCCGCAACGAGCCGACCTGCAGCTCGTCCCCGTCGCGTGCCGCTTGCCGCGGGTAGGCGACCCGGTCGGCGGCCGAGACCACATAGTCGGCGCCGAGCAGCCGGGCCAGCACCAGCCCTCCGGTCACGTAGTCGTTGTGCATGTGGGTCTCCAGCACGTGGCTTACCCGCACCCCGGCGTCCCGCACGCCCGCCAGGAAGCGGCCGACGTCGCGCTGCGGGTCGACCAGCATGCCGACGGTCCCGTCATGGGCCAGGTAGCTGCGATCGCCCAGTTCCGGGGTCTCGAATGTGACAATCTCAATCATGTCCGCCTTTTCTCTCCTGCTGGCCCGGCGCGTCCGGCTTCAGGCAGCCTGGGCGTGCGGGCCGGTGACCATAGGGGCCCCGGGCCGCGGTCCCGCCGGCTACCGACCGGGCGTCCCACCCTGCGGGGCGCAGCCACGCGCACGCATCTTGCGACCGTTTGCCCGCTCTCTGGCAGATCACGTACACGGGCTCGCCAGGAGCCTGAGCTCCCGGCACGTGGCCCCACTCCCACGGCTCGCGCACGTCGATCAGGATCCCCCCGTCAGCCCGCGCGGCCGCCAGCTCCCCGACGCTGGCCTGCCGTATGTCATCTGTGTGGACCTTCACCGTCGCCTTCTCCTTCCCGAATCTGCCCGTTTTCCCGGCTACCGCTGCCTCATATACCCCCAGGGGTATCACCGGGTGCAGCGCGGGACGCGCCCGGCTTATTCCGCCATCGCGCGGGATGCCCGGCCGGGCCGCTGGCCAGAACGCGACCATGGCGAGGAAGGGGATGAGGATGGCCATATGGCATCCCGGTCAGCGTGGCAGGGGCGGGGATCCGGACGGGCAGGCGGGCCGCTCGCGATCACCCGCGAGCGGCCTGGACCTGCCATGACCCGCCGGGTGGTGGTGCTGGGCGCCGGCGCCGCGGGGCTGGCTGCGGCCAACGGGCTCGGCATGCACGCCGGCGCTGGCGCCGAGTTGGAGGTGGTGCTCATCGACCGGTCGGGCGAGCACGTGTTCGCCCCGGGCTTTGCGGCCGTGCTGTTCGGCGACGCCGAGCCCGGCGCGTTCCGCCGACCGGTCAGCGACCTGGCCCGCCCGCAGGTGCGGGTGCTGGCCGGCGAGGTGACGCGGCTGGATCCCCGGGCTTCGGCCGTGTCGGGCTCGTTCGGCGAGCTAGCCTATGACCACCTGGTGGTGGCGCTGGGAGCGGACGTCGGCTGGCGGGGGGACAGCCCGCCCGGCGGCGACCTGGCACCCTGGACGCTGGAGGGGGCGCTAGCTGGCCGGGAGGAACTGCGCCGCATTCGGCCCGGTGCCCGGGTGGTGGTGGGACCGGCCGGGCTGGCCTACCGGTGCCCTCCGGCGGTGTTCGACCTGGCGGCGCGGATCTCCCGGGTCACCCGGGCCCGGGTCGACCTGGTCCACCCGTGGCCGGCCCCGCTCGCCCCTTTCGGCCGCGGACCATCGGCCGCCTTCACCGCGATGCTCGCCGAGGCAGGCGTCGGATTCCACGGCGGCTTCACGATCGCCCAGGTCACTGGTGACCGCGTCACCAGCAGCGGCGGCGCCGTGCTGCCCTACGACGCGGCGTTCTTGGTGCCGCCGCACCACCCGCCCGCAGCCATCGCCGGCTCGCCGCTGGCCGGGCCGTCCGGCTGGCCTGCCGTTAGCTACCCCGCGCTCACCCACCCGGCCCACCAGGACGTCACGATCATCGGAGACATCGCCGCCCCGGCCTTGCGGGCCGGCATGGCGGGCACGCTGGCGGTGTTCCAAGCCAGCCACGCTGCCGACCGCATTGCCGCGCCCGGCAGCCAGCCAGGCGACCCGCAGATGGCCGCGATCTGCTTCGCCGACCCCGGCGACGCGGCATCGTTCCTGTACTGCGACTTCACCGGCCCTGCCGCCGGCACCGGCCCCCCGAAGTGCGTCCTCATGCCGCCCCTGCGGTACTTCCGCCAGGCCAAACAGCTATTCGCCCGGGAATGGTTCACCAGCATGCTTACCGGCGACGCCGGTACCGCCTGGCTGCCCCTGCCGGCGCAGCCAGGCGCATCGCGGGAGCGTCAGTGACCGAACACCCGAAGCCACCGGCCGCGATGCGCGCCCGCGTACCCAGCGGACGGGCCAGCCCGTGCCGATGCGATCCGCTGTCGGCCAGCCCGCCGCGACACCGCGGGAACCACCGATAGCCGCCGCTGTCCGCGAGCCGGGCACCCGCGTCCAGACCGTGCCGGGCCGTGCGGTCAGCCGGGGCGCCGCTGGCCGGCTGCCGCCGAGACAGCCGCCCGTCATCCCGCGTCCTGCCAGAGGGTTCATCCGCCTGGCTGTTGAGCGTCGCTCCGGTCCTGGTCGTGGAACCCTCCGGGGCGTCACCGGCCACCCCGGCCACGCCGCGCTTGCCGCCGCCGAGGCCGCCGTTGGACTGCCGGTGATCGAGTGGGGCGTGGCCGACCCGGTCGCTGCCGCCGCGCTTGCTTCTTCCGGGCGGCCGGGCGACGCCCTGGACCTGGATGACCCTGGACCGCGCGCCGCTGGCGTCGCGGCTATGCTGGGCCGCGTGGCGGGCCTGGCGGGCCGCCACGCCGCCCACTTCTTCATGGCCTCCACCGTCCTCGCGGGGTTGCGTCGGCGAGGGTGCTCGCCCCGCCGCTGCTCGAAAGGACGGTTCGGTCCGCCGGTCCGCCGGTGTGGAGTTGTTTACTTGAACGGCCCGGTGCCCTGGCCGGGAAGCGGTGAGGAAGGTCGTCGATGCACGAGGGTCGTCCGAGGCTGGTCATCCTGGGAGGCGGCTTCGCCGGCCTGCGCATCCTGTTCCACCTCCACGAGACGATGGACGTGACGCTCGTCGATCCGCGCTCCACGAGCCTGTCCAAGCCGACGCTTCCCGAGGTGGCGCTCGCCGGCAAGCCGGTCGACCACGCGCGGTTCCCTCTCGCGCCGGTCGTCCGCCGCCACGGCGCCCGCTATGTCGGCGCGGAAGCGACGCGCATCGACCCCGATCTGCGCCTCGTCGTGCTCGCCGGCGGCGAGACTCTCGCCTACGACTACCTGGTCGTCACCGCTGGTGCCGTGAAGGACTACGGCGCGATCTCGGGCTTGGAGGAGCACGGCTACTCGGTGTGCGACGACACCCATGCGCCGGCGTTGTGGCGGGCCATCGATGAGTTCGGCGGCGGGCCGGTCGTGACCGGCGCGGCGCGCAGCACCTGGGGGAGCAGGGTCGACGCGCCGGCACTCGCCGCACCCTGCGAGGGGCCGGTCGGCGAGGTGGCGTTCATGGCCCATCACGAGCTTCGCCACCGACACGTCGATCACTCGATCACGGTCTTCACCCCTGGCGAGGTCTTCTTCGATGACGTCGGCGACGCGGTGCACCAGGCGGTCGGCCCGCTGCTCGAGCACGCGGGAGTCACGGTCATGAAATCCAAAGTGATCGCAGAGGTCGCTGCTGACCACGTGCGTTTCGAGGACGGGACCGAGGTGTCGTCGGCGCTCAGCATCGTGATTCCCCCCTACCGGGGTCCGGCGGTGGTATCCAGCTCGGGCCTCGGCGACGAGGCCGGGTTCCTGGCGGTGGACGAAACGATGCGCGCCCTTGACGATCGCCGGATCTTCGGGGCGGGCGATGCCACGGCACGTGCGATGCCGAAGCTCGGCCATATCGCCGTCCACCAGGCCGACATCGCTGCGGCCGCCGTGTCGGCCGAGGTGACCGGTGTGGGCGAGGTTCCCGCATTCCGGCCGGAGGTCTTCTGCATCATGAACCGGGGTGGCGCGGAGGCCACCCTCATCCTCTCCGACGTCCTCTTCGGCGGCCGGCGCGACCTGGCGCGAGGCGGATCGCTCGCCCACCTGCTCAAGTGGGGCTTCGACGCCTGGACCTTTCACACCTGCGGGCACCTGCCGCCCGGAGGGATGCAGGCCGCACTCGAGGCAGTGCTCGGGAGCTCGGACCATCCGAGACCAGGCCACTCGCAGCCAAACCGCCCGGGAGGAGCGCCATGACCTCCGCTTCGAGCCACGAGGTGCCCGTCCACGACGTCGACGTCATGGTGCCGGCGCCGGTGGTGGCGGCTACCCTGGGGCGTTCCTGCTCGACCGTGCCGGGCGCTCCGTCGTCATGGTCGACCTGATCGGCAACCTCGGGGGGGCTGCCTGGCTGAGTGGTGCGTTCCCTCCAAGGCGGTCCGCGAGGCGAGCCTCGTGCGCGCCCCGAGCCCGGCGCTACGAACATTTCGTGCTCGAAGGGCGCGTCCCCAGGGTCTCGTGGACCGGGGTGCTCGCCCACAAAACCTGGGGTGCAGCAGATGCGCCATCGCCAGCACACCGCCGAGCTCGCGCCTCCTCAGTCCGCTTCCACAAAGGGGTGGCGAAGGTCGTCGACGCCGAGGTGGTCGAGGTCACCAAGACCGGCGCCGCCGTGCTCTGGCTACCGGTTCGCCGACCTCATCATCGCGACCGGCTCTGTGCCGACGTGCCGACCTCCCTTTCCCGGAACGCCGGTCATCATCGGCGGCGGGTACATCGGGGTGGAGGCGGCCTCGATGCTGGAGAACCTCGGCTCGGCGGCGACGGTCCTCGAGGAGACTGAGGGCTTCTTGAAGCTGATCTTCGACAGCCACCGCGGGCGCCTCGTCGTGCTCAGATCCTGAGCCTCGACGACGCCCAGCTGATCGCCCCCTCGCCTTCGCCGTGCGGGCCGGTCCCAGCGCCGCCACGCTCGCCGGGGTGGCCTTTCTCCACCCCCATGCTCTCCGAAGACATCGCGAAGGCAGCGCGGACCGTCCACGCCTGAGCGCGGGACGCGCCCGGTACGGCACGCGCCAGCTGTTCGCGTTGCTCGGGGACTACGCCGGCCTGGTCGGCCTGGAGAAGACCCTGGCGTTCAACGTCTTGGGCCACGTGTTGCACACGATGTTCTGGAGGAACCTCTCCTCAGACCCGAATCAACGAGTAAAGCGTCAGCCGTTATCCACAATCGGGCAGACGATCTTGAAGCTGTCCGGCCTGGCGTGCGGGCATGACAACGGCCCGGTGGTCGCGCCGGGTTCGGCGGGAGC
>JAJYUU010000089.1 GCA_021792405.1 Actinomycetes bacterium
CTGCTCAGCGCGAAGAGGCGGATCGAGTCCTTCAGTACCGAGCCGATGATGCGCAGCGGCTGCTGGCGCTCGACAGCGTGGTCAAAGATCGAGTACAGCTTCAGCCGGCCCTTCACCGGAGCATTGGTGTTCAGCGGTGACCGCGACGAATGCTCAAGCCAGTCCGGGCTGTACACCTGGTATTTCGGGGCCGGGCAGATCGGCCGCACGCGGGGCGGGAGCTTGATCGTGGCGCAGTCGACCGCCTGCGCCATCCGGCCTACCGCGCTGCCCTTGACGGACAGCCGGAAGTGCCCGGAGTCCACGTAGGAGACGCTGCAGTAGGCGACGATCGGCAGCAGGAAGGCCAGGCACATGATGCACGACTTCAGCACCGCGCTGTACCAGTCGTCGCGGTTGGTGCGCAGGTACCGGGTGCCGAGCAGGTAGACCACGGCCGGCGCGATCATCCACAGGCCGACCTCGCGGACGGTGGCGCCGAGACCCAGGATGAGTCCGGAGACCACGATGCTCAGATAGCTGCTGGTCGGTTTCCACAGCAGGATGCAGATGGCGGCGACGACCATTCCCTCGTACAGGACGTCCGGCATGATCATCGCTTCGGCCTGCAACTGGTAGGCGTCGAGCAGAATTGGCGCCATGGCCAGGGCGGCCAGCCAGCGGTTGACGCCGCGGCGGACGAGCAGCACGTAGATCGCGATGCCGGTAGCGAGCCCCCACAGGTGCTGGAAGGCGGTGACCGTACCCAGGTCCCCGACGGCCAGGAGAATCTTCAGCGGCACCTTGTAGCCAAGCGGGTCGGAGCCCTGCCAGCCGCGGTAAAGGTACTTGATGGAGTCGATGTAGAAGATCGCCGGATGGTAGGCCATCCAGGTGATCACGCGGAGCACGGTGCCGGCCACGATGAGCACGGCCGCCAGCCAGTGGTAGCGCAGCATCGCGCCCGTCCGGCTGGCCCACGATCGGCGGGTCCCTACCTCGCCATCGGCGCGCTGCACGCCCGAAACGCCGCCACTCGCACCGCCCAGTAGCTGCTGCCGGCGATCCCCTGGGCGCGCGGTCTGGCTGGCCCGCATGGTCAGGCCGGCCGCGCCGGGGCCACCGCTCGCTGTCGCTGCCAGCGCGACCGCAGTGCCGAGGCTGCGCCGGGGGGAGATCGTATGACGTCGTGGGATCGGGCGTAGCCGGGGCAAGTGGCTGGCTCCTCAACGAAGTTAGTGGTCTGGCCAGGCTTTCGGATGGCCCCAGCCGTGGCAACCGTCCTGCGGATTTACTTACCAACGCGCGATAACTCTAGCCAACCCCTCATAATCAATGGGCTGGCCTTACTTAAAAAGTTCGCCAGGAGAACTATCGCTCCGTGCCGTACCTTCGCTGCCATACCATACCGTCTCGCCGGGGCGTGCCCGCACGTACCCAGCACGCGCGGGAACGGGCAGTCCGCCGCCGGCCCGCCCGGCACGGGCAGGCCCAGTCCGGCTGGCTACGGCCAGCGCTTCACGCCTCGGTGAAGACCAGGGCGACGTTGGCGCCGCCGAAACCGAACGAGTTGTTGATCACGGCCATCGGCTCCCGGCCGCGCTGCGAGAGCTGCTGCGGCTGAGCCGAGATCGTCAGGCCGGCGTCGTCGTCGGGGTCCTCCAGGTTGATGGTCGGCGGGGCAAGCCGCTCGCGCAGCGCCATGATCGCGGCGACCGACTCGACCGCGCCAGCCCCGCCGAGCAGGTGACCGGTCATGGATTTGGTGGCCGAGACCACCACGCCGGGCGCCGCGTCACCGAGGGCGGCGGCGATTGCCTGCGCCTCGACGGCGTCGCCGGCCGGCGTCGAGGTGGCGTGCGCGTTCACGTGCACGACCTGGCCAGGTGCCACTGCGGCGTCGGCCAGCGCACGGCCGATGACCAGCTTGAGCCCGGTGCCCGCCGGATCCGGCTGGGCGATATGGTGCGCGTCCGAGGAGTAGCCGACGCCGGCCACCGTCGCGAGCGCTGTGGCACCGCGCGCGGCGGCATGCTCCGCCGATTCCAGCACCACCATGCCGGCGCCCTCGCCGAGCACGAAGCCGTCGCGGCCCTTGTCGAACGGCCGGGATGCCCTCGCTGGCTCGTCGTTGCGAGTGGACAGCGCCCGCATCGCGGCGAACGCGGCGATGTTCAGCTGGATGATCGCCGCCTCCGTGCCGCCTGCCAGCACGACGTCGGCCCGGCCGGACCGGATCATGTCCAGCGCGTAGCCGATCGCCTCGGCGCCGGACGCGCACGCGCTGACCGTGGTGTGCACGCCGGCCTTAGCGCCGAGCTCGATTGCCAGCCAGCCGGCCGCGCCGTTCGGCATCAGCATCGGCACGGTGAACGGGGACAGCCGCTGCCAGCCCTTTTCCCGCAGCGTGTCGTAGGCCGACAGAGTGGAGGCGACGCCGCCGATGCCGCTGGAGACGACCACCCCGAGCCGCTCCGGGTCGACGTCGGGGGAGCCTGCGTTGGCCCATGCCTCGCGGGCTGCCACCAGCGCGAATTGCTCGCACCGGTCCAGCCGGCGAGCCTGCACCCGGTCGATCAGCGTGGCCGGATCGGCTGCCGCCCAGGCCGCGATCCTTGCTGGCAGCTCGGCCGCCCAGGCGTCGGTCAGCGGTTGTACGCCGCTCCGCCCGGCCTTCAGCGATTGCCAGGTGCTCGGCGCGTCCACCCCCACCGGGGTGATCGCGCCGAGGCCGGTGACGACGACGCGCGTCCGGTCTGTACCCACTGTCGTTCTGCTCCTCGTCGATTCAGGGCTGGCCCGGCCAGCCCGCGGGGGCAGGCCCCCGCAGGCCGCGGTAAGCCTCGAAGCGCCGGGCGCCTGCCGCGCCAGGCTCGGCCGTCAGGCAGACACCCCGGCGCGGCGAACGTAGTCGATCACGTCCTGTACGGTCTTCAGGTCCTTGAGCTGGTCGTCGGGGATCTCGACGCCGAACTTGTCCTGGGCGGCCACGGCGATCTCGACCATCGAGAGCGAGTCGATGTCGAGATCGTCGACGAACGTCTTGTCCGGGGTCACCTGGTCCGCGGGAACGCCCGCTACCTCGTCGATGATCTCGCCAAGGCCCGCGAGGATCTCCTGCTCGGTCATTGCCATTGCTGTCGTGCTCTCCTTCCGGGGGTGAACTGTTGCCGATGATGCGTGCCCTGGTCGTGCCTGTGACCAGGGCTGGGTCAGGGTACCGTGATCACCTGCGCGGCATAGCACAGGCCGGCGCCGAAGCCCAGCAGCAGCGCCTTCGAGCCGGAGGCAACCTCGCCGCGTTCGATCATCCGGGACAGTGCGAGCGGGATCGACGCGGAGGAGGTGTTGCCCGCGGTCACGATGTCCTCCGCCACGGTTGCCTGCGGGGCGCCCAGCTTGCGGGCGATTGCCTCCACGATCCGCAGGTTCGCCTGATGGGGGATGAACGCGGCAAGCTCGGTGGGCTCCACCCCGGCTTTCGCGCAGGCTTCGAGCGCGATCGGGGCTAGCGCGCTGGTTGCCCAGCGGAAGACGGCCTGGCCCTCCTGGATGATGAACGCGTCCCGGTTCGGGATGTAGATCTTGTCCGCAAGGCCGCCGTCGCTGCCCCAGTGCACCGGCCCGATGCCCGGCGGGTCAGCGGGGTCCTCGACCGGCCCGACGACCGCGGCACCTGCGCCGTCGGCGAAGATGATGCAGGTGGACCGGTCCGTCCAGTCGATCCACTGGGACAGCTTCTCGGCACCGACTACCAGCACGTTCCTGGCGGTTCCGGTGCGGACCGCGTCGGCGGCGTTCGCCAGCGCGTAACAGAACCCGGCGCAGGCGGCGTTCAGGTCGTAGGCACCCGGCGCCACGATGCCGAGCCGCTTGGCGACCGACGCGGACGCGTTCGGGATCGGCGCTTCGGGCGTGCAGGTGGCGACTATCACCAGGTCGATGTCGGCAGGGGACAAGCCGCTGGCGGCGAGCGCCTTGCCGCCGGCCGCGACCGCCATGTCCGCAACGGTCTCGTCCGGACCGGCGATCCGGCGGCTGGCGATGCCGACCCGACTGCGGATCCACTCATCGTTGGTGTCCACGGTCTGCGCCAGTTCGTCGTTCGTGACGACCCGGGCGGGCTGGTAGCCGCCGAAAGCAAGTATTCGCGCGCCCGCTTGGCCTTCGGTGAGTCGCATCTGCCGTGCTGCCTTTCGCTGTGTGCGGATTTGCTGAGGTGTTGTGCCGAGCTATGCGCTGACCACGCCCGCGTGCTCGGCGAGCAGTGCGCGGGCCGCGTCGAGGTCGTCCGGGCTCTTGAGGCTGACGACGCCGATTCCGCGCAGCGCCCGCTTGGCGATGCCGGCGAGCGTCCCGGCCGGCGGCAGTTCGATCAGCGCGCTCACCCCGAGCGATTCCATGGTGCGCATGCACAGGTCCCACCGGACTGGGGCGCTCACCTGATGGATGATGCGGTCCAGCCACTCCGGGCCGGACTTCACCACCGCGCCGTCCCGGTTCGACAGCAGCGGCCGGACCGGGTCGCTGGCCCGGACTTGCTGCGCCGCGGCGGCCAGTGCGGCCACTGCCGGAGCCATGTGATGGGTGTGGAAGGCTCCGGCCACTGACAGCGGCCTGAGCCTGGTTCCGGCTGGGGGATCCGCCGCGAAGGCGGCAAGCTGGGCGAGCGTCCCGGCGGCCACGACCTGGCCGGCGCCGTTCACGTTGGCCGGCGTCAGTCCGGCAGCATCGATGGCCGCGAGTACCCCGGCCTCGTCACCGCCGAGCACGGCAGTCATGCCGGTCGGCTCGGCAGCGGCGGCGGCGGCCATGCCGGCGGCCCTGACCCGGACCAGGCGCATCGCGTCATCCGGCGTGATCACCCCGGCGAGCACGCCGGCGGCCAGTTCACCGACGCTGTGCCCGGCGACTGCCACTGATGGCCAGCTGGCCGGGACCGCGCCGAGCGTTACCTGGTCGAGCGCGGTGGCAAGCGCCGCCGCGAGAAGCAGTGGCTGGGCAACGGCGGTATCCCTGATCTCCTCGGCATCCGCGGTCGTCCCGGCCCTGACCAGGTCGCAGCCTGCCAGCTCGGACCAGGCCGCCAGGCGGTCGCGAAAGCCCGGCAGCTCCAGCCAGGCGGAAAGGAACCCTGGCGTCTGCGCGCCCTGGCCGGGAGCGGCGATGAGGAGCATTGCTCTAGCCTGCACTGTAGGAGTCCGCCATAACCATGCCGAAGTAAACGAAGTTTCTTCATGTCGCTATGTCGAGACCCTACAAGTTATGCTCCCTTGCTTGCCAGCCGACCCAGAACCACCGCTGTCCATAGCTCAAATCCGCCCCTGCCGTCACCCGGAGTGATGCCGGTGAGCTCACTCACCCGCCGAAGCCGGTAGCGGACGGTGTTCGGGTGCACGAACAGCAGCCGGGCGGTGGCCTCGAGCGAGTTTCCCTGCTCCAGATACGTCATCACGGTGTCGAGCAGCGCCGCGCCGCCGCTGCGCAGCGGCTCGTAGATGGTCTCGATCAAGGTGGCTCGGGCGGATTCGTCACCATCCAGGGCACGTTCCGGCAGCAGTTCGCTGGCGAGGACCGGCCGCGGCGCCTCCGGCCAGCCAGCAGCCGCGCGCAGGCCCGCCAGCGCCGCGGTGGCGGACGCGACCGCCGACTGCAGGTCGGCGGCGCCAGGGCCGACCACCACCGGCCCCGGCCCGAACCGGCCGACGAAGTGGCGTGCCGCATCGAGCGGGTCGGTGCTGCCGCCGACCACCAGGACTAGCCGGTTGCCGTGCACGCCCGCAAGCAGGTCGAGCCGGGCCCGCCGGGCCAGCGTCCGGAACTCATCGATCAGGCCCGCTGCCTGGGCGCCGCCCTTCATCCGCTCGCCGGTCGTGCCGACGATCACGGTCACCGGGCTGAACGACCAGTTGAGCGCCGATGCCCAGGACTGCAGGCCGTCATCGACCTCGCCCCGGACCAGGGACTCGACCACCAGCGCTTCCAGGCGCGCGTCCCAGGCACCGCGCGCCTCGGCAGTCCTTGCGTACACCCGCGCGGCGCCGAACGCTATCTCCCTTGCGTACCGGAGCACGGCCTCGCGCAACTCGGCCTCGCCGCCGGGCGCGGCGAGTTCGTCCACGCGGGATTCGACCACGTCGACGATGACCCGGACCATCTCCACCGCCTGCTGCAGCGTCACCGCCCTGGCCAGTTCGCGAGGCGCGGTGCCGAACACCTCGCCGGCCACGGCGGGCGGCTTGGTCCGCTCCGGGTGCTTGAGCCAGTCCAGGAAGGCGGCGATGGCGGCCTGGGCGATAAGTCCCAGCCAGGACCTGTTCTCCGCGGAGAGTGCGGCGAACCAGGGCAGTTGCCGGTCCATCGCGAGCATGGCCGCGGTGCCAAGGCCGCCGACCGCAGCGTCGAACCGGTCAATGGTGTCGTCCCTGACCCGGCCGCTTGGCCGGGCCGGCTGGCGGTCGCTGGTCGCTTTCACTGCCATGCCCTCAGCGTGCCACGCCGCCGGCAGTGGTCGCTGCCCCAGCGTGCGCGGCCGGCACCGTCCCGTCGGCCTGGCTGTCTGCCAGGGCCCGGACGAAACCGGGCCAGCGCCAGCGGGCGGCCAGGCAGATGACGCCGAGCAGGAGCGCAGCGCCCACGGTGGTCCAGCCGACGCCGAGATGGTTGGCGACCGGGCCCTGGGCCAGCGATCCGAGCGGATAGGCCACGCCGAGCGCGACCAGGAAGAAGCTCAGCACCCGGCCCCGGTAGGCGGCCGGAGCCTGCAGCTGAGCCACGGTCTGCAGGCCCGACAGGACGCTCATGTACACCATCCCGACCACGAACAGTGCGGTCACCGCAAGCCAGAGCGACCGCGCGGTGCCGTAGCCGGCCAGCGCCAGCGGCAGCAGCGCCAGGCTCCACCGCAGCACCCGGCCCCTGCCGAAGCGCAGGGCGAGCGGCGGCAGGCATAGTGCCCCGGCGACAGCCCCGGCGCCCTGGGCAGTCGTCAGCGCGGCGGTTGCCGCCGCGACCTGGGCTGCGCCGCCCTGGGTGAGGCTGAGCGCGACGGCCGGCACCAGCGCGATGAACGGCGCGGCGAGGAACGCGACGACGCCGATGGAGATCATTGCCGCCCGGCAGGACGACTGGGTCCAGGCGGCCCGCAGCCCGTCGCGCATGGCGCGCAGCAGCGGCCCGGTGCTGCCAGGCGGCGGGGACAGCCGGATGAAGGCGAGGGCTGCGACGACAGCGAGGAACGACACCGCGTTCGCGGCGAAGCTGGCCGGGAAGCCGAAGGCGGCGACCGTGGCCCCGGCCAGCGCGGGCCCGATGATCCGGCCGGCGTTCCATTGCGCTGAGTTCAGCGAGCTGGCGGCCAGGAACTCCGACCGCGGCACCAGGTCGGGCAGGATTGCCTGGCTGAACGGCCCGATCAGGGCAGCGACGGCGCCCTGGCCGGTCACCAGCGCGAGCAACTCGTAGGGCGCATCGTGCCCGGTCGCGATCAGCCAGCCGATGACGGCCGCGACGATGCCCTGGAGCAGGTTGCCGGCCGCGATCACCGGCCGGCGCGGCAGCCGGTCGGCCATCGCGCCGCCGACCGGCGACAGCAGGCCGATGGGCAGGAACGCCCCTGCCGCGACGAGTACCGCCCAGCTCGCCTGGCCGGTACGGGAGATCACCAGCGCGCCTACCGCGACCGTCTGCATCCAGGTGCCGACGTTCGATACCAGGCTGGCGGTCCACAGCACGGCGAAGCTCCGGTAGCGCAATGGCCGGAGCGCGGCACCTGGCGAGATCACGGCGCTAACGATAGGGGACTGCGGGCGGGGTATGACCGGGCCGTGCAGGCGCAGCCGACGGCCGACCCCAGGTACAAGTGGATTGCGCTGTCCAATACCACCATCGGCGTGCTGATGGGCTCGCTGAACTCCTCCATCCTGCTGATCGCGCTGCCGAACATCTTCACCGGCCTCCGGCTCGATCCGCTGCTGCCGGGCAACACGACCTACCTGCTGTGGATCCTGATGGGCTACATGCTCGTCACCGCTGTCCTGGTGGTGAGCTTCGGCCGGATCGGCGACATCTATGGCCGGGTCCGCATGTACAACCTCGGATTCGCGATCTTCACGCTGTTCTCGATCCTGCTCTCGGTTACCTGGCTGTCTGGGCCGGCCGGCGCGGTCTGGCTGATCGCCATGCGGATCCTGCAGGGTATCGGTGCGGCCTTCCTGATGGCCAACTCGAGCGCGATCCTGACCGATGCCTTCCCGGTCGACCAGCGCGGGCTAGCGCTGGGCATTAACGCGGTCGCCGCGATCGCGGGCAGCTTCATCGGCCTGATTCTGGGCGGTCTGCTCGGGCCGGTCGAGTGGCACCTGGTGTTCGCGGTCTCGGTGCCGTTCGGCCTATTCGGAACGATCTGGGCGTACCTGAAGCTGCGTGACGTCGGTCATCGTGCGCCCGCCTCGATCGACTGGTGGGGCAACGTCACGTTCGCCGCCGGCCTGATCCTGGTGCTCGTCGGCATCACCTACGGCATCGAGCCGTACGGGCACAGCGCTATGGGCTGGACCAGTCCGAAGGTCCTCGGGGAGCTCATTGCGGGCGTGCTCATCCTGGCCCTGTTCACCTGGATCGAGACGAAGGTGCCGGATCCGATGTTCCGAATGCCGCTGTTTCGGATCCGGGCGTTCAGTGCCGGGAACCTGGCCGGCCTGCTCGCCTCGCTCGGCCGCGGCGGGCTGCTCTTCGTGCTCATCATCTGGCTGCAGGGGATCTGGCTGCCGCTGCACGGCTACAGCTTCGCGGTGACCCCGTTGTGGGCCGGCATCTACATGCTGCCGCTGACGGCGGGCTTCCTCATTGCCGGCCCGGCCTCGGGTTATCTGTCGGATCACTTCGGGGCCCGGCCATTCGCCACCGCGGGCATGATCGCCGCCGCCGTGTCTTTCGCGCTGCTGGCCGTTCTCCCCGTCGACTTCAGCTACCCGGCGTTCGCGGCGCTGCTCCTGCTTAACGGCCTTGGCATGGGACTGTTCGCCGCGCCGAACCGGGCCGGGATCATGAACAGCCTGCCGCGCGACCAGCGGGGCGCGGGCGCCGGCATGGTAATGACCTTCCAGAACGCGGGCATGGTGCTCTCCATCGGCATCTATTTCACGCTGATCGTGATCGGGCTGTCCGGATCGCTCGCCCCGGCCATGTCGACGGGCCTGACCGCGCATGGCGTGCCGGCCGCAGCCGCCGCGCGGGTCGCGCGCCAGCCGCCCGTGGGCGTGCTGTTCGCGGCGCTGCTCGGGTACAACCCCGTCCGGGCGCTGCTCGCGCCGACCGGCATCCTGGCCCGGCTGCCCGCCCCGGCCGCGGCCAGCCTCACCAGCCGCAGCTTCTTTCCAGCGCTGATCGCGCACCCGTTCGCCACCGGCCTGCGCGGCGTCTTCGCGTTCTCCTTCGCCGCGATGGTGGTTGCCGCGGGTGCGTCCTGGCTCCGCGGCGGGAAACACCGTGCGGCCCCGGCGGCACCAGCGGCCCGGGCGCCTGCGGTCGCGGCGCCCGCGGTCGCGGCGCGACCGGGCGCCGCGCCTGCACCGGACGACCTGGCGGCGGACCTGGAAACACAGGTCGGGCGCTGGCGTGAGCAGGCGATCAGCGCCGTACCCCCGAGCCTGGTGGTCGCCATCTCGGGCGCGTATGGCGCCGGCGGCGCAGTGCTCGGCCCCGTGGTGGCGCGCCGCCTCGGACTGCCCTTCCTGGACCGTGTCATACCTGCCGAGGTCGCGGAGGCGCTGCACGCGCCACTGTCGGCTGTCGCCGGACACGACGACCGCTCGGAGCCGGGCATGGAGCGGCTGCTCTCGGCGATGGCCCGCGTCTCGGCCCTGTACGGCAGCGGGGTGCTGCAGCGCGAGGACGCGCTCTGTGATGAGCGCACCTTCCAGCTGGCAACCGAACTCGTGCTCTGGCAGATGGCGGCGGAAACCGGCGGGGTGGTTCTCGGCAGGGCCGCGACCGTGGTGCTGGCCGCCCACCCTCGCGTGCTGCGGGTTCGCCTTGGCGGCCCGGCGGAGCAGCGAGTCGCCCAGGCGCTCGCGTACGACGGATTCGACCCGGTGACGGTGCGGCGGCTGCAACAGCAGACCGACCGCGCACGCGATGCGTACACACACCATTTCTATGGCGTGCATCCCGGTGACCCGGCCCTGTACGACCTGATGATCGACGTCAGCCGACTCGGGTATGCGGTGAGCGAGGAGATGATCGTGCTCGCCGCGCGGGCCATGATCTCTTAGGTCGTGGCCGCGCCTGCTGGCTAGTAGAGCGCTTCGCTCACGTCCAGGTCGAGGCGGTACTTGGCAATGGCCTGTGCGACGGCTTCCGGCTTGACCTCGCCCGTCCGGGCGAGCTGGGACAGCACGGCGACCGCGATCGACTCCGCGTCGACGTGGAAGAACCGGCGGGCGGCAGGCCGGGTGTCGGAAAAGCCCCAGCCGTCGGTGCCGAGCGAGGTGAACGGCGCCGGAACCCAGCGGGCGATCTGGTCCGGGACGGCCCGGATCCAGTCGCTGACCGCGACGACCGGCCCCGGATGCCCGTCCAGCGCCCTGGTCACGTAGGGAACCCGGTGCTCGGCCTCGGGCTGAAGCATGTTCCATTCTTCGCATCGCAGCGCCTCGCGGCGAAGCTCGGTCCAGGACGTCGCGGACCAGGCCCCGGCCCGGACGCCCCAGTCCTCGGCGAGCAGCCGCTGCGCCTCTAGTGCCCAGCGCAGGGCCACCCCGGAGGCGAGGATCTGCGCCTGCGGGGGCGCGCCCGTGCTGGACACGCCGCCCGGCGAGCCATTCCCGGCCGGCTCGGGAGCGGCGCTGTAGCGGTACAGGCCGGCCAGGATGGCCCGTTCCAGTGCCTCCCGGCCGCCCTCGTAGTCAGCCGGCTCGGCCGGCTGCACGTATGGCTCGTTGTACACCGTCAGGTAATAGAAGATGTCCTCCCCGTCCGGGTGCTCAGGGGTGGAGCCGTACATCCGGCGCAGCGCGTCGGAGACGATGCAGGCGATCTCGTATGCCCAGGCCGCGTCGTAGCTCACGCATGCCGGGCTGACCGAGGCGAGCAGCACCGAGTGACCGTCGTTGTGCTGCAGGCCCTCGCCGGTCAGCGTGGTGCGGCCCGCGGTCGCGCCGAGCAGGAATCCGCGGCCGAGCTGATCACCCATCGACCACATCTGGTCGCCGGTCCGCTGGAAGCCGAACATCGAGTAGAAGATGTAGACGGGGATCATGTGCGTGCCGTGGGTGGCGTAGGCGGTGGCCGCGGCGGCGGTGGACGCCATCGCGCCCGCCTCGCTGATTCCCTCGTGCAGGATCTGGCCCCGAGCCGACTCCTGATAGGAGAGCAGCAAGTTGCGGTCCACGGCTTCGTACGTCTGCCCCTGCGGGTCATAGATCTTGGCGGTGGGGAACAGCGAGTCCATGCCGAACGTGCGGGCCTCGTCCGGGATGACCGGCGCGAAGCGCGCGCCGATCTCCGGGTCCTTCATCAGGTCCTTGAGCAGGCGCACGAAGGCCATCGTGGTGGCGACCGGCTGCTTGCCCGAGCCGCGGCGCAGCTCGTCGTAGACCGAGTCGGCCGGCAGCGTCAGCGGCCTGGCCCGCACCGCCCGCTTCGGCAGGTATCCGCCCAGTGCCGCCCGACGCTCGCGCATGTACTGGATCTCCTCGGACTTCTCGCCCGGATGGTAGTAGGGCGGGAGCTCGGCCTCTAGCGCGGCGTCCGGGATCTCCAGGTACAGCCGGTCGCGGAATTCCTTCAACTCGGCGACGGTCAGCTTCTTCATCTGGTGGGTGGCGTTGCGGGCCTCGAAGTCGGGGCCGAGCGTCCAGCCCTTGATCGTGTGCGCCAGGATCACGGTCGGCTGGCCGACGTGCTCGGTGGCCGCCTTGAACGCGGCATAGACCTTGCGGTAATCGTGGCCGCCGCGAGACAGGTTCCGGATCTCGTCGTCGGACAGGTGCTCGACCATGGCCCGCAGCCGCAGGTCGCCGCCGAAGAAGTTCTCCCTGGTGTAGGCGCCGGACTCGACGGCGTAGGTCTGGAACTGGCCGTCGGGCGTGGTGTTCATCTTGTTCACCAGGACGCCGTCGGTGTCCTTGGCCAGCAGCGGGTCCCAGTCGCGACCCCAGATGACCTTGATCACGTTCCAGCCTGCTCCGCGGAAGGATGCCTCGAGCTCCTGGATGATCTTGCCGTTGCCGCGCACGGGACCGTCCAGGCGCTGCAGGTTGCAGTTGATGACGAAGGTGAGGTTGTCGAGCTCTTCGCGGGCGGCCAGCCCGATGGCGCCGCGCACCTCGGGCTCGTCGGTCTCGCCATCGCCGAGGAAGGCCCAGACGTGGGACCGGCTGGTGTCCTTGAGCTGCCGGGCCAGCAGGTAGCGGTTGAACCGGGCCTGGTAGACGGCATTGATGGCGGACAGGCCCATGGAGACCGTCGGGAACTCCCAGAAGTCCGGCATCAGCCGCGGATGCGGGTAGGACGGCAGCCCGCCGCCAGGATGCGAGAGCTCCTGACGGAAGCCGTTGAGCTGGTCCTCGGTGAGCCGGCCTTCCAGGAACGCCCGCGCGTAGATGCCCGGAGCCGCATGGCCCTGGAAGAAGACCTGGTCGCCGGACTCGCCGTGATCCTTGCCGTGGAAGAAGTGGTTAAAGCCGACCTCGTACAGGCTGGCGGCGGATGCATAAGTGGCGATGTGGCCGCCGACGCCGAGGCCGGGCCGGTTCGCGCGGCTCACCATGATGGCGGCGTTCCACCTTATATATGCGCGAATGCGCCGTTCGATGTACTCGTCGCCGGGGAACCACGGCTCGCGCTCGGGCGGGATGGTGTTGATGTAGTCGGTACTCCGCAGGCCTGGCACGCCCACCTGCTGCTCGCGGGCGCGCTCCAGCAAGCGCAGCATGACGTACCTGGCACGAGCGCGGCCATGGGTCCGGACGACGTCATCGAAGGACTCCACCCACTCCCTGGTCTCTTCCGGGTCGATGTCCGGGAGCTGGGTTGGCAGCCCGTCGCTGATGATGGAAAAGCGCTGGCGTCCGGAGGCCACGAGTACTTCCTCGCATTCCGCGGGCGGGCAGGCCGGCGGGCGCTGTTCGGAGTCCTGAGGCGGGTCCGGGCTCACGCGGGCGCTGCTCGCCACGTCATAGGCGGACACAGCCTGGGCGGCTACATCCAGTGGATAGTGCTGACCTAATTCTCGCCGGCCCTAGGGGTAAACGCATAACTACCGCCCGGTAACCGGGCTGCGGGCGCGCTCGGCCGACTGGCGCATATGGTCTTTAACGCCCTATATCAGGCCGGCCAAGCCGCCGGGTGGCTGTTCAGGCGGCTTGCTGGGCAGGGGATTTCGCTCTGAGCACTAATTGTGACTTGCGCACCGAGCCGACCCAGTGTGAACTGTCCGATCAAGAGCAGCGACAATGCTGCGGCTGTGTAGCCGGCGCCCGAGGCGGGCATGTGCCCAGATCTAGGGGTTCGGCGGCCGCCGGGGCAGAAAGGATCAGGAGGACTTCAGTGAGTGCGACCGCGGGTCAGGCGCAGGATCAGCGCGACCTGGCCGAGAGGCTCGGCATCAAGCCAGGCCACGTGGTGCAGGAGATCGGCTACGACGATGACTGCGACGAGGCCCTTCGCGACTCGGTCGTGGCGCTCGAAGGCGCCGAGCTCGTCGAGGAGGACTATGACGGCGTCGTCGACGGTGTCCTGCTGTGGTGGCGGGACGGCGATGGCGACCTCGCCGACGCCCTGGTCGACGCGCTCACGCCGCTGGCCGACGGCGGCTATATCTTGCTGCTCACGCCCAAGGCAGGGCGGGATGGCCACGTGGAGCCGAGCGAGATCGGGGAAGCCGCGCCGACCGCGGGCCTGTCCCAGACATCGACCGTGAGCGCCGGCCGTAACTGGTCAGGTACCCGGCTGGTGGCACCCAAGGCACGTCGCTGAGCCACTGACCGCCATCCGGCGCCGGCCCTGTGCCGCGCTGCTGACACACTGAGTCCGTCCAGGGAATGCGGGCCGGACGGCCGCACGATCCCTGGTGAGTGTCGGCTACGGCCCGTTTCCCAGAAGTTTCTCGCTGAGAGGACCAGTACATGGCGGTGGAGGTCGGCGAACAGGCCCCGGACTTCGAGCTCAAGGACGCCCACGGCAACCCGGTGACACTATCGGGCTTCCGCGGCAGCAAGAACGTGGTGCTGGTGTTTTACCCGCTCGCGTTCAGCGGCGTCTGCAGCGGCGAGATGTGCGCGATGCGGGACGACTTCCCGGAAGTGGCCAGGGAGGACGTCGAGCTGCTGACGGTCTCGGTGGACTCGATGTTCGTGTTGCGCACGTGGGCGGAGCGGGAACATTTCGATTTCACAATGCTCGCTGACTTCTGGCCGCACGGCGCCGTTGCCAGGGCCTACGGTGTGTTCGATGACAAGATGGGCGTCGCCACCCGTGGGACGTTCATCATCGACAAGACCGGCGTCGTGCGGTGGAAGGTCGTTAACCCCATCCCGCAAGCACGAGAGATCGCCGACTACCAGAAGGCGCTCGCCGAGCTGGACTAGCCTCGCGCTGGTCTGGTGATGCGGCGGATCCTGGCAAGCCCGGCAGAATCGGGACAGGCGGCTGGATGCCCTGTTATCGGTGCGGAACCCGGCAGGCTGACCCTGACCGGGGCGAGAGCCCCTGGCGGCGCGGCGTCCGCGGCGATCGCCAGGTTCTGATCTGCCCGGACTGCCAGACTGCGGCCGACTGGGCAGCCGAGCTGGATCGCTGCCAGGTGTGCGCCAGCATCTGCCTGGTGCGCAGGCTCGGCGAGGTCGAGTGCCGGGACTGCGGCGCTGTCGGCCAGCCGGCCGAGGCTGGCGGCAGTGACGGCAGTACGGCCGACGGCGCGGCGGCGGACCTGGCCGACGAGGTCGAGCGGGCACTGGCGAAAGTGCTCGGGCGCAGCAGGCAACGGCCGCCGTACGCGATGTCGTGACTGACGCGGCGCTGGTCGGCCGGCTGCTGGACGAGTACCACGAACGGTCGGTCCAGCCGGCGGACATCAGCGTGGTGGCGGGCTCCGAGCACGAAGCGCGCGTTACCTACCTGCTGACGTTGCCGGGCGGCTTCAGGCAGGTCATCCGTGCCTTCCGGGCCGATGCCCCGGTGCCGGCGCAGGGCCGTGACCTGGCCAGCCCGGCCGGCCTGACCGTGGCGGACTGGCTGCTCGGGCGCGCGCACACGCTCGCCTGGCTTGAGGCGGCGGCCTACCCGGCGCCCCGGCCGATGCGCACCAGGACCGGAGAGCTGATTGGCGTCGCCGGCCCCTGGCTCTCCTGGGCCACCTCCTTCGCCGAGGGTGAGGTGCTGCTGCCGACGCTGAGCCAGCTCCGGGGCCTCGGCGTGACCCTCGGGCGGCTGCACTCGGTCGCCCCGTGGCCTGCCCTGCCGTCCGGGCGCGGCGACGGGGCCGATCTCTCGCCTCGGCATCCGGCAGTCGCGGGGCCGGCCACGCTGGCCCGGCTGGACGCGGTGGATGGCCTTGTCCCGCCGGCCTGGCAGGCGCTGCATGCGGACTGCCGGCAGACCGCGCAGACGGTGCTCGCAGCGGCCCGGTCGTGCGCGGTGACCGTGGTGCACGGCCAGGTGTGGGCGCGCACCGCGGTCCAGGCGGACGGCGGCCCGGTGACGCTGACCGGGTGGGAGGCCGGCGGCCTCGGCCTTGCCGTCCTGGACCTCGGCCACTGCCTGCTGGAATGCCACCTGGATGCGGCCGTGCCCGACGATCAGCCCGAAGCCTGGCTTGTCGCGCCGGACGAGGATCGGATCGCGGAAGTGATGACTGGCTACGCGAGTGCCCGGCGGCTGGCCAGGGCGGAGCTGTCGCTGCTGCCCGCCGCGGTCAGGTTCGAAGCCGCCGTGGCCGGGTCGGAGTATCTTGAGCTGGCACTGCTGTCCGGCGTCAGCGGCCCGGCGATGGCCGCCCGCCTCGCCCGGCTGCAGAACCGGATGGCCGTCGCGGACGAAGTGGCCGAGCTGGCGCTGGAGCACCTTGACACCTGACCGGCAAGAATCACCTGGCGTGCGGGCCGTCACCGTGCTGGACGGCCGGCGCGGGTGCTCCGCGCTGTGCCAGCGGGAGCTTCAGCTTGCCGACGGGGCAGTGCTGACCGGCCGGGCGGGCGGCATGGGCGAAGCGTGGTACGTGATCAGCGGATCCGGAACTCTTGACGTGGCCGGGCTACGGGCCGCGCTGCAGCCGGGAACCGCGGTGTGGCTGAAGCGCGGTGAGCAGTACCAGGGCCGGGCGGAAGCTGCCGGCCTGAAGGTCCTTGCGACAAAGATCCGGGCGGGTTCGCCAGCCGACGACACCGGTCCGCCGGTCCGCGTGGCGAGGCTCGCGGACTGCGTTCCGGAGCGTACCGGGGACCGGGAGTTCAGGGTGCTGCTGAGCGCGGGCCCGGCAGGGAACCTGGCAATCACGCATTTCGTCGGCGTGATCCCGCCGGGGCGCGCGCCCGCCCATCATCACACCTACGACGAGGCCGTCTACGTGCTGGACGGCGAGGGCGTGGCGCATGTGGCCGGCGACGACCTGCCCATCGGCCCAGGGTCGTCGGTCTACCTGCCGCCGTACACGCCGCACTGCCTGGAGAACACCGGGTCAGCTGCGCTGCGGGTGCTCGGTCTCTTTTACCCTGCGGGCAGCCCGGCCGCGAAGACGCCGGCTGCGGGCGGTTCAGAGAAGGGTGGCGAGGGCGCTGCCCTGCGCTAACTTGGTGGGGTCTCGTACTCTTGGGCGGGTTGCTGACGGGGCGCGCTCAGGCGTGCTCGCGGCCACAGAGGGCACCGGAACCGGTACTCTAGCTGCGGTCCCGCCGGCGATCGCGATAGCCGACGTACCGGGCGCATAGCTCAGTGGTAGAGCACTCGCCTTACAAGCGAGAGGCCGTAGGTTCGAAACCTACTGCGCCCACCTATTGTTCGCTGCTGTAGATGGTATTTCGTCTTGGCGTTCGAGTAGTAGTGACCTTCTTCAGGGCGGGGGAGCCAACTGGGGGAGCCACCCGCCTGCTTCTCCATGAGCTCATCAGGCCACATCAGGCACCACTCAGCCGCTGAGCGCACTCGTTACAAGCGAGGGGTCACTGGTTCGGACCCAGTTGCGCCCACCAGATCAGACATGTTCGCACCAGAGACACCAACGAGCTGCTTGGTGTCTTTTGCTTCCCAGGGGAGGCGACCCGCCGGTCGCTCTGCCGTAATCCGTTCGATGGTTCTGGCGCTGTCAGTCGGCACAGGCTGCCGGGTCGGGCTTGGTGCACGGCGGTAACGGACGTGAGGAGAGCTTGGCTCGTCGGCCTCAGCTTCAACTGGTCGCCCGGCCTGCCGCTCCAGTTCGGCGACTAGGTCTTCGTCGAGGAGGGCCATGTAGCCGGGCTTGAGGTCGCAGCCAGCTATCTCTGCGCCGACCACCCAGAGCTTATCGAAGGCGGCCTGGATCAGCTGGCGTCGTGTCTCCGGCTCGGCGTACTCGTACGCCAGTGAGCCATAGCGGCACATCAGGAGGGCCTCATCGAGGGCGGCCTCGATGGCCTGGTAGTCCTCCTGGTATTGCCCGATCAGGAGCCGGGCCTGGGCCAGTTCCCGCTGGACGCGGCTCTGCTCGGTCTTGAGGGTGTCGATCGGCAGCGCGTCAGCAAGATACGCCTGGGTCAGCTTGGCCTGCTCGCGATCGAGTTTCTCGATCCTCCGGCGTTCGGCGGCGATGGTCTTGCCGCTGTCGGCCTGGCGGGTCAGCAGCCAGTCCATGACGACCTTGCGGATCTCGGCGGTTCGCTGCTCGTCGAGTTGGACGTGCTGCTTCCAGTAGTCGACGGCGGCCTGCTCGATGGTCTCCATCGGCACGAAGGTCAACCAGCGGGGCGATCCAGCCGGGCACGCCCAGAGCAAGGCCGAGCAGCCAGCCGTTGCCGAAGCCGAAGGCGAAGCTGAGGCTGGCGATGACGAAGACCACGGCGGTCAGCCCTCGCCGGATGAGAATGGCCATGGCCTCCGGGACCATCGCCTGGCTGGGAGCGTCCATCTACCGCCGCCAGCCCCGCAGGACGACGGTGTAGACGACGGCCAGGACACAGAGAGCGACCAGGGCCGGCAGCAGCCCTTTCAGTTCGTCCCAGACGAAGTGGGCGGCAATGGCCACTGCCACCAGCAGGGCGACGGCTTCCCAGAGATTGCGCTGCCAGCTCTTGGGATACATCGGGAACCTCATAGCTCGACGTCGCAGGTGACTTCGTTGCCCCAGGCGTCCCAGCCGGGACGACGGCGCCGGGCAAACAGTTCGAGATACGGTCCCGGCGAGCAGCGTTCAATGACGGCGTACTGTTCTTCGGGCTTGTGCGAGTGTTCCTGGAGCGGGGCGTAGAGCCAGGTCCCTTGTCCCTTGAAGAGGATCGGAGCCTTGCCACGAGTCCCCAGCAGCAGATGCTCGGTCTGGTTACGCAGGTAGTTGCCCAGACCGAACCGTGGCTTGATCCACGTCAGACACGATCGGTAAGTGAAACCCCAGGACTCCATGACCGTCTTGCCGGCATGCAGACTGGCGTTGGTCACCCACAGCCAGAGATGGGCGTCCTCGGCACAGAGCCGGCCCGGCTTGAGGTCACAGATAGCCGGCAGAGCCATGAGCTGGTAATGGCGCTCGGCTCCCAGCGTGCCCTTCTGCTCGATGTCCCAAGGCGGATCGGCTAGCAGGGTCCGGTAGCCGCCGGGGCTGCGGATCGCGGTGTCAGTCATATGGCGACCACCGCCACGGCTGCAGCTCCCGGCGAGCCTGCCGGATCTCATCCTGGATGGCCTGATGGGCCAATGCCTGGTAGCGCACCAGCCGCTGGCGGGCCCGCATCCCGTTGAGGCGGACCTGGATTAGGGCGTCGAGATGTTCTTGCCGAGCCCGGACCCGACGCCGGTAAGCCCGCCGCCAGTAGCAGGCCAGGACTGCGACGGCAATAGCCGGCAGTACGACCAGTGAGAGAGACATCTACCGCCGGCCCAGCTGACGCAGTTCGTCGAGGCAGAGGTAGCTGTAGGTGTCGACGATGGCCTGGACTCTCGGCAGGGCATGGGGCAAGGTCTGGGCGACCCGGAACTCTGCGGATGACAGGCTGACGACTCCGCTTACAGCGGTGTGAGCCGTCCACTCCAGCTCGCCGATCCGAGCACGGGCAATGTCTCCGTTGACGGCTGCCCGCGAAGTGGCCACCACGCCACGACCCAGCTCCTCCCGTACCTGCCGCTGGATGTTGCTGCCGAGTGGAATGGCCAGATCGCTCCGGCCGTGGTAGGTGATCTCTTGAGGATTCCTGCGCATGTCTGTCCTTTCGGTCAGGTCATCTGGTTCGACGGAGCGCCTGATGGGCTCCTGCGCCTAACCCTCAGGCCACGCCGGACCGACGGACTGACGGCGATGCGACAGCACTTCGACACGGACCGGACACGCGGCGCAATGCGGGCGGTCGGCGCTTTCCGGTGGCATCGTTGAAACAAGCGGTCCCGAAGCTGCCGAAGGGGGTGGGGACTTTGCGTGTAGCGCAGCCTGTCCTCGATGAGCAGCTCGCCGAGCTGACTTACCTGGCTGGCCTCCGCCGGATGGACTGGCTGGTCGAGCTTGCCAAGTGTCCGGCGCTTCTCACCCTCATACGCGACTACACGACGCCCTTTGAGAAGGCCAGGGCCGTGGGCGAGCTATTCCAGACCATCCTTGAGGATGCCTACTCTGACTTGAAAGAGAGCCGGGCCAGCGCCGAGGACAAGCACGCAATGGCCGCCAGCCAGGTGCTGGCCGGCGGAGCGCTGCTGGGCTTGGTCACCGAATGGCCGAGTGAGGGCAACGCCAGTAACCCGCTCAACATGCGGTGGAGGACCCCCCGATCGGCCAGCAAGGGTGTCCGCCGCCAGATCGCGGCAGCATGGATCGGCAGTAACAGCGAGCGGACGATGGCTCTCGACCGCCGGGGTGAAGCCTGTCTGCGAGCCTTCCATGCCCGGCTGTTTACCTACCCGAAGGCAGATACGGAAGTTGCACCGCCGCTCCAGCCCTCTGCGCCAAAGGAGCCAGTCGCTGAGGAGCAGCCGACCATTGCAGAGGACCGCTCCCAGCGGCTGATTATTAACCAGGTCCAGTTGCCCGCCGAGTCGCTGCTGGTCGATCGTAGTCTGCTCCACGTCATCCGGACCCTCGAAGTGCTGGCAGAGCACATGGAAGTGGCGGCGCCGGTCGAAAAGGTCCTCGGCCAGTACCGGGACTGGCACCACAGCATGCCGGAGAGCGATGCGAGAGAGATCGTCAGCGTGCTCAACAACGTCTGCGAACGGTATCTGGACCGGTCGCTCGGGGACCTGACCGGCAGCATCCGGGTCAAGGCCGAAGCGCCGGAATACCCGCCGCAGCGCCAGATTCCGTGGTGCCACTACGAGAGCGACGACAGCCTCATCCTCATCCCCGGCGGCACCGACCCGTTTACCGGCCAGGACGTTGCGCCTTTCTACCTGGCCTCACTGGCTGTCACCGCCTACGAGTGGCACGACTTCCTGGGCAAGTTCGGCTGGCCGGGCACCCGGACCTGGAATGAGTACTGCAGCGTCTTTGGCGACAACCTGGAGACGCAGAAGGAGAAGCTCGGCCGTTTCCCGGCCCTCGGCATGACCTACTACGACTGCGTGGCCTACTGCTTCTGGCTTTGGGCCACCACGCCGTACCGGTTCCGCCTGCCTACCGAAGCCGAGTGGAACTTCGCCGCCACCGCCGGGAAGCCGCACCGCTTCCCCTGGGGCGATGAGGTCTCGGACAAGAATGGCTGGTTCTCGACCACCCATCCGAAGGCCTCGCAGACGCCGACGTTCGTCGATGCCGGCTGGTCGATGAGCCCGTACAAGGTCAGCGGCCTAGCCGGCAACGCCTGGGAGTACACCTCGACCCTCTGGCGCCGGGAAGAGCCGGTGCCAGACTCCGACATCGTCATCCCCGACCTGCCCTTCGCATTCGCTTGCCGGCATTGGTGGAAGAGCGACAGACGGATCAATGTCGCGGAGAATTGGAGCGAGGACGTCAAGTTCCTCATCCGCGGCGGCTCGTTCGGCAGCACACCTGACGATGCCGCCATGGACAAGCGCTACTACTCGTCCTTCTACAACTACGGCGCCTACGGCGGTTTCCGGCTGGCTGTCAGCATCGATCCCGGCAGCAAAGAACCGATGCCGGAGGCTTCGCCGCTGCTGAACAGCCACCTCCAGGAGGTCAGGCTAGTCTCCAGCAGCGACTTCGCCGGCCAACTCGAGTTGGGTCGGTTCGCCAGAGCCTGCGGCTCGATAGCAGTGTTCGGTGATCCGGCCATACCGGGTCCGGATGCTGACTCATCCTGGGACCAGCTGCTGCGGATGCGGCATGGGTGACGGAAAGGGCGTCAGCCGGTTGCTCATCGAGAGCCGGGTCGATCAGGTGCGGTGAGCCGATGGCCTACCTGAATCAGGTGGACGCCCAGCTCCATAAGGCTGATCACTTCTTCGCACACGCCGAGCTGGGGGCAGAGGACTGGCCCTACTGCGGCCACCTCATCCTGATGCTGCCGTGGGCAGCGACCCCGTGTACCTTGGCGTCGGGGCGAAGGAATGGTACGACGCGGGCCAGATAGCCCCTCGCCTGGCGTCCCAAGCGCCGCAGCGCACGCGAAAGCTCGGCAACCAGCCGCCCAGCCTCATACGGCGCTACCACGACGAGGCCAACGATGGTCACAGCTGTCCCGAGCACTTCGACCAGAGTCTCAGCATTCACGGGAGTAGTCGTAACAGTTTGGGCCGACAAGACCTACCGACAACGGCCGGCGCATGACTTGGTCGATGTCGACGTGGCTGAAGACAAGGTATTAACGTCACTCTGGAGGGTTGTCAGCCCACTCACGAAGCTGATCGATACGCCACGCGACTGAGTCCCAGTAGTCCGCGAGGTTGGCCGAGATAGCCGTCGGTCGCGGATGCGTCGGCGAGGCTGTCCGCGACGTACTGCGCAACCTGGCTGCATTAGCCGACCCGAGCGTCAGCAGCGCGATGGCTGTGGCCAACTCAGCCCACTGGACGGCGATCTGGGCGATCAGCATCTCCTGATCGATCCGCAGCCCTGGCTGCATCTGTAGCAAGACCAGCTCACCTTGATCAGCCAGTCCGTTCAGCACGTCCTGTATCGGCGGCTGTTCGGGCATCTGCCTCTCCAATCCAGCGTGCCGGAGGAGCTGTTAATCTTCGCCCGCTTGTGACCGGCGAAGAGCGTCCTTGGCGTACTTGTCAGGCACCTCGACGGAGTGGAGATCGTGGGCGTCGGCCCGCAACTGCATGCCCAGATCGCCCGTGACGAGCTTGAGCGGCTTGCCGATCATCTGCTCCAGGAGCCTACAGCGCGAGAACAACTCCTCGTCCGGGTTCAGCCGTCGCCGGTGGTCGGGCTCATCGAGAAAGATCTCTACCCCGATCCCGAGACTCGCTTCGCTTCGCTCAGGATCGGCTGCCCCTTCGGGGCGGTATGGCTGAGCAGCTTCGGACGTGACAGGTTCGGTGCATGGCGGATGCTTTCTCTTCCCGTTACGGTG